>JANMZO010000242.1:0-8966 GCA_031383405.1 Acidimicrobiia bacterium | reverse complement strand
GCGAAGCGCCAACTGGAAGCTCCACATGGCCGGAATGATCGATCCGAACAGCCCGGCCGCGCCGTTGCCATCGGTGGCGCGTCCGATGACCAAAGGGATGACCATCACCGGTGCCTTGGCGAGGTTTTCGGCCAGGTAGGTTGCTGAGTCCATGACCCGGCCGGTTTGTGTGCCGGGTGCCGCCGCCGCTGCCGCGCTCTTCAGATAGTCGCCACCGGCGCGGTTGTAGATGTCGGCCAGTGCGTCTTTCTTCGCCTGGTCGCGGATGACCATCCACCGCCAACCCTGACGGTTCGATCCCGTGGGAGCCTGAACCGCCAGGCGCAGACAGTCGAGCAGCACGTCGTCGGGTACCGGCTTGTCGAAATCAAGTCGTTTGCGCACGGCCCTCGTGGTCGAAAGCAGTGCGTCGGTCTGGGCGAGGTCGAATTCCATCCACGCAGTCTCGTCGAGACGCGCCGGGTCGCGCCATCCTGGTCGAAGCACCGGTTCGGGCCGTCGTCAGCTCAGGACCCGACGTGATGCACGGTTATCTCGATATGCCCGATGCGACCGCCGCAACGATCGATGACGACGGGTGGTTGCACACCGGTGACCTTCGCTCCATGGATGCTCGCCGAGCTGTAGCCGGCCGCGACGCGGTCAGCGATATCGTCAGATCTGGCTGCCCCCGTAGACCTGGGCGGTTGGAACAACTTCAAGCCGGGTCACATCGACGTGGGCCGGCAACGAGAGCGCAATCCCAACCAGCTGGGCAATGTCGGATGGCTGTATCGCGGCTGCGCCGCTGTAGAGACGGTTGACCGCTTCGTCGTGACCGCCGAGTGCCGCGTCGTAGAGGTGGGTCTGCACCCGGCCGGGGGCCAGCACCGTCACCCGCACGGATGTTCCGAACAGGTCCATGCGAAGGCCGTCGGCGAACGCGTGGAGCGCCGCCTTGGTGGCCGAATACACCGCGGTGTTGGCGGTTGGCCGGGTTGCGGCGATCGAGCCGGTGAACACGACATGTCCCCGGTTTCGCGCGACCATACCCGGAAGGACGGCCAGGGTGGCCTGGACCGCGGACTTGAAGTTGATATCGATGAGCGCGTTGGCGGTGTTCGGGTCGTAGTTCTGAAAAGACGTAAGCTCACCTATTATTCCGGCATTGTTGACCAGCACATCGACTTCCAGGTTCGACACAATCTTGGCCAGTGCTTCGGTGTCCCGCACGTCGATACCGTGCGCGGTGACGCCGGTGCGCGTGGCGAGTGCGGAGAGTTGCGCGTCGGGAAGTGCAAGCGCGTGCACGTTCATCCCGAGCCGAACAAGTTCGGCGACCACAGCGCTGCCGATTCCGCCCGATGCTCCGGTGACGACTGCGGTTTTCAGGCCCATGCGAACTCCTTAAGCGCTGACCACGGTCGATCAGTCCGAACTCTGAGACGACGTTACAGGCCGCGCGTCGAAGTCGGGCCGGGTGTCCGATCGCCGTACGGGTCAGCGCTCGAAGTCGTACGACTCGGTGAGCCAATCCTTCACGACGTCGTCGAACTCCTCGGGGCTCCGAAGGTTGACCACGTGCCAGACGAACCGTCCGACGTCGATGGGCTTTCGGGAGATACGGACGTTGTCGATGGTCCGGGGAAACGGGAAGGAAAGCGCAACCCATTTCGTTTTCGGACGCAGCTCGATCCAGCCGCCGGCCTTTTTGAGGAAGATTCCAACCGAGACCGGCTCGACATGCACCGGGCCGAGTGATTTCACAAACTCGTGAACTGCGTCGAAAATCGGCCGTTCGTGGGGTGGACCACTCGCGAAATACTCGTCGAGCGTCAGAGCGGGAGCGCACTCGTGGCCCTGCTTTGCCCGGGCAAATCGTCTTCGGCAGTCCGGGCACTCCCACGAGGTCACCGTTCCAGTCTGCCTGGAATTGCTGCGGAAAGCAGGTTCGGGCCGCCGTCGAAGGACCTCCGGAGTGACTACGGTTGGGAAGTCACGAGTTTGGTTCGAGGAGCATTATGGCTACGGCAGCAAACGCAGTTGAGACAGCTTTCCCCGAAGCGGTGTCGGCGATCCGGTCCGACGGCAAGGAAAAGGTCACGGGTACGGGGCGTTACACAGCCGATCTCACCTTGACCGGTCAGCTCCACGCAGCGTTCCGCTACACCGACCATCCGAGCGCCAGGTTGCTGAAGGTAGACGTCAGCAAAGCCAAAGCTGTCCCCGGGGTGATCGCTGTCGTGACCAATGCCGACGTACCCGACGTGAAGTACGGCGGTATGGTCCAGGACCGGTACCTGTTCGCCAAAGACACCGTGCGCTTCGAGGGTGACATCATCGCAGGTGTCGCCGCCACGACCGAGGCCATCGCCCGGCATGCGGCATCGCTCATCGAGGTCGACTACGAAGTGCTGCCGTCGATCTCGGACTTTGTGAAGGCAATGGACCCCTCGTCGCCGCTCGTTCACGCCGACTGGGAAGACTATTCACGCAACGAGGACCTGGGCAGCAACGGAAACACGCTCGGGTACTCGACCATCGTGAAAGGCGATGCCGACGCCGCCATGGCTGGGGCTGATGTCGTCGTGAAGGGCCGGTACTTCACCGATCCGGTACAGGGCGTGCCGATCGAGCCGCGGGCCATTCTCGCCCAGTGGAACGGCGACAAGGTGACGGTCTGGACGTCGTCGCAGGTCCCGTTCGCGGCCCGCGCCGGGGTAGCCCTCACGATGGGTGTGACCGAATCGCAGGTGCGCATCATCGTTCCGCTGCTCGGCGGCGGTTTCGGGGCGAAATGCGACTTCCACTTCGAGGGTCACGTGGCCGCGCTGGCCCGGAAGGCGAACCGGCCGGTCAAGCTGGTGTTCACCCGCAGGGAAGAGTTCTTCGCGGTCGGTCACCGCCGTGAGGGAATGCTCATCGAACTGGAGACCGGTGCGAGGGCTGACGGCACGCTCGTTGCCCGCCGCGGCCGCCTTGTGCTCGACAGTGGTGCGTACTGCGGTGAAGGAGGCTTCTTCGCGCAGATGGCTGCGATGCACGCGTGCGGGCCGTACAAGATCGAGAACATCAACATCGAGTCGTATCTCAACTACTCGAACAATCAGCCTTCCTCCTCGATCCGGGCCCCAACGGCCCCGCAGGTCTGCTGGGCATTGGAGCAGCACATGGATCACCTGGCCCGTGAGCTCGGAATGGACCCGGTCGACCTTCGCCGGCACACGTTGGTCGAAGAAGGCGCCGAAGGCCCGACGCGTCAGGTATTCGACCGTATCGGAATGAAGGAGACCCTCGAACTGGCCGCCGAACGCATCGGCTACGGCCAGGTGCTTCCCGACGACGAAGCCATCGGGTTCGCCAGTGGTTGGTGGCCGTGTTTTGCCGTACCGTCCGGCGCCTACGTGAAGTTCAATCCCGACGGCACCGCGACGATCATCACCGGAGCGCAGGAGAACGGCAGCGGGTCGGTCATGGCGATGCCCCAGTTCGTCGCTGAGGAACTTGGTATGCGCGCTGAAGATATCTCGATTGTTTATCAGGACACCGACGTCGCCCCGTGGGACATGGGTTCATCGGGCTCGCAGACCACCTTCAACAGTGTGCGGGCCGTTCTCGATGCGGCTGTCGACGTCCGCAACCAGCTGATCGCCGCGGCGGCCGACCTGCTTGAGGCCGCACCGGAAGACCTGGAGATGGCCGAAGGCACGATCCGGGTGAAGGGCACTCCGACCAAAAACGTCGCGATCGCCGAGATCACGGCGGGAGGAACATTCCACGGCCGGGGTTCGGGTCCGCTCCCCGAATCTCCGCCGGTGCAGGCCGAAGGATGTGTGGGACGGCTCGGCAACGAGTCATTCCTCGCGCCGCAGTTCTTCACGCACGCCGTGCGGGTGAAGCTCGACCGCGACACCGGCGTCGCTCGCGTTCTTCAGGTCGCGGCCGCCCACGAATCCGGTCGGGTTCTCAACCCTATCGGTGCCAACGGGCAGGTCTACGGCGGAGTGGTGATGGGCATCGGTCAGGCGTTGTCGGAAGGCACGCAGCTCGACGCCGACGGCCGTCAGCGCAACCCGGGTCTGCTCGATTACAAGCTCGTCACGTGCTCCGACGCCCCGCGGATCGACATCGACTGGGTCGAGATCAACACGCCAAACGCCGGGCCCCGTGGGTCCAAAGGCATCGGTGAGCCGCCCAGCGTGCCGACTGCCGGCGCCATAGCAAATGCCCTGACCCAACTCATCGGGTCACCTGTAACCACTCTGCCGATGACGCCGGAGCGCGTCTGGGCCGTCGCGAATGGAGTTGCCCAATGAGTTCTTCGTTGACCACCAGCCTTTCGTTGGACGACGCGCTGACCGCTCTTGCAAACGGGGCGCGTCCCGTCGCCGGCGGTACCGACCTGGTGGTGGGGGCCCGCCAAGGTAAAAAGCCCCTGCCGGAGGCACTCGTGGGGATCCACCGCCTACGTGAACTCAGAACAATTGGGGCGTCGATCGAAGGTGGTGTCGGAATATCGCTAGGCGCGCTTACGACTCATAGCGACATCGTCGACCATTCCGGAATCACCGAGCGGTACACCGCTCTCAGCGACGCTTCGTCGATTGTCGGTTCCCGATCGACGCGGTTGTGGGGGACGATCGGTGGCAACGTGATGACGGCGTCGCCGGCTATGGACACCGGGGCCCCCCTGCTGGTACTCGACGCAACTGTCGTGCTGCAATCGGTCAACGGAACCCGCCGGGTCAAGCTCAACGAGTTCTTCATCGGACCCGGACGCACCGTGGCCGAAGCCAACGAATTGCTCATTGCGATAGAACTGCCCGAACCGGCCGGCACCGTCGGGTCATGTTATGTGCGCTTAGAGTATCGCCAGCAGATGGAGATTGCCGTCGTTGGAGCGGCGGCGTTCGTGGAGTTCGACGGTGACCGCATCACCTCTGCTCGAGTGGCCATCACTGCGCTCGCGCCGACAATCCGGCGCGTTGATGCCGCTGAGGCTGCGCTCGTCGGGACCTCGGGCAGTCGGGTCGCCGCGGATGCGGCGGCCAAGGCCGCGGCTGATGCTGCTGCGCCGATAAGCGATGTCCGTGCGTCGTCTGGATACCGAAAGGCGATGGCCCTGGTCATCACCCGGCGGGCCATCGAGGGTGCGGTGGCCCGGGCCAGGGGCCAGAACATTCCGGTGCCGGCGACCTCTTCGCTGCAGGGCACCCGCTAACGCAAGTGCGCTGAGAACTGCGCAAGAGACTGACGGAAAGAAACGACTTATGAAGATCGAAACCACGCTCACGGTAAACGGGTTCAACTACCTCGTTGACATCGACCCCCACGCGACCCTGTCACGAACCGTTCGAGATGCGATCGGCCTCACCGGCACGAAGGAAGGATGCGACGACTCGGAATGCGGCGCCTGCATGATGCTCATCGACGGCAAGCCCGTGAACTCCTGCTCGTATCTTGCCCTGCAAGCCGAGGGGACGGCCATAACAACCGTTGAGGGACTCGCCATCGGCGACGAACTGAGCCCTCTGCAGAAATCGTTCCTGAGCTGTGGGGGAGTGCAGTGCGGCTTCTGCACCCCCGGAATGCTCATTTCCGCCACCGCCCTGCTGGCTGACAACCCACACCCGACCGAGGCTGATGTCCGGATCGGTCTGTCGGGCAACCTCTGCCGCTGCACCGGCTACGACGGGATTGTGAAGGCTGTCCTTGAGGCGGCCCAAGTTTCTTCGTAGGTGATTCCAGCCACCGCTGATCGGATTTGAACTGTCTTGACGTGTCGTCGCTTCGGTCGTAGACCGTCCGCATGACGATTCAACTCCACACGGACGGACCGGTTCTTCTCATCACCATCAATCGGCCCGAGGTCCGCAACGCGGTCGACGGCCCGACAGCCGCGTTGCTCGCGTCCGCCTTTCGTGACTTCGACGAGGACGCGTTGCTCAGTGTTGCGGTGTTGACCGGGGCAAACGGCACCTTCTGCGCCGGTGCCGACCTGAAGGCGATAAGCGATGGTCGTGGCAACCGTATTGATGCTGACGTGTCGCTCGATGGTCCGATGGGCCCGAGTCGAATGCTGCTGTCAAAGCCGGTGATCGCGGCCGTCGAAGGCCATGCGGTGGCGGGCGGACTGGAACTGGCGACCTGGTGCGATCTTCGGGTGGCATCAACCTCCGCCGTGTTCGGCGTGTTCTGTCGACGATGGGGCGTCCCGCTGGTCGACGGTGGCACGGTCCGACTACCTCGCCTGATCGGACACAGTCGGGCGCTCGACATGATCCTCACCGGCCGCGCGGTCGGGGCGGAGGAAGCGCTGCAGATCGGGCTCGCCAACCGCGTTGTGCCGGAAGGGTCGGCTGTTGGCGCGGCAATGCAGTTGGCAAAGGAACTCGCGGCCCTTCCGCAACGGTGCCTGAGGTCAGATCGTATGTCTGCCTATGAACAGTGGTCGCTCGATATCCCGGCCGCGCTGAAACGCGAAACCGATCTGGGTCTCGAGACCGTCCGGTCCGGAGAAACCCGGCAAGGTGCAGCCCGCTTCGCTTCCGGGGCGGGTCGCCACGGGACACCGGCCTGAGCCACGGGACCCCGTACGGCTACTTACGACCGGAGTAGGCGCTCGATGGCCTTGGTGGCCTCGGTGAGCTTCACGGCCCCTTCGGGCCCCCCGGAGGCGACGGCCGACGACACGCAGTGGTGCAGGTGCTCGTCGAGGAGCCTTACTGCCAGGCTCTGGAGTGCCTTGGTTACGGACGCTATCTGGGTCAGGACGTCAATGCAGTACTGCTCCTCATCGACCATTCGGTGAAGGCCCCGAACCTGACCTTCGATTTTCCGCAACCGGGCGAGATGGTCGGCCTGGTTCGACGAGTAACCCGGCCTGGCGTGCTTCGTTTCCATGGGCGGCTCCTAGCTTCTGTTTCGTGAATTAAACCATACCCCCCTACGGTATAGTGTTGGAGTAGTTCTCTTCTGCAAAGGTAGGTCCACATGAGTACCGACACCATCACCCGTAATTTCGTTGTCCCGGGTATCACCTGTGGGCACTGCGTCGCCGCGGTCACCGAAGAGGTATCGGCAGTGCCCGGGGTGACGAATGTGGTCATCGATCTCAGCACGAAGGTCGTCGCGGTGAGCGGAAGCGCACTCGACGATGCCGCTATCCGTGAGGCCATGGTCGAAGCTGGTTTCGACGTCGCCGGATAATGCCCGCTCTCCTGCGGGCTGATGAGGGCTGTGCGCCATGACCGATCAGTTGCTTGAACACACCGACGCGGACCCGGTCAAAACGGTTCGGCTCGACATCACGGGAATGACCTGCGCCGCCTGTGCCGCACGGATTGAAAAGAAACTCAACCGGCTCGACGGAGTCGAGGCCACGGTCAACTATGCCACCGAGCAGGCCAACGTTCGCCTGGTGAACCATGTGGCAATACCGGTTGATCCCGACGACCTCATCGAAGTCGTTTCCTCCATGGGGTACGGCGCGTCAGTGCGTCTACCCCCACAACCGCAGATTTCGGCGTCGTCGCCGGGTGTGTTTGTTCCGACACAGGCCGATGTCCGCTCGGCCGAGCAGGAACGGCGCGTAGCGGAGTTGCGGCAACGCCTGCTTGTCTCCACACTCCTGTCGGGACCCGTGCTCGTCTTGTCCATGGCGCCCCCGTTGCAGTTCGAGAACTGGCAGTGGCTGGCGCTTACGTGAAGCGTGATGCGAACGCCGAGCACCTGTACCTTGAGGTTGCGTCGTCGGTGATCGTGTTCGTGCTGGCCGGTCGGTACTTTGAGGCGAAAGCGAAACGACAGGCCGGTGCGGCGCTGCGCGCCCTGTTGTCGCTCGCGCCAAAGACGCCTGGGTGATCGATCCGACAGGCGCCGAAATGCAGGTACCCGTGAGCACACTCACCGTGGGCTCCCGCTTTGTCGTGCGCCCCGGGGAGAAGATCGCGACCGACGGTGTCGTCGAATCGGGAAGTTCCGCGGTCGACGCGTCGATGCTGACCGGATCGGACCAACCGTATGTTGTCAAACTCGTAGGCTCGCTCGAGCACGCGTCGGAACACCCGGTCGCTCGGGCAATCGCCACCGCAGCCACCGAGCCGGGGGGTCCTCTGTTCGAGGTCTCCCGGTTCACCAACCATCAGGGCCTCGGCGTCGAAGGTATGGTCGACGGCCACGCGGTGATCGCCGGTCGGGCGGAATTTCTCGCCTCCCGGGGCATCGTCTTGAGCGATGAACTGGGCCCGGGCCGACGCTGAATTGAAGGGACAGACCACCGTACTTGCAGCTATCGACGGGGAAGCGGCCGCGATGTTCGCCGTCGCAGATACGCCCAAGGCGACGAGCGTTGAAGCGATCATCCGGTTGAAAGCGTTGCATTTACGCCCGATCCTGTTGACGGGGGACAACGAGACCGTCGCGCGGGTGGTGGCGGAAGCGGGAGGCATCGACGAAGTGATCGCCGGTGTGCTGCCCGCCGACAAAGTTGCGCATGTCAAGCGGCTCCAGTCCGAGGGGCGGGTCGTGGCGATGGTCGGCGACGGTGTGAATGACGCGGCGGCGCTTGCTCAGGCCGATCTCGGAATCGCCATGGGAACCGGAACCGACGCAGCAATCGAAGCCGCCGACCTCACGCTGGTGCGCGGTGACCTCCGCGCCGCCGCCGCCATCGGGCTGTCGCGTCGCACCCTTCGCACGATCAAGACCAATCTCGTGTGGGCGTTCGGATACAACACGCTGGCGATTCCGCTGGCGGCGTTGGGCTACCTCATCCCGCTCATCGCCGGTGCAACGATGGCGATGTCGAGTGTGTTCGTGGTGTCGAACAGCCTGCGGATCCGTCGCTTCGGCCGCTGAAGGTGCGAGCAAGTCTCACGTTTATGTCCACAGTTCGACATGTATGCAGTGCAAAACGTGGACATGAACCCCAAGTCTCACGTTTATGTCCACAGTTCGACATGTATGCAGTGCAAAACGTGGACATG
>JANMZO010000238.1:0-4018 GCA_031383405.1 Acidimicrobiia bacterium | reverse complement strand
CCTTCCTTCCAACGCGCTTCGGCGGTGATGGTGTCGACCGCTGAACGCGCCGGAGCGAGAAGCCGTTCGACCCTCTGCAACTCAGCCGGCGGCAACGGCGCGCCGACCACAACGCGCAGGGCCGCCGAGAAACCCGCGAGGCGCAACGCCTGTTCGGACCGGCCCTCGTTGGCCGCCACGGCCGCGTAGTCCTCGACGAGGTAGGCAATCGAGGTGTTGTCGCCGAGTTCACGGTTGATGGCGAGGCTCTCAGCGAGCAGCGGTGGCGCGGCCTCGAAGTCGCCGTCGTCGATGACAACGTCGGCCAGGGTGTTCAGCGAAAGCGCCAGACCAACGCGGTCACCAAGTTGTCGGCGGATGGCGAGGCTCTCGTTGAGCAGAACCCGGGCGTGGTCGTAGTCGCCCTGGTCGCTCGCAATGCACGCCTGGTTGTTGAGAAGTTGACCTACCGCCCACTGATCGCCGACCTCGCGGAGAAGCAGGATGCTTTCGTCGTTCAAACGACGAGCGGTGTCGAGGTCGTGGACGAAACGCGCCAGAACGGCCAGATTGTTCAACAGCACCGCCACACCGGGCTTGTCGGAAAGACTGCGTCGGATGAGCAGCGATTCATCATCGAACTTGCGGGCCGCCTCGTAATCGCCCTGCCACGTCGCGACAACACCGGATCCCTTGAGCGCGTGGGCCCTGGCGACCTGCCTGGCCGTTTCGTCGGGGATCTCTTCGGCGATCCGGAAGCTCTCGTCGTAGCACTCCAACGCGTCGGCGTAACGCCCCTGCAGGCGATGCAATTCTCCGATCTCGGCCAGGACCCGGCTGGCCCCCGGAGCGTCGGCCAGCGAACGGAACAAGGTCTGTGCACTTACCAACAGTTCGTTCGATGTTATGTATTCGCCGCGCTTTCGATGGATGACACCAAGAGCGTGTTCGGCCCGGGCCCGCCAGCGCTCCCTCGCGGTCTGTTCAGCGAAGCCTGACGAGAGCTCGATGCTGTCCCGGATCGAGCCTTCCGCAGCGGCCCAGTCACCGACCAGTTCGAGAACCTGCGCGAGCTGCAACAGGACTTCGACCCGTTCGTCATGGTCCAACAGCGGGAGCACCCTCCCGTAGTAACTGATGGCCGGGAGGTTGGCCCCGACCGCCTGGGCTGCTTCGCCGGCCTTGCGCAGATACTCCCGGCGTTTCGCGAGATTTTCACTTCGGTCAAAATGGTGGGCCAACACGTCGAGTTGCTGGTCAACCCGATCGAGGTTGTCGGCTTCGATGTACTGCCCGATCTGGTCGTGGAGCATGGACCTCGTCGCGAACGAGATCGTCTCGTAGGCCACCTCCTGGGTCAGGACGTGCTTGAACAGATACGCAAGCTCGGGGTCGGGTGCTTCAAGCACCGTCAGTTCCATCTCGGCAAGAATGTCGAGATCGCCGGCAAAGCCTTCACGCTCGGCGAAGGGCGGGTAGACGCCGCTCAGCATCGCCACCTGGAACAGGCGGCCGATCACGCTGGCCACCTTGATCGCTGTCTTCTGGTCCTCGGTGAGATGGTCGATACGCCCGAGGATAAGGCTGTAGAGGCTGTCGGGTAGGGCCACCTGCGCGAGCGGATTGGGCTCACGCGGGTCAAGGCCCCGGTCGTTGAGATAGTTGAGAAGTTCTTCGATGTAGAACGGGTTGCCCTGGGCCCTCACGCTCAGCTGGGCCACGAGATCAGGGGGTGCGGTGGTGTCGTCTCCGTAGAGCTGCTGCAGCTTCGCTTCGACCAGTCGGGCGATGTCTTCCTCGGGCAGGTCACTCAGGACGACCTCGGTGAAGTGTGACAGCCCGGTGAATCGGGCCGCACTGGCGCTGGCCACGTCGACCGGACGGTAGACGATGAGCACGAGTGCGGGCAGGTCGGCGACAGCTCGCCCGACCACCTGCAGGAGATCGCGGGAGAGCGGGTCAAGCCACTGCGTGTCTTCGAGAACCAACAGGATCGGTTGCCGACGCGCCCGATCGCGAATGACCTCGACCAGCAACGACTCGACCGAACCTTTGCGGAGCGCGGAATCGAAGGTGGCGGTCAGCTCGTTATCGGGAATGGGAATGTTGAGGACGCCGGCCAGCAGCGGAACCCGTTCGACGAGCGCGGGGTTGACCACCAGAAGCTGCGCTTCCACCGACGCGATCTGATCTTCGACGGAATCGTTGTGCGCGAGCCCGAATACCGACCGGAACACGTTCTGCCAGACGAGATAGCTCGCGTTCACGCCGAAGGACTGGCACTCGCCGCCGTAGGTGATCACGTCGCGGGCGCTCGCGGCGCGCATGACCTCCGCGACCATGCGGGACTTACCCATGCCCGCTTCACCCGTCAACCCGACTACGTGCCCGCGGCCGCCGTTGGCCCGGTCAAGTCGGTCCACGATGGTCGCGAGTTCGGTGCGCCGCCCGACCATCGGCAACGAGTAGTCGGCGAGGCGGAGCCCGATCGTGTCGCGCTCGGCCGCACCTACGAGGCGGAATGCCTGGATGGGGCGGGTCTTCCCTTTCACCTGGAGCGGCGCCATGGCGTCCCAGACAAAGGCGTCGCCAGCGGCCTTCCGGACGGTCTCGTCGACGACGAGCTCGTTGGGCTGGGCCGCTTGCATGAGGCGGGCCGACAGATTCACGTCGTCACCGAGCACACCGTAGGTACGACGCGTCACGCCACCGTAGGCGCCGGTTCGGGCCCGGCCCTGGGCGATGCCGATCTGCAGTTCGCCGACCACGGGCACCCGGAGGTCACGCAGTTCGAGAGCAGCCAACGCGGCCCGCACGACGTCGTCGCCGTGGGCCAGCGGCGCACCGAAACAGGTGTTGAAGTAGCTGCCCTTGTCGCCGATGGTGACCTGAAGCACGTAGGTTTCGAAGGGAACCAGAATCGTCTGCACGGCCCGCACGAACGTATCCAGGTGCGTTTGCGCGTCGGGGTCATCGTCGTAGTCGATGCCTTCAAACCGCACGAACATGAACACCGCCGGTCGGAGTTCGGTGAGGAACTCACCCTTGCCGCCGAAGAGCCGGTTCGCGACCGGGGGTAGAAGCCACGGGCGGATCGCTTCGGGTGACAGCGCGTCGACGGGGAGCTCCGGCCACGGGTCCGCTGTCACCGTCGCATCGACGGCCCGTACAACGGCGAAACGCTCATGGGTCTCGTGGTCGTCGCGCCATTCGACAATATTGTGGAGTTCGTCAAGGGCTGCGGCCGCGAACTCGTCGATGACGACATCGCCCCGTTCGGCCATGTGTTCCGCACGAGCCAGCCGCTGGAGGGTTTCCCCGGCCATGATGTCAATGGTCTGGATCGAAGCGTCGCCAACCAGGAACCTCACGACCGGGCCGACGCACACGGCCACTTTCACCGCCAGTGAGACCGGACCGACTCCGGGAATGTCGAGCGTTGAGAACTGCTGCATAGCCGCCTGCATGGCAAGCGCGCATACGGTTGCCCGTTGCACCGGCGTCGGTCGAGACGCGGCCGCATCTCCGGTCCATCCGCCGTCGCCGGATGTGTCAAACCAACACGTGATCGCGTCGCCACTGAAGGCGAGCACGCTGCCGCGGAGATTGTCGACCTGGGCGACGAGGGCGTCGTAGATACGGTTGAGCTGCACCGGAAGTTCCTCGGCGCCCCGCTGGGGGCCGAGGGCACGCACGAGCGCTTCGGTCAGCGGGGTGAAGCCTGAGATATCGGCGAAGAGCGCCGCTCCGGTTGTGCGGCCCGGCAGATCGGCGCCACGCACGAGAGCATGGCGCCGGTCAGTGGGGATGTAGGCGAGAGTTGACTCGCTCAATGGGGTTCCTTTTTCAGACTCGACGTCGCGACACCACATCGGTATCTGATGGAATCGTCCGCTGGCGTAACGCCGAGTCTAGAGCGCCTGGGCCAAAGCGACCAGGGTGGCGGCCTGAGCCAGGGTGAAGCGGTTCTCCTTCTTCTTCGTGGACTCCTCCGTGACCTTTTTGATGTACTCAGCGATCTTCTTGTCTTTCTCGACGA
>JANMZO010000228.1:0-23453 GCA_031383405.1 Acidimicrobiia bacterium | reverse complement strand
CACGCCGAGTTGGGTCTCCACGGGCGCTTCGTCTTCGCGGGCCGCACCGACGACCCATACGGTGTGGTGGCCCGGGCTGACATCGCACTTCTCACCAGTATCAGCGAGGGATCGCCAATCACTGTTCTGGAGGCGATGGCTTCAGGTCGCCCGGTTGTCGCAACCGCTGTGGGTGGGGTGCTTGAAGCTGTACACGGGTGCGGTTTCACCGCTCGTCCCGGCGATCACGAGTCGTTGGCTGCAGGTCTCGGCCGGCTGCTGGATGACCAGACACTTTCGGAGTCGCTCGGAATCCTGGCGTACGCGCGGGCGGCTGAGGTGTTCGGACACGTCAGCAGCCTGGCCAGGTACCGCAGTCTTATCGGTGAACTCACGGGTCACCCTTCTCTCGCCGATGGGCTGCCGATGGTTCCCGTCGTATTGCCAAGCGTTCATGTCGCCCCCGACCTCGGCGATCATGTCGAACTGTCAGACGCGTCCGCTGCCGTTGCGCCCGGTGCAGCGGTCGTCGAGCCGGATCCTGCGTCGCGCCAATCCCACCGTCACCCCGAGGACCCACGGCTATGAACGAAGCGGGTGGCACGCCGGTGGACGATGAATCGATAGACGCGTACTGGTTTGCATGCACGCGCGTTCTCGGCCGGCGCCCGATCGACCGGTTTGAAGCGGCAGTCACCCTCGAAGCCCACGACGGCCTTGCGGCCGGACATGCACTTGCGGTCGGTCGTCGGTTCGCCGAACAGGGTCGGTTCGCTGCGGTGGGTGGAGTTCTGGCGACCCTTGAAATTGATGGGTCGTCGACCGGTACGGGTCTGATTGAGGTCGTGACGGTCGAGGAGTCAAAGCCCGACAACGTGAAACGGTTGTTCGGCGAAGTTGTCTTTATGGTAAGCGTGCTTATGGTTGGGTTCTGGGTGAGTAGCATGGCCGACGAACTCGGGTTGGCGGCCGTCGACCACGCATGGCGCATCGCCCTCCCCGCCAGTCTCGGCTCCCAATGGTTTCTCCGACGCCGGTACCTGTCCGGGGAGCAGGGGCTGGGTCGTCTGCGGCGAGAACTTCCGGTCGCCGGCGTGATTCTTGCTGTCGTCGGAGTCGCCGGCTTCCTCGGTGAAGGATGGTTGGGCGCAGTGCTCGGGTTGCTGTGGTCGGCTGGCTTCCTGATAGCCCGACGCGGCTGGTGGTTGCAGCAGTCCGTGATTCTTGTTGCGATGATCGTGGCCCATCCGCTCGGGGTCCCGAGTGCCTGGTTACTCGTGGTTTCGGCGATCATCGCGGTCGGCGCAGCCCTCATCGGGGTCGCTACGTCCACCGTGACCCTGCGGAAAGCGAGCCCCTGGCATGCCGGGCTGCTGGCTGGCGCGGTGGGATCGGGCCTCGGCGCCCTTCTCGTGGTCGAGCCGGAATTCGTGTGGTCCGTCACCGTGCCGCTTCCGATCCTGACGGTTCTGCCGTCGCTTCTGGGGAGTCTCTGGGGTGCCGCCAACATGTCGTCGCTGTGGGCCATCCTTCCGGGTCACCTCCGTTCGACCCCGTTGTCCACGTCGTCGGCCTCGGCTGCGGGAAAGGCCGTCCGCCGGCTCGTACTGTCTTCGGTGAGTCGGATCGTTCTGTTGACGTTTGCCGGTTCCGCGGCCGTGCTCTGGTGGGCTCACCGGGCCGAGCATCCAAGCTCGACGACGCAGCGCCTGCTGATTGCTCACGCCCTTTTGGCCGTGGCTGGTCTTTGCGTGTCGCTCCTCGAGGGATACGGGCGATCCGGGCAGGCTCTGTTTTGCGTCATGTTGGGCGTGTCGTTCGCCTTGATCGGTCCCCGGTGGAACCTCGGGTCGTTTCCTCCGGCATCTCGAATTTTGCTTGCGGCCACCGTCACGATGGTCAGTTCGCTTTCGCTGGTCCTGTTGCAGTTGCGTGACCCGGCCCGCTCGATCGCCGCCGGAATCTGAATTGTCGTCCTCATTCCAGACGCTGCGTCGACCGTCGCGCGTTCGAAAGCGGGCGTACGAACCTGTTTTGCGGTCCCGTCGGGGTTTCACCGATGAACGCTGTACTCGGTGGGTTCGGTTCGGGTCTCACGAGTCGTGGGTATTTCGGTCTTGCCGGTCACACATTGCGCGATTGTGTCAAATATTGCGGTTTTGTGACGAAAACCGCCCAATTCCTCTTGCGTTCGTAACAATTGGTCTTTAGGGTTGCCATTGCACAACAACCGTTGTGTGTCCTGTCGGCCTTTCACACCCTGCTGAGTTCTCTCTTGTTGAGATGATTCCAGGACGGGAGTCTCGGCTGGCAAGTCTCAACCAAGGAGAGAAACATGAGCAAGCGGATTTCCCGCAAGGCCATCACTCTTGCAGCCGTAGCGGCACTTGCCGCTCCGTTTGCAACGAGTGTTGTGTCAAATGCGCAGACCTCGACCTCGCCGACAATCACGTTGTCGTCCGTTGTTGTTGGTACTGCACCTGCCGGTGTCACCGGCGTTACCATCACCGTGAGCTGTATCAATCTGCTCGGTGGCGGCACGAACACCGTTTCTTACGGCGTAACCAACGGCGCTGCTGGCGTTCCGACCTACTGGCCGTTGACCGGCCCGGTTGCCAGCCCGGCCAACCCGGGTACCTCGTGCAACGTGGCCGCTCAGGTCTCGGGCACCGGTAACCTCGACAAGGGTGCCATTGGCATCAAGCTCGGTGGAACTGACCGTACGGTTGCTGCGAACACCTTGATTGTTCCGGCCACCCCCTCGACTCTTGCTGCGCTTCGCACCAGCACCACGGCCCTCAACCTCCCGGTGTTCTCGAGCACCGACATCGTCGTCACGCTGACGTACCCGCAGATCACGGTCAAGAAGGTCGTCACCGGCGCTGAGCCGGTTGCCGGCTTTGCCTACCCGATGACGATCAGCTGCACCGCTACCGGTGGAGCATTCATCGAGACCGTTTCGCCTTCCGCTGCTGCTCTTGGTTCGTTGGTCATCCCGGCCGGCCCGGGTAACTACATCGTTGTCGGTGGCGTCCGTTTCTACGACGGCCGTACCGCCGCTCTTCCGGCCGACGCCCCCGTTGGTTCGCTGATCGGTGACCCTGCGACCGTCACTGCGAACCTGGCTGCGGTTACCGCTGCCCTCGCTGCCCGGCTTGCGCCGATCGGCGTCGTCGGTGGTGTTGTCGTGTTCGACGGTACCCTCGCTCTGAAGGGTGGCGACTCACGGGTCATCACCATCAACGAGATCCCGAACCTGACCCCGTCAACGATGTGTGAAGTTCGTGAGACCAACTCGAATGGCGCTCCCAGCCTTTCGTACTCGTCGACCGTTCTCAATGCCAATGGCACCGTCACCGCCGCCGCTGGCGTCGGCTCGGGCACCTCGGCCTTCCGTTCGGCTCTGACCCAGATCGGCCAGACCATCACCGTCAACAACGCCTTCTTGTACTACGGCGATCTCATGGTGTCCATGTCAGTCACCGGCGACCCGAAGACCTACCAGGCCACGTTCACTGTCAGCGTCTCCTGCAACAACGGTGGCCCGAAGGATACCTTCCTCCTGAAGGATCGCCAGTCGAAGGTCTACAACAACATCCTTGAAGGCACCTCCTGCCAGGTCATCGAGATCACTTCCGACGGCGCTGTTGCGTCGTACGCGGATAACTCAGGCGACGTGCTCGACGATGGCCGTGTTGTGATCAAGCGCAGGGCCACCGGCTGTGCACAGGCTGGCGCGCCGGCCGCTGTGACCACCGGTTCGGTTGCTCCGGTCACTTCGTTCGATGAGTGCCTGGCCAACGTTCTCATCAAGAACGACTACAACCCGCCGCCCACCACCGCTGCTCCGGCCGCTCCGGCTGCTCCGGCCACGACTGCTGCTCCGGCTACGACTGCCGCTCCGGCCGTCACCCCGGCCCCGGCCGTTGCCGTTGAGGCCACCCCGACCTTCGCAGGCTGATTCGTCGTCTGACGTTTCTCACCTGACGCAAGTCAGTTAGTTGAAGGGCCCCCGCTCCGGTGGGGGCCCTTCGGCATTCCGGGATTGTTTTTCCTTCCCTCCCGCGATGGCTCGGTTCGGTCTCTTGACGTTGTGGAGAGTTCGGGCGGACGGTTCCCCGAGGGTCGCTGGAGTCGGATCAAGGGCTAGGCTTTGTGACATGACGAACAGTTCTTCCCCGTCGCGTCATCGTCGCCGATGGACCGCACAAGCGGCAGCGTGTACCGTCTCCTTGCTCCTTTTCTCGTTGGCAGGTTGTTCTGGATCGGCACCCCGGTCGTTGACGTCCGCCGATGCTCCAACGACCACCGTCGTCACCCCGAATATCCGTCCTTCCGACTCCACCGCTCCCAGCACCACCCCTGCTCAGCAGCAGGTTTCTTCCGTCGTCATCGAGACCCCTCCGGGGTTGACCGCGTCGACGCTCCCCAGGCCCTCGCTGCTCGACGATTACGTTCCCGCCCCGACGAACGAAAGCATCGTGCTCGAGGTACTCTCGCCCGATATCACCGTGTTCGAGACCGCGACGGGTTACGACGTGAAAACGGTGCTCGACAATCCGCTTCCTTCGGGATCACCGCTCACGTTTCTCGTCGACGGGCAGACGACGAACCGTTACAAAGTGTTGCTTCCCATCCGGCCGAACGGGTCCACCGGATGGGTCGATCCCACGTCGGTCAAGAAGTATGTTCACGATTACAAGATTGTTGTCGAACTGTCCGCGTTTCGCCTGACCGTGTACAAGGGCAAGGAAATCGCGCTGACGGAGAAAATCGGCGTCGGTACCGACGAATTACCGACTCCGAACGGCCGTTACTACCTGAAGGAGCTGCTCAAGTCTCCCAATCCACAAGGTATCTACGGGCCATATGCCTACGGCCTTTCCGGCTTCAGTCAGCAGCTCAAAAAGTGGAATGGCGGCGACGGGGTAATCGGGATCCACGGTACCAATCAGCCCGAACTGCTCGGCCGCAACATTTCCCACGGGTGCATCCGGATGAGCAACGCCGGGATCACCAAGCTCGTCTCCTTCCTTCCCCTCGGCACCCCGGTCATAGTTCAACCGTGAGTCTGCTTCAGGAGTGGTCAAGCTTCAGTCTCGGAGGGAATGCACCGATGGACAAGAACATGCTGCCGAGTCGTCAAGTGGTCGTTCGTGACCGTGCAACCGACGTTGTCCGTTTGATTGGACTCGTCAGTCTCGCAGGGTTCATGGCATTCGCTCCCGCCCGAATAGCACTGGCCAAGAACTTCGTGGTCGCGCAAGCCCCGTCGGTGGCGACCGCTCCGGGCACCCCGGCGGCCACAACACCGACATTGCCCAACAACCTTGGCGCGTCGGGCGTCGGAAAAGTTGCCGCGTTAACGATCGTCGCGTCTGCCAAGACCGCGGTCACTCCTGCCTACGACAGCCCGACCGCGACCATGCCGTTCACGAAGTTCAACAACAAGACGAACTTTTCCGGCCGACACGTGTTCATCGTTCTGGCCCAACAGGGTGACAGCTTCAAAGTCCTTCTTCCGATGCGGCCCAACGGACGCACCGGGTACGTCAAGGTGAAAGATGTCAATTTGTACAAGCACGACTATGCAGCGGTCGTCTCGCTCAGCGCAAAGACGCTTACGCTGTACAAGGCCGGTGCTGAGATTCTGAAAGATACCGTTGCGGTGGGCTCGGCGAAGTATCCGACTCCGCTCGGGTCGTTTTTCATGCGGGAGTTGGCTCGTCCGCGGAACCCGAAAGGAGCGTACGGCCCGTGGGCGTTCGGCCTTTCGGGCTATTCCAACGTGCTCCAAACGTTTGGTCGGGGTGACGGCCAGATCGGCATACATGGGACGAACAAACCCGATCTGCTCGGTCAGGGCGTCTCCCACGGTTGCATCCGGATGCGAAACGCCACCATCGTGAAACTGGCGAACATTCTTCCGCAGGGCGTTCCCGTGGACATCGTCGCCTGAACCTGTCGCCTGAACCTGTCGCCTGAGTTCATCTCGGAGACACCGGCCCGTCGGCCGGTCGGATTAGCATGAGCGTCTTATGGCCAGCGAGCTCAGACCTCCGGTACATCTGAGCGTCATCTTCCCGGCCTACCAGGAAGAAGCATTCCTGCCTACGGCGGTCAACGATGTCGTGTCGGGCCTTCGCGACCGCCGGGAGAGCTTCGAGATCCTGATTGTAGAAAATGGGTCCCGTGACAAGACCCGCGCGGTAGCCGATCGTTTGGCCACCGAATTTCCTGAGGTTCGGTCGCTCTCGGTCGACGTTCCCGACTACGGCCGAGCGCTTCGACACGGCCTGCTTGAAGCCGTTGGAGACTACGTCGTCAACTTCGATGTGGACCTCTACGACCTTGAATTCCTGGATAGGGCGGTCGCTCAGATCTCGGCAGCTGGTGGCCCTTCGATCATTGTTGCCTCGAAGCGTGGTGACGCCGCAGATGACACCAGGGCCTGGCACCGCCAACTTGTAACAGGTGTGTTCAGTACGATCCTCCGGTTCGGGTTCGGGTTGAAGGTATCCGACACGCACGGGATGAAAGCGATGCGCCGCAGTGACGTGCAGAAACTCGGCGAGAACTGCCGGTTCGGCACCGACCTGTTCGATACCGAGTTGATCCTGCGGGCTGAGCGCACCGGGCTGTTGACCGGGGAGATCGGCGTCAAGATCGTGGAGACCCGACCTGCTCGTACGCCGATTCTTCGCCGGATAGTCCGCTCGCTTCGAGGTCTGGCCAAGCTGTGGTGGGTTCTTCACCGGGAGTCTCGGGAACTGGTGCGGTCTTCCTCCGTAGGACAGCAAGTCCGATGAGGCCGACAACGCTAGCCATCGATCCAAGGTGGTCGAAGCCCGTTTTTCCGTAGTTGAGGACTACATCGTTTCGGGTTGGAATCACGACCATGTAGTTGGGCATGGCCCGGTAGGGGCCTGACGCGCCTTCGGTTTCCCAGTTGGGAAACCACGAAATACGCACCAGCACCGGCACCCCGGTTCTGTCGACGTGGAACCGGACGCTCATCGGGTCGACGACAACGTTTGACACGACCACGGGGGGAAGCGATCTGGTGGCGGCGCGGTTTTCCGCTGGCATCAAGGTCACGCCGATTCCGCGTTTGGGTGCCGATTTCGTCAAGGGTTTTGGAGGGTTGATGATCGCCTTGCGGCGGATCCAATCGGCGGGGCCACTCGTCACCATCGTCGAGGGGAACGCGTTGTCGTTGCCTATCCATTGTGCGATGCCGACGTCGATGAAACCGCTGGTGAGCCCCGGGCCGATTCCGGTTACGACCACCGGTTCTTCCGTCAGTGGTGCGACCACGGTATTCCCGGCTATTTCGTACACGGAGAACGTGCCGGAGGTGGCGACCAGCGAGAGGTCCGGATTGAGACCGGCCGCCTGTTTCGTCTCCGCGGAATGGGCCAGGTAGTAGCGGATCCCGAGCTGTCGCATCCGTTCCACGCCCCGCGTCATATCGAACGTCTGGTACGGAAGACGACGCTGCGGATTCGGTGGCTTTCTCGACACAAGGGAGGTCGTGAGCCAGTGGAACGGCGCGGTGGCCGATGCCTCGAAGTACAGGCCTTCACTCGACTGGATGCATGATTTCGTCCAGTAGGGGAGTTGCATGAAGACCATCGCGGAACCAAAGCGGGTGTAGGTCTTGTCGGGTTCCCAGAGCGCCCGACCGCACGGCAGCGGCTTCAGTGCCTGCAGGAGCGCTCGGTACTCGGGCCAACCTGATTTCTTCTGTGCCCCCTGAGCGTTGCTCGCAGCCCACCCGAAAGGCTTTGGTGCCACACGGTATTCCTGGGTGTCCCCCAGCCGCCCAAGCTCCACCGTGAGGCCCTTCTTCGAGTTTGCCACCACCGGCAGCGGGAGAAACGGGGGAAGGATCTGCATCGCGCAGCCGCAGACGGCGATGAAAAGCACCGTGCCGACCAGTGCTGGTGATCCGACGTCTCGCAAACGGGTCGACTCCGTCGTTTGCCGACGAAGGCGCCGACGGGTGAACACCGTGTGCACGGCAACTCCCACCGCTTGGCCGGCCAGTACATACGCACAAAAGAACCAGAGTGGGAGCAGCCGAATATTCCACATTGCACTTTGCGGGGCGAGGCGAAAACCAATACCGACGATGGCCATGGTCAGCGTGAAGATCATGACGAACCGGTCGCGTCTGATCCATCCCACGAGTACCGCCAACCCGGCCAGGACCAATGCCGCGCAAGCCGCCAGCATGCCGTCTTTCGGTGTCTGCAACGATGACGAGTCGGCGAAGAACGGGAAGAGCGTCTTGAGGAAACGCGTGTATCTCTCGTAATCCATGCTGTTCGTGTACGGCAGGTTCTTCGCAAACGGAACGAGCCAGAAACCGGCGCAAAGCCCGCCCACCGCGCCGACGCTGACAACGTCGGCCAACTGACGCTTGAAGGTGTCGCGTTTCAGCTCGACCAGGGTGGCTGCGAGGGTGAACGCAAGGGCAAACAGGGTCGGAACAATGTGGCTCAAACCGGCCAGAGCCAGAACTGCCGCGGCTGGTGATCGTCGCTGACCGGTGCGCAGCACCTGAAGGAGCAGACCGGCGTAAAGAACGGCGAGGGTCAAACTGATGGAAAACGAAAACTCGCCCGCCATCGTCGAGAGTATGTTTCCGCCGAGAATGCGGAAATGCCGGGCGAAGAGGAAGGGAAATGCGCTCAGGCCGAGAAATAGCGAGCGCGTTGCGTTCAGACCGGCTTTGCCGCCGAGCCGGTGGCAGACGAGCGGAAACGTGGCGATGCCAACGATCGTGACGAGTTTGTACGCCACGTTGTAGGGAAGGACGAAGCTGAGCGCGACGATCAACCACGTGGGCCCGGGGAAGTAGAACCCGAGGACGGGGACGCCCCCGAACCAATCGTTGGACCATCCCGTAAGACGCAGGTTCGGAAGCATCTCGCGACGCACGTAGTCAGCTGTCCAGACGTGGCCGCCGTTATCGCCCCCGGTGGGCGTGGTCGAGCGGACGATCAGATCGAGCCTGAGCTTGAGAACGACGGCGATACTGAGGAACGCGAGTAGGGCGAGGTTGATCCTTCGCGCGTTGAGCTTCGTAGGTCCCGATGTCTTGCCGACCATGCAAGTTGCTTACGCGGTCGGCCAGGTTGGTGCACCGGGACCTGAAGGGCCCTCGGGCGAGCTGACGCCGACCAGTTCGCGGGCGGGAAGTTCGTCGAAATCACCGGAATCATCGGAACCGGAATCACCGGAACTGGAATCGTCGGAACCGGAATCGACGTGGGCGTTCAATTGGGTATCAAAGTCCGCCCCGAGCGCGTAGGGGTCGATCAGTTCGCCGGTTGGAACGCCGTCGTTGGCCTCGGGTACCGGCATGTCGGCGAAGAACTTCCGCCGACGGGTGCGGCGGTGGAGCAGGAACGCGCCACCCAGACCCGCCACGCTGGCCGGATAGCCGAGGATGTCAGCCCGGCTGAAGCCCCAGTGCAGCGTTACGTTCTTCGACGTCGGTATCACGACCATAACGTTCGGCATGATCCGGTACGGGCCTTTGGCCCCCTTCACGCTCCAGTTTGGGAAGTAGGACGCACGGACCACCACGGGTACGCCGATCCTGTCCACGGTGAAGGAAATGTCGGTTTCCTTCTCGACGATATTCGAAACCACAACCGGCGGAAGTGCCTTCGGGGTGATTCGTGAGATCGAGACTCCGGTTCCAAAGGTCCGCACGCCCTTGGGCTTGTTCACCTCAGCCTTCATCCGCTGCCATGACTTGGGACCCGACCAGGCGACGGCCAGGGGATAGCGGGCGGTGCGCTGATCTTGTTCGCTTTGAGCCTTACCGATCTCAAACGCATTGGGGTTGTTGTAACGGTCCATGTCGACGTCGAGCCAGCCGCCGTACTGATCCTGATCGATGCCGGTCACCACCACCGGCTCCTCGGTGAGCGGTGCGACCGTCGCGGCGTTGACCAGTTCGTAGAAGGCGAAGACCCCGGACGTCCCGACCTTTTTTAGCGAAGGCAACGTGTCGGCCGTCTTCTTCGCGAGGTCGGTGACCGCCAGGTAGTACTTGATTCCGATCTCTTCCATTTTGCCGACGCCCCGGGCGAGATCGAAGCTCTGGTACGGCAGGTCCCGCTGCGGATTCGAAGGTCCCGAGTATTTCTTCGACCCGTCGTCGTTGTTGGTGGCCGGAGCGGTGACGAGCGCGGCCGTGAGCCAGTGGTGGGGCGCGGTGGCCGACGATTCGAAGTACACACCTTCCATTGAGCCCATGCAGCCTCTGGTCCAGTAGGGCAGCAGCATCGGAGAAAGAGGCGTGCCGAAAGAGCCGAGTTTGGCGTCGTCGTATTCGTAGACGGCCGTGCCGCAGCCGTTGGTCCTACTGACCCGGTTCGCTTCGTTCATGAGGGCCCGGTACTCCGGCCAGGCCGCTTGCCCTTCGTATCCCTTGAAGTTGTACGCGGCCCAACCGGTCGCAGGGTTGGAATCGTTCGTGTTCTTCGCAAGCTGAACTCCGATCAGCCCTTTGCGAACTTTCGGGATTGGCAGGTTTTTCGGCACGAGGTTGAGCGGAAGTCCAACGGCCACGAACGTGATCAGAGCTGCGCCGACGATGCCCCACGACGCTGAACGCGGGAACTTACGCTGAGGTGTCGCGTACCAGGCGACGCCCCTGCGCATGGCCTGCACCGCCTGTACGGCTCCGTAGGCCGAGAGGAGGAGAATCGAGAAGAACCAGAAGGGCAGAACGCGGGCGTTCCACAAGCGGAACTGGGGGGACTGCGTGAATATCGATGCCGCAACGGCGATTGTGCAGGTTAGGGCGACACCCCATCGCTCGTAGCGGAGCTGGTTTACGGCGGCGAGAATGAGAAGCATGATCACCACGGTCGCTGCGGCCAGGATCGACCAGATCGGCGAACCCCATTTCGCGATTGCCGCGGCACCGGCCATGCCGGACACAAGGACCAGCACGACCTGCTGCCAGCGGGACTCTTCGGAAATGATCAGGATGGCGATGAACGAAAGCGTGAATCCACCGATGATCCCGAGAAGCAGCGCCATGCTGGAGTGTCGGCTGAGGCCGGCGACCAGGCCGATGAACCCGCTTACGATTACCGACAGCGAACCGGAGTTTGGCATCCAGTACCGGCTTTGCCTCGCCCGGTCGAGCATGGCCGACACGAGCGACCAAAGGGCGATGAGGGCTCCGATCGATGCCAATATCATTGCGACGGCGATGATCTGTGAGTCCGCGGGCGGCTTCTTCGCCCAGAACGGCAACAGGAACTCGACGTAACGGGTGGACTTTTCCCAACCCATGTCATTGGTGAAGGGGAGGTCCTCGAAAAAGGCCAGGAGCCAGAAGCCGGCGATGGCTCCACCGCAGCTCATCACCAGGATCGAGTCGCTGAACTGCCGCAGACCGAAGGCTCCGGTGATTTCGTCGTAGAGCGCGAGGCCGAAGAGGACAAACCCGAACGCCACTATCCCGTAGTTGACGTCATAACCGACGGCGATCAGCGCAGCGACGAGGCCGCCGGCCCCCAGCACCCCACCGAACAACGAGCGGTTCTTTGCTTTGAGTTCGTTGATATCGAGGTGGGTGATGAGCAGCAACACGGCGGTCAGCAGCACCCACATTGTCGGCAGGAGGTGCGACAGGCCGGTAGCCGCCAGGCACAGCGCGGCAAGGCCGCGCTTCTCACCGGTTTTCAACACGCGGACGAACAGTCCGAGGAACAAGACGCCGAAGCTGACACTGATGGAAAACGAGAACTCTCCGGCCATGGTCGAAAGGATGTTGCCGCCGTAGATGTAAAGGTCGTAGTGGCGGCCGAACAGGAAGACGAACGAGGCGATTCCCATCAGGGTCGGGATCGGACGGCGGAGGCCGGCGACTTTGCCCGATAGCCAGGAGGTGGTGGGCAGGGAGAAGACACCCGCGACGGTGACCAGTTTGAACGCGATGTTGTAGGGAATGATTTTGCTGAGGGCGACGATCACGAGGGTCGGCAGCGGGAAGTAGAAGCCCAGGGCCTTCATCCCCCGAAACCACTCGTTGGTCCAACCCGTAAGTCGCCACTGGGGTATCACGACCCGTTTGATCACGTCGGCCGTCCAGACGTGGGCGCCCATGTCGCCGCCTGTTGCGGTCGTGTCTTTCAGCAGATCGCCCCGGCCCCATGCCCACGGGCGCAGCCAGTCCGACAAGAAGCGCATGATTCCGCCCGACGGTGAAGCTTTCCCTCGGGCCTGGGCCTGCTCAAGCACGATCTGCGAAGGAAGCTTGAACGCATGCATCTTCCAGACGAGCACAAGGGTCCCGAGTCCGAGGATCGCGAAGCTGACCCAGTCGAATCCCGGCTGAGGTCTGAAACGGGCAAAGCCGCGTCGACGCGGGGTTGCGTCGGCGTCGATCATGGCGGGAGTCGAGTCTCCGTCGGCGTCGATCCTGCCGGGAGCCGCGTCTGCGTCGATCACTTCGGTGCTCTGACGATCGGCGACGTTATCAGTCGTGGCCTCCTTCGCGATTTCTGTTCGCACAGGAGGGGTGTCTGTCGTGCCGGTGTCGTTCCCTGAAGCGTCTGTTCGGAAGCCGTCGGGAGAAGTCATCCGTTCTGTATCGGGAAGTCGGGCCGGTTTGTGTAGCTCTGACTGCCTCACCCGGCCCGGGTCGGACGCGGTGTCAGGCGTTGCGTCCAACTGGCTGTTGTGGTGGGCCAGCGTGGAGGATTGTGGTCCAGGGGTTTCACCCTCGGCGTGCTCCCGCTCGTCGGGCGTAACCCCGTCACTTTGCATCGGAACAGCCTAAACCCACCTTTTCGGAGTCGTCGTCATACCGTCTCAGGTCGCGCTCTCGGTGATGGACCGGGTCCGGTACGCTGCCTCGGTCGGAATTATTTGATTTCCCGTTCGTTTGTGCCGATGCACCTACGCTCGGGAATTTCCGACACCCTACGACGACCTGTGAAACGATTCCTCCTTTGAAACGATGCCTGAGGTGTCCAAAATGACCAGCGCCCCGACCGGTAGTGGTGAAGTGAACGGTGGCGACGACGGCGGGAGTGATCGTCGCAAGTTGGAGGCGATCTTCAAGGCCTATGACATCCGGGGTCTGTGCCCTCAACAGATAGACCCGATCCTGGCCAAAGCCATAGGTGCCGCGTTCGCCCGCTTTTGCGGATCTGAAACGATTGTCGTGGCGCGCGACATGCGCCCGACCGGGGTAGCCCTCGCGGCGGCCTTTTCCGATGGAGCCATGGGCGAAGGGGTCAACGTCATCGATATCGGGCTCGCGTCGACCGACCTTCTCTATTTCGCGAGTGGTACGTTGAACATGCCCGGGGCGATGTTCACTGCTTCGCACAACCCGGCCGAATACAACGGGATCAAGATGTGTCTGGCCGGTGCCGCACCATTGGCTGAAGACACGGGCCTTCGCGACATCCGTGATCTGGCGGCGGAGTTCGCCGAGGGAAAGCCCTACGGAAACGGCGGTGGTGTCCGCGAGGAACGTTCGATGCTGGCGGCCTTTGCCACGCATGCCCTGTCATTCATCGATGTAGATAAGATTCGTCCGCTGAAGGTTGTCGCCGACACGGCGAACGGCATGGGTGGTCTTGTCGCTCCGGCGATTCTCGGGCACCTGCCACTCGAGCTCGACATCCTTTTCGGAGAACTCGACGGTACGTTCCCTAACCACCCGGCCGACCCGATCCAGCCGGAGAATCTGCGTGACCTTCAGGCTCGCGTCATGTTGAGGCGCGCCGATGTCGGGCTCGCCTTCGATGGCGACGCCGACCGGGTGTTCCTGGTCGACGAAAAGGGCCAACCGATGTCGGGTTCGCTGACGACCTCGATGGTCGCTGCGGCCGTCTTGGCCAAGAACCCCGGAGCCAAGGTCCTCTACAACCTGATCTGCTCGAAAGCGGTTCCTGCCGTGATCACCGAATGCGGCGGCGAACCGATCCGGGCGCGGGTGGGCCATTCGTTCATCAAAGCGCAGATGGCCGCAACCGGTGCGGTGTTCGGTGGGGAACACTCTGGCCACTACTACTTCAAAGACAATTGGCGGGCCGACTCGGGCATCATCGCCTCACTGTTTGTGCTGCAGTTGCTTTCTGAAGCCGGTCCCGACGCCAAGTTGAGTGAACTGCGCAAGCCTTTCGAACGTTTTGTAGCGTCCGGCGAAATCAACACGAAGGTCGCGGCGCCCCTTGTGGTGATAGAGCGGGTCGAATCGGCCTACGGAGCGAAGGCCAAGAGCGTTGATCATCTCGACGGGCTGACGATCGACATGGGAACGTGGTGGTTCAACCTTCGCGCGTCGAACACCGAGCCGTATCTGCGTTTGAACCTCGAGGCTTCGACGAGTGATGAGTGTTCGACGCGTACCGCGGAGGTCGTAACCATGCTGGCCGGTCTCGCGAAGCTGAAATAGTCGTCCACGCTGTCCAGTTCGGTCTCCGCCTCCGCCGAACAGGTGGTGCGGGAATCGCCGCGACGGGGTCGGGCACTGACCCGATTGGTGGGCCCGCCGCAACGAAATGCGTATAGGTCGTTTGACACGTCCGCTCCGTAGCTTCTGCGCAGTAACATGTAGAGCGATCGGGCCGCCATGGCTGTTACCTCGGGTGCGAGGCCGATTCGTCGTGCTGTCAAAGTTCGTCGTGCCGTCAAAGTTCGTTCAGTCAACGTCGTCAGGTCAAGTTCTCGGCGATGGACATTTCCCGGGATCGATGTCCCCGGAATGGCCATTCGGGTAGCCAGCATTTTTCAGTCGGTTTGCGCCACCTCAGGCTTCCGGTTGTCTAGCCGATGAGTACACACAACGTTCGATTCGACGCTTTTTGCGCGACGTACGCGGTCCAAACCGCACGAAACCCCATCTGACAACCTGCGTCACCCGACGCGTCTACCCCTGGAGCACATTGCCATGGCACATTCTGACCACGACTACAAAGTCGCCGACCTCAAGCTCGCCCCCTTCGGGCGAAAGGAAATTCATCTGGCTGAGCACGAGATGCCGGGCCTCCGGGCGATTCGCAAGGAATTCGGCCCATCGAAGCCGCTGAGGGGGGCCCGCATCTCGGGTTCGCTGCACATGACCATTCAAACCGCGGTCCTCATCGAGACACTGGTGGAACTCGGTGCCGAGGTCCGTTGGGCGAGTTGCAACATCTTTTCCACGCAGGACCATGCCGCTGCGGCGATCGCCGTCGGTCCCGACGGTACGGTCGATTCGCCGGCCGGCATTCCGGTGTTTGCGTGGAAGGGTGAATCGCTCGAAGAGTACTGGTGGTGCACCGAGCAGATGATGTCGTGGCCGGCCGACGCCAACGGCAATACCGGCCCCAACATGATCCTCGACGATGGTGGCGACGCCACGCTCGTCGTTCACAAAGGCGTGGAATTCGAAAAGGCCGGAGCCGTGCCTGACGCTGGCGAAGCCTCAAGCGCGGAGTTCGCGATCATATTGCGGCTACTCACGAAAACCTTGAGGGAAGACCCCACCAAGTGGACCCGGATGGCCGCAGAAATCAAAGGAGTTTCGGAAGAGACGACGACTGGAGTTCATCGTCTGCACCAGATGCATGAGCGCGGTGAGCTGATGTTTCCGGCGATCAATGTCAACGACTCCGTAACCAAGTCGAAGTTCGACAACCTCTACGGCTGTCGACACTCGCTTGTAGACGCAATCAACCGTGCCACCGACTTCATGATCGGCGGCAAGACCGCCGTTGTCTGTGGCTTCGGCGACGTTGGCAAGGGCTCGGCCCAATCGTTGAAGGGTCAGGGTGCCCGGGTCATCGTCACCGAGATCGATCCGATCAACGCACTGCAAGCGGTCATGGAGGGCTATCAGGTCCTTAGACTCGACGATGTTGTGTCGACCGCCGACATCTTCGTGACAGCGACCGGAAACACCGGTGTGATCACGGCCGAGCAGATGAGCAAGATGAAGCACAACGCGATCGTGTGCAATATCGGCCACTTCGACAACGAGATAGATATGGCCGGTCTTGCCCGTTTTCCGGGAATTGAGCGGGTCGAGCTCAAACCCCAGACGGACCTCTGGCAATTTCCCGATGGTCACTCCGTGATCGTCCTTGCCGAGGGTCGGCTTGTGAACCTCGGCTGCGCGACGGGTCATCCAAGCTTTGTGATGTCGTGCTCGTTCTCAAACCAGGTTCTCGCTCAAATGGAGTTGTTCAACCACGCCGAACGGTATCCGGTCGGTGTGCACGTGCTTCCGAAGAAGCTTGATGAGAAGGTCGCTCGCCTGCACCTCGACGCGCTTGGTGTCCGGCTGACCCAGGTCGACGACGAGCAGGCCGAGTATCTCGGCGTTTCCCCGTCCGGACCATTCAAGGCCGACACCTACCGCTACTGAGTTTGCATTCTCGGCTCGACCCGGTGCATCGTTCCAACCCCGATCCGATATCCCGGCGAAAGCGTCTGCCGGGGTGTCGGACGTTTGTGCTGCGGCGGGTACAGTTGCCCGATGGCACTGAGCCCAAAACTATTGGAAATACTTGCGTGTCCCGAAGACAGGGGCCCGCTCTACTACCTGGCCGATGAAGACGCGCTCTACAACCCGCGCCTGACCCGACGGTATGACGTTCGCGAGGGCATACCGGTGATGTTGATCGATGAGGCGGTCACGGTCGACGCGGCCGAGCACGAGCGGATCATGGCGAAGATCGCGAAGGAAAGCCTCGCTCCTTCCTTCTTGTAGCCGAATTGCGGAACGCGTGGTTGTCCAATCGGGGTCGGGTACTGGCAACGCTCTCCTAGCAACGCTGTCGTACCAACGCTCTCGTAGCAACGCTGTCGTACCCCCCAGCGACAATCGGCCGATGTCGAAACCCCGTCTCGCTGTGCCCCTTCGGATCCTACCCTGGCTGCTACCGCTCGAATGTGCCTGCTGCAGAGGGACCGTGGAGGCGCCGGGGGGTTCCGGAGCGCTGTGCCGGTCGTGTGCCCGTGAACGTCAACCGGCCCCACCTTTGCCGGTTCCCGACGGTCTCGTGGCCTGTCTGGCCCCCTACGCGTACGACGGCGTGGTCAAACACGAGATTTTGTCCATGAAAGCGACCGGTCGGTTCGGCGGGATTCCAACCATGGCGAGGGCCATGTTCGACGTACTTCGCCCACTGCTTCAACCCGACACGCTCATCACGTGGGCCCCTACCTCGAAGCGTCGGGCCCAACGGCGCGGCTTTGACCAGGCGGAGGAACTCGGGCGGGCAATCGCCGGGCATTCCGGGTTCGTTGCCGTCCGTGCCCTTTCCCGGGTCTCGATCCGGGAACAACAGGGGGCCGGCCGGGCGGCCCGGGCCGAGGTCGGGTTCACGGCCCGGGCGCTTTTTCCGGTCGGGGAGTGGCCCACCGTGGTGATTGTCGACGACGTTCGCACGACCGGTGCGACATTCGGCGCGGCAGCGCGAGCAATTCGCGACAAAGGTGGGGAGAAAATCATCGGAATTGCGTATGCAGCGACGCCACAACGGCGTTAGGGTTCGGTATGGAACTCAGTTCGGCTCGACAGCGGACCCGTCGGGTATCGCGTCGAGCCCGGGGTGCATGGGGTGCCCGGGGTGCACGGGGATTCTCAGGGAAGCAGCGATTTGCTGAGGCTGGAGCCCGCTGAGCATGCTCACCGCTGTCCGCGTTGAAGAGCCTCCGACGGGTTGTTCGACGCTGAGGCACGTTGCTGTTCTGAAAGTTGCTGTTCTGAAAACCCCCGTTCTCCAGTCGAGTGTTTTGAAGGACTCTGAATCAGCGAATCGACACGTTCGCGAAACTTTCAGAGAGCCTTCAAGCGGCAGCACCCAATACCCCAAGAACCTTGTTGAGAGTGGCCGTTCCGGTCGCTCTTTTTTCGTTAAATCGAACCATCCCCCGGCCGAGAGGCCGATTCATCCCAATAAGGAGAACCACGTGCAGGTTGTTATCCGTAGCCGAAACATCGAACTCAACGACCGTCTCAAGACCTTGGCCGAAGACAAGGTGACGAGAGTTACCAAGTACTTCCCGGCCATGGAACAGGCCGAAATCACCTTTTTCGAGGAGAAGAACAAACGCATTGCCAAACACGATGTGTGTGAAGTGACACTGCACGGTCACGGTCATCACATACGGGCGAAAGCGACTGCGGTCGATCCGTTCGCGGCGTTGGATCTCGTTGTTGACAAACTGGCCCATCAACTGTCGAAGGTCAAGGACAAGCTCGTCACCCGCCACCACGACCGTCACCATCACTATGGGAAGCGAACCGAGCAGAACAAAGGGGGCGTCGCCCTGCTTGAGCCCGACCTCACTCCGCCGGTAGAGGATCCAACGCCCGACGAAGCCCGCATCGTCAAGGTGAAGCAGTTCGTCGTGACGCCACTCAGTGCCGATGAAGCGGTGCTGAAGATGGATCTTCTGCAGCACGACTTCTTTGTGTTCACCAACATCGACACCGGCCGAGCGGCGGTGGTCTACCGCCGAGACGATGGGCATCTCGGTCTCATCGACGCAATGTCCTAGGAGCGCCGGCGCGAGCGCGCCGGCCCAAGATTGCTGGCCTAAGCCACAGGAGTTGGATGTTCCTCGGGTGAGCAGCGAAAACGTGTCTCCCGTCACCTGGAAACGGTGGGCAGATCACAGTTCGAAAACATCCTTCCAACACTCAGCCCACGGCGACCATCGAAGATAGTGGGGCAGAAGCGGTTCGCCGCCTCTGCCCCACGTTTTTTTGCCCGCCTCCCAAGTAGTGTCAGGGATCTCATGTTCGCATTCCGTTGTAGACCAAAGTTGTCCGGAGTCGCCGGGTTGGCGATCGCTGGGTTGATGCTTGGTCTGCTTGCTCAGCCGGTGCCGGCGTCGGCGGCCAGGGTGGCTCTTGTTTCGAAGAAGTCCGCGATCAAGTGTGATGGCACGGTCGGATGGAGCGCGGTCTCGGCTCGGCCGACCGCGCTCGGCCGACTCGGTGCGAGCGGCTTTTACGTCTGGAACGAAAAAGGCGTCTGGCGGGTTAGTGTCACGCACGGCGATCGTCGGGTGCAGAAATTCCAGGGAACGATTACGTTCGACGCTCCGATTTCGGCCAGGCCGGTCGGCGCGGAAGGGACCGGCGATGTCGTTCAGTCAACTGCAAGCTCAGCTTCGTTTGCCTTCGTGAACTACGGCGGGGTAGACGGTGTCGCCGTGCTGGCGCCGTGCGCAACGGTCGTGACCGTGAATGGTTCCATCGACGGGCAGCCCGTCACCACCGCGCAAATTTTCTTCGGGCCGACCGCTTCCAATCCGCCCGCGGTTCCCGCGGTGCTCACGAAGGCCGTCGCCGCAACGTCGGCGGCTACCGCGAGTTCGACGTCACCTTCCGCTGCGCAGTCCCCAACCGTCGCGGCGAAGGATTGCAGCAACGTGGCCTGGCCATCTTGGCTCCAGGGGCGCCCGACCGTCTTGAAGAACAACGGCCGGCAGGCGACGCAGGGAATGTACGTCTGGGCGGAAAAGTCCCTGCTTCGCGTGGTGCTCGTGGGTGAGGCTGGTCGACCGGTGCAAGTCGACGGCACACTCACGGCAAACGCCGAAATCCGTGTGTCGCCTGTTGGGCTGGAGGGTCGACGCGATGCCCTGAGAGCGATCGGCACCGTGGCGACATTCAGCTTCCTCACCGGTGTCGGACTCGACGGCTTCGACGTGACCTCGCCGTGTTCTACGCAGGTGGTGTTCGAGGCCACAATCGACGACGGACCGATCACGGTATTTCTCGGCCCGAGCGCCGCGGCCGTTCCGGCGCTCCCGTATCTGCTGAACCGCTGAGCTGACACGCTGAGGTGTCGTTCAGGCCGGTTGTCACGGTGGCTGACCATCGATGAAGGACCGGCCATGACCGTCGCTCGTCCTAGAATGCCCTCCTATGTCACTTTTTCGACGAGTTCTTCGTGCTGGTGAAGGCAAGAAGGTTCGTGCCCTGCAGGCTCTGGTTCCTGAGTTCGCGGCGCTTGAACCGGAGCTTTCCAATCTGACCGACGACGCGCTGCGGGCTAAGACGGGCGAATTCCGTCAACAGTTGGCCAACGGGGCCGACCTGAACGATCTCATGATTCCGGCGTTTGCCGTCGTGCGCGAGGCGGCGCAGCGAACGATCGGTCAGCGTCATTACGACGTGCAGATGATGGGTGGCGCCGCTCTGCACTTCGGATGGATCGCCGAAATGAAGACGGGCGAAGGCAAGACACTCGTGTCGTCGTTGCCGGTGTATCTGAACGGCCTGACGGGCCGCGGTGTGCATGTCGTAACGGTGAACGACTACCTCGCCCGCCGCGACGCGGACTGGATGGGCCAGATCCACCGCTGGCTTGGGCTCTCCGTTGGGCTCGTGATTGCGGAGATCAGCGACGCGCCGTCGAAGCGCGCTGCATACAACTCCGACATCCTCTACTCGACCAACTCTGAGCTCGGTTTCGATTACCTCCGCGACAACATGGCGATGTCGATGGAGGAGCGGGTCCAGCGGGCCCCCTACTACGCAATCGTCGACGAGGTCGACTCGATCCTCATTGACGAAGCGCGTACCCCGCACATAATCAGCGGTCGGGTCGCCGACGCAGCGAAGCTCTATGTGCAGTTTGCGGCGATCTCCCGCAGCCTGGTGCGCAATGTCGACTACGAGGTCGACGAGGAAAAGAAACAGATCTCGGTACTCGAATCCGGAATCGACAAGGTCGAAGCCGCGTTGGGGATCGAGAACATGTACGACGATCCCTCGGCGAATTTCGTGCATCACCTGAACGCTGCGCTTCGGGCCAAGGAACTGTTCAAGCGTGACGTTGACTATCTGGTGCAGAACGGTGAGGTGAACATCGTCGACGAGTTCACCGGACGCATCCTTGATGGTCGGCGGTGGTCCGAAGGCCTCCACCAGGCCGTCGAAGCCAAAGAGCGGGTCAAGATCAAAGAGGAAAACCAGACGATCGCCACGACGACGCTCCAGAACTACTTTCGCCTCTACGAGAAACTCGCCGGCATGACCGGTACTGCCGAGACCGAAGCAAGTGAGTTCGCCAGCACCTATGAGCTCAGTGTGGTGCCCATCCCTACGCACCGACCGTTGCGACGGGCCGACCAGGCTGACCTCATCTACAAAAATGAAGAGGCGAAGTTTCTCGCGGTGGCCGAAGACATCGCGGCTCGGTACGCGACGGGTCAGCCGGTGCTCGTTGGTACGGTGTCCGTGGAGAAATCCGAGCTGGTCTCGCACCTGCTTGCGAAGAACGGGATCCCACACGCGGTTCTGAATGCCAAATATCACACGCAGGAAGCCGAGATCGTGGCGCAGGCCGGTGCGCTCAGCGCGGTCACGGTGGCGACCAACATGGCGGGTCGTGGCGTTGACATTCTGCTCGGTGGTAACCCGGATGGCCTCGCTCGTCGCCGTTTGGCCGAGGCGGGATTCGACCCGTCGATGATCGATGCTGATCCGACGGATCCGGAGCTGATAACGCTCTTCGAGGCCCAGCCGGAAGCCAGGGAGACTTACGACAGAGCGATGGCGTTGTGGACCCAGATCAAGCCGGCGGTTGAAGCGGAGTGCAAGGCCGAAGGCGATAAGATCCGGGCGTTGGGCGGTCTTTACGTCTTGGCGACCGAGCGCCATGAGAGCCGTCGTATCGACAACCAGCTACGTGGTCGTTCCGGTCGTCAGGGTGACCCCGGTGAGTCGCGTTTCTACCTGTCGCTCGAAGATGAGCTCATGCGGTTGTTCGCCACCGGAGCTATGAACTGGGTAATGGGCAAAGCGCTACCCGACGATGTGCCGATCGAAGCGAAGATGGTGACGAAGGCCATCGAGCGGGCGCAGAGCACCGTTGAAGCTCGGAACGCCGAGATTCGCAAGAACGTGCTCAAGTACGACGAAGTCATGAATGAGCAGCGCAAGGTGATCTACGCGAAACGCGCCGCCATCCTGGCGGGTACCGACCTTCGCGACCAGTTGATGGAGTCGTTCGACGCGGCGATCACCGACACGGTCGAAGAGCATTGTGTAGCTGACATCGTGGAGGAATGGGATATCGAGAGTCTGCATGGCGCGATTGCGGGTTACTACCCGACCAGCTTCACGGTCGAGGAACTTTCGGCTGCGCGTTCCAAACAGACGCTTATCGACTCGTTCCTGGCGGAAGCGAATGATCTCTACGAGAAGCGCGAGGAGGAACTCGGTCTGGAGGTGGCGCGCGACGTCGAGCGCAACATTTTGCTCTCGATCGTCGATCAGCGGTGGCGCGAACACCTTGCGGAGATGGACTACCTGCAGGAGGGCATCAACCTCCGTGCGATGGGTCAGAAGGATCCACTGGTCGAATGGCAGCGGGAAGGATTCGAATTGTTCGGCCGAATGATTTCTGCCATCGACGACGATTTCGTCCGCTATGCCATGCTGGCCGATGTTGTTGTGGAGCCGGCACACGCGCCGCAAATCCAAGACATGCAGTTCCATGCCGCCGATGAGAGCAACATCGGTGGTTTCGGTATGGACGTAGGAGACATGTTCGCCGCCACAGCGCCCGAATTCCAGGCGGGTTCGTCGGCCGGTGACCCGGACCTCGTCCAGCGAATCGCCGAACCGCAACCGGCTCCCCAGATGCCCATCGTGAAGACCGAGCAGGAAAAACTCGGCCGGAATGAGCCGTGCTACTGCGGGAGCGGGAAGAAGTTCAAGAACTGCCACGGCAAATAGTCCGGCGCAGTTGCGATCCTCGAATCACGCGTTCGTCGTATGACCGGAAACGCGCGAAAACGCACAAATAACTAAGTACGCATAAGGAATTGTCATGGCTGTGTCAGAGTTGCGCGACGAAGTGACCCAGGCCCGTCAACGTCTGATCGAGGCCGAGGGGTATCTCGGCCTTGATCACCTTCGGAGCGAGAAGGACCGCCTCGAGGCGGAAATGAGTGACCCGACACTGTGGACCGACAGCCCGGAGAAAGCCCGCACGCTTGGCGCGGGCCTGGCCGCAGCCAACGCTGATCTCGCGATTCTTGAGATTCTCACCTCGAAAGTGGAAGACGCGGAGACCTTGTTGGAGCTTGGACTCGAGGAAAGCGATCCGTCGTTGGAATTGGAGCTTCGCGAGACCCTCGTCGACATCGGCAAACGACTCGATGTGTTGGAGTTGCGGTCGCTGTTCATCGGCGAACACGACGAGGCCGACGCGGTATGCGAGATCCACGCCGGCGCGGGCGGAGTCGACGCTCAGGATTGGGCGAACATGATGCTGCGCATGTACATCCGGTGGGCGGAGGGCCGTGGCTTCGACGTGGAGATGGATGAACTCACCGAGGGTGGAGAGGCCGGCATCATGAGTGCGACCTTCATCATTAAAGGTAGGTACGCGTATGGATTGCTGGCGGCGGAGCGCGGTATTCACCGGCTCGTGCGTATCTCGCCGTTCGACAATCAGGGACGTCGCCAG
>JANMZO010000217.1:0-9148 GCA_031383405.1 Acidimicrobiia bacterium | reverse complement strand
GGCCATCGGAGCTAACGGCGGATCAGTTGTTGAGCGGATCGCGAGGGTGGCAGAGGATGCGTTCGCCGATCTGGTTGCGCTTGATCTCCGACGGTCCGCCGGCGATCGACATGCCCCGGTGCATGAGGGTCAGACCGCCGGCCAGAGCCGAGGCACCCTCGTAGAAGAGGGCCTCCGGGCCCTGAAGCGCCGACAGCATGGCAGCGGCTTCGTGGCCGTTTTCCGACAGGACCAGCTTGGTGATGTTTCCTTCCGGGCCCGGGCCGCCGCCGGCGACTGCACGGTTGGCGCTGCGGAGGTTCATGACTCCCATCGCATGGGCGACCGCCGCGTAACGACCGATACGGGCCGCGCCTCCGGCGAGTCGGCTCTGATCGACGTCGAACGCGTTGACGAGGACGTCGGCCGGAAGCGCCATACCGCCCTGGCCACCACCGATGCTCACGCTCTCGTTACCGAGCGTGGCGCGGGCAACGGTCCAGCCGCCGTCGACGGGTCCGACGACATCGTCGTCGGGTACGAAGACGTCGTTGAAGAACACTTCGTTGAACTCCGACTGGCCGCTTGTCATCTTCAGCGGACGGACTTCGACGCCCTCGCCCTTCATGTCGATGACAACCATCGTGATGCCCTGATGCTTCGGCACGTCGGGGTTCGTGCGGACCGTCGCGAAACCACGGCCGCTGTAGTGCGCGCCGCTCGTCCAGACCTTCTGGCCGTTGATCAGCCAACCGCCTGCGACCCGGGTGGCCTTGGTCTTGATGCCGGCGGCGTCGGAGCCGGCGTCGGGTTCGCTGAAGAGCTGGCACCAGATGACGTCCTGTGAAAGTGCCGAGGGAACCCAACGCTTCACCTGGTCCTCGTTGCCGTATTGGATGAGCGTGAGGATGACCCATCCGGTGATGCCGTAGGCGGGCCGCTTGACGCGAGCCGCGTGAAACTCCTGCTCGATTACGAGTTGCTCAACCGCGCCGGCTCCACGACCCCATGGGGTCGGCCAGTGCGGCATGACGTAGCCCGATGAGATGAGCTGCTCCCGCTGGGCTTTTTCGTCGAGGTCTTTGATGCCGTCGGCAAAGGAGCGCACGCTTTCGCGGATTGCTTCGGCCTCGGGCGGAAGATCGATGGTGCGCTCACGCCGCACGCCGGCCCGGGTGAGGTCGGTGACCGACGCTGCGGCACTCTCGGGATCCAACAACGCACGCAGCGCAGTGGCACGACGCATGAGGAGATGGGCGTCGTGCTCCCATGTGATGCCGATGCCTCCGTGCACCTGCGTGCTGAGGTTCGCACAGAGATCTGCTGCCGGGCCGGCGAGCGTGGCCGCCACGGCCGCGGCGTAATGGAACTGGTCGCCCCCTTTGGAGGAGGCCCGGGCGGCGTCCCAAACCGCAGCGGTCGCAAGCTCGGTGGCGACTGCCATGTTGGCGCAGTGATGCTTGACCGCCTGGTATGTGGCGATGACCCGACCGAACTGGAACCGCTCCTTCGAATACTTCGCTGCCATATCGGTACACTCGCGGGCGACGCCGACGGCCTCGGCGGAAAGGATGGTGCGCGCCAGATCGTTGAGCATCGCCCGAGCCCCCGGAATCAGCGTGGCCGGTGCACCGTCGAGGCTGACCCTGCTCGAGCGGCGGGTCGGGTCGAGGTTCGTCGGCGTGCTGATGGTGACGTGGGCTCCAACCTCGATGACAGCCACGTCGTCACCGACGCCGACGACGATTACGTTGGCAAGACCACCTCCGAGCACGACACCCGCGTCACCCGATGCCTTTCCGTCGGCAACGGTAACGGATCCACCGAGCCCGACGCCTCCGGTCTTCGTGCCGTCGGCAAAACCGGGTAGAAGTGTCGACTTCAGCACCTCGGTTCCGGAGAAGCTAATAAGCGCGCTTACTACTATGGACGGCACCAGTGGGCCCGGGGCGACGGCGCGGCCGAACTCCTCGACGACGACCACGAGCTCCTCGAGTCCGTAGCCGGATCCTCCGTTGGCTTCCGGCAGATGGAGGCCGAGCCAGCCGAGATCGGCGACGTCGGACCAAAAGGCGGGGAGGGTTTCCGCCGGAGCTTCCAGCAGGGCCCTCGCTGCGGCGCGTGCCCCTTTGGTCTTGAGGAAATCAGAAACAGTGCCAGCAAGAGCTTGGTGGTCTTCGGTAATCGCAATTGACATAGAACGGCAACGCTATTGCGGCCGGGTTCACTTCACCGAATCGCGGTTACGGCACTAGAATCGGTTGAATACTGAATCGCCGGCCCTCGAGATTTGCATGGGAGAACGTTTGTGAAATATGTCAGGCTTGGTGGCACCGGGCTCGAAGTCTCGAAGATCTGTGTGGGTTGTATGAGTTTCGGAGATTCCGGCAGCGGTAACCACCCGTGGACGCTCGACGAGGAAACGAGCCGGGGGTTCATCAAACAGGCGGTCGAAGCCGGGATCAACTTCTTCGACACGGCCAACGTGTACTCGCTGGGCACGAGTGAGGAGATCGTCGGTCGGGCGTTGAAGGACTTCGCCGACCGCGATGAGGTCGTGATCGCCACCAAGGTCCATGGAGCGATGCGTCCGGGTCGCAACGCTGGTGGCCTCTCGCGCAAAGCGATCATGACCGAGGTCGATGCCAGCCTCCGCCGGCTCGGCACCGACTACATCGACCTGTACCAGATCCACAGGTGGGACCGCAGTACACCGATCGAAGAGACCCTAAGCGCGCTTAATGATACCGTACAATCCGGTAAGGTCCGCTACATCGGTGCCTCGTCGATGTTCGCATGGCAGTTCAGCAAGGCGTTGTACACGTCGGAGATCCGTGGGCTCGCCAAGTTTGTCAGCATGCAGAATCACTACAACCTGCTCAACCGCGAGGAGGAGCGGGAGATGATGCCGCTGTGCATCGACCAGCAGATCGGTGTCATCCCGTGGAGCCCGCTGGCCCGGGGCCGCCTGACCCGGGACTGGGATACCTCGACCGAGCGATCGGAAACCGACGAATTCGGCAAAACGCTCTATTCGTCGCCGGGCGACGCTGACATAGTCGATCGTGTGGCTGCGATTGCCTCCGAACGGAACATCCCGAGGGCGCAGGTTTCCCTTGCGTGGATGCTGGCCAAACCCTTCGTCACCGCGCCGATCGTCGGAGCGACGCAACCCCACCACATCAGCGATGCGGTGGCGGCGCTCGACCTGGTCCTGACCACCCAAGAAGTCGCGCGGCTTGAAGAGCCCTACACGCCGCATCCGGTAGTGGGCTTCCGCTAACGGCCCGGGGACACGGAGTCCCCTCTTACCGGCGCTGCGAGATCGGGTGTGACCCCTTAGCTCCGATGGCAAAAGGGCAGCCGTCCTTTTTGAAATGTGAAATCGGAGCCATTCACAACTCAGTTTTTGTGTCCGCGGGCGCGGGCGTCTCGGGGACGTGAAAATCGGTGGCCATTTTCGAGTCAGAGGAGATCACAACCGCTCGTGGTCCAAACGGTTCGGTTTGCCATGGACCGCTATGCAAGGATCTGGCCATGACGCCAGACCCGTACTTCGACCTGTCCGGAAAGATCGCGCTCGTCACCGGAGGAAGCCGGGGCCTCGGCCGGGAGATGGTGCTCGCGTTTGCCGAACGGGGGGCTGATGTCGTGATCGCAAGTCGGAAGATCGAGACGTGCGAAGCGGTGGCCGAAGAGGTCCGGGCCCTGGGCCGACGCGCGATGTCGTACAGCGTGCATGCGGCTCGGTGGGCCGAACTCGATGCGATGGTCGAACACGTCTATTCGGAATGGGGACACGTCGACATCCTCGTCAACAACGCGGGGATGGGGCCGGCCCTGCCGAGCCACGAGGTCTCGGAGGCGCTGTTCGACAGCGTCCTCGGGCTGAACTTCAAGGGGCCGTTCCGCCTCGCTTCGCAGGTGGCCAAACGGATGTCCGACGGCGAGGGCGGCTCGATAATCAACGTGTCGTCGTCGGGAGCGTTGGTCCCGTTGCCGTATGTCATCCCTTATGGCAGCGCCAAAGCTGCGCTCAATGCGATGACCCGCTCACTGGCGGCGGAATACGGCCCGAAGGTGCGCGTGAACACACTCTCGCCCGGCCCTTTCCTCACCGACATTGCACTGGCCTGGACTGAAGAGAACCGGGAGAAGGCCAACAATGCTCTCGGCCGGCCCGGAAAGCCTCATGAGATCGTCAGCGCGGCACTGTTCCTGGCCAGCCCGGCTTCGTCGTTCACGACGGGCGCGACGATCCGCGTCGACGGCGGCATGCCAACGGGCGTCTGACGCTCTACCATCGATCCCGTTACCGCCCCTGCTGCTACGAGTGTAAAGAACAATCTGGTGTGAAAGCGCAGCAACTCCCCGGAGTTCGACCTTTGGGTGATGAGGAATCATCGTCGGGCCTTCATGTGGGAAACACTTCATGTCGGAACCACTTCATGTGGGAAACAAGGTGCGTGGTCGGATCCGATCGGCGCCGGACCACACATTGACCGTACGTGTGCAGAACGATCGGGTCATGTCGGTTCAGGCGTCGATGACCGGCAACGTCGGCGAAGCGCGACGGGTCAGGTAGCGCGGGCCGTTTTCCTCGATCACGATGTTCTCCTCGTAGACCATAAGGCGTCCGGCGGCAAAGGTCATACCGGGCTCCAGCGTGAGAACCATTCCGGGTACGAGTTCGGTCCGGTCGGAGGCGGTGTTAGACGGTGACTCGGTGAGCTGCATACCGAGGCCGTGTCCGAGTCGGCCGACGTTGTTTCCGAGTGCTCCGGCCTTCTCCATGACCGATTGCATTGCGTTGAACACATCGGCACAACACGCTCCCGGCTGTGCGGCGGTGAACCCGGCCTCCGTCGCTTCGTAGACCACCTCATACGCGTCGGCAACAGCGGGGCCCGCAATCCCGAACGCCCAGTTTCGGTCGAAGTCGCAGAAGTAACCGTCGAACACTGCGCCGGTGTCAAGGATCAACACGTCGCCACGTTCGACCGATCGGGTTGACGGAGGCGAGATGATGTCGCGGTACCCACCCGGGCCAGCTCCGCCGACCAGATAGGCAACATCGTCGACTCCACGTTCGAGGCATGCGATCTTGAAACTACGGAAGATCTCGATCTCGGTCATGCCGACATGCAGGGTGGCCGGCCATGTTCCAAACACGTCGGAAACCATCGTGCACACATGGGAAATTTTTTCGATCTCGGCCGTCGACTTCACCATGCGCAGGCCACGGATGATCGAGGTTGCGTCAATGAAGTGCATCCGGTCAACAATCTCGCCGAGGCGTGCATAGTCATTCATGGGCATCCGGACATGGGTTTCCGGACCCATGGGTACGCCGATCCGCGCGGTGTGGCCAACCAACTCCACCAGCGTCGAAGCCAAAAGCGATATGCCTTCGTCGGCGGGGTAGGGGGAAGACCAGGTTCGGATGTCCTCGATCCAGGTCCGCCTCATGCACTCGACCCCGATGGTGGGAATTACCGCAACCGGCTTACCCGCTGCCGGCACGACTACGAACCACGGCCGCGTTGGGCTCTGCCAGAACTGGGTGAGATAACCGGTGAAGTACCGGACCTCCGGTTCGGTCGTCAGAAGCAGAACTCCGAGACCGGCCTCGACCATCATCGCCTGGGCTCTTGCGGTTCTGCGCTCGAACTCCTCGACCGGGAACCCCCGCGTCGGCTCGACTGTCGTCATGTGAAGAAGTCACGTCGTGAGGGCACGCTCACAGCATATGGTCGTCGGGTCGTTCCTCGACCTGTATCGGGTACAGATCCCATCGATCAGATCCCATCGATGAAGTCTCACCCGGTTCTTCTGTTTCTCGGCTAACTTCCTACGATCGCGCCGCGCCCGATACGGGTCGCCGTAACCACTTGGGAGAGATTCATGGGTTCCGACAACAGGGTCAAGGAAGTTGACGGTCAAACCGCGCGAAAGGGACGGAAGACCCGGTTCATCGTTGCGGGCGCGGCGCTCGTCGTGGTCGCGCTCGTGGGTGGACCCTGGGTGTACATCAACCTCATCAAAGACGATGCCCCCGACAAGCTCACGGTAGACGCCCTCGACACGCTCGTGGCCGATTCCGGTGCCACCGACAGTGCGTCGGCAGTAGCCGATACGTCCAGTGCCGATTCCGCCGCGGCCGATGCCACAAACGCCGCCGTTGCGGCAGGTGCCGGTTCCGATGACCTCACGGGTTCCTGGTCGGTAACCCAGCCGAGCACAGCCGGATATCGTGTAACAGAGATTCTGTTCGGTCAATCGACCGAGGGGGTCGGACGCACAACCGATGTCACCGGTTCGGTCACCATCAGCGGCAACTCGCTCACCGACGGCAACATCAGTGTCGACCTGACGACGCTGAAGAGTGATGAAAATCGTCGCGACGGCCAGGTGCAGAACCGCCTCCTCGAAACGGCGACGAATCCAACGGCCGTGTTCACGGTACGCGGCCCGGTAGCGCTGCCGACCCCGCCGGCGGTCGACGGCACGGTCACGGTGGATGTGCCCGGAACGCTCAATCTGCACGGCGTCGAGAAAGACGTCACGATCCCGCTGACGGTGAAGCGAACCGCTGCGGGCTTCCAGGTGGCCGGCAGCACCGACCTGCTATTTGCGGATTACGGGATTGAAGATCCCTCCAACGTGGCCGCGAAAACCGCAAATCACGGTCTCCTCGAACTCGCCATGACCTTCGTCAAGGTCTAGTAGTTCGCTCGAGGTTCACTAGCTTTGGGCAACGCGAGTCGCGGCACGATCAGCGCTGCGTCGTCGTGCAAGCCCCACAAACGCCGGTGATGCTGAAGTGGGCGAGGTCAGCCTGAAAGCCTGACGCGTTGAAGACGTTTCTAGAGATGGAACGCGCTGTGGCGGCCGGTAGCGGCGCGGTGTGACCGCATGCCCGGCATACGAGGTGCACGTGCGTATCTTCGGCAAAGTGGTACACGGCCGGGCCGTGCCCGAGATGGACATGAACGAGCACACCCAGTTCTTCCAGGTGTTCAAGGATGCGGTAGATAGTGCTCACTGCGACGTCGGGGTGAACGTCCCGGACGCGGAGCGCGAGATCTTCTGCAGTCGGGTGATCTCCTCCGGAGAGCAACGCGTCGAGCACCGCCCGGCGGGGGGCCGTTACCCGTCCGCCGGCGTTTCGGAGGGCTTGAAGGATCATTTCCGAGCGTATTTCAGTAGCGCTCCGGTGACGTTGCGTCGCATTATCGGACGTGATTTGGATTCGCGCGACGTTTTTCATTTCACGCGAGCTCAGCGTTGGAGCGGACGGCGTTCACCACGAATGGAGCGGCGACGGCGGCGTCGGAGCGGTGGTGGTCGTCGAGACCTGCGGCCCGCCGGAGGCCGCGGGTTCCCGTAGCGGTGAACACGACGACGAACACCAAGAAGCCGACCAGCACGATGGTTGCCCCCGGTGACACGTCGAGATGGTAACTGAGGTACATGCCGACCAGCCCGGATAGCCCCCCGATGAGCGTCGACAGCCAAAGCATCTTGGCGAAGCTGTTGGTGAGCATCCGGGCAATGACAGCGGGAACGACGAGCGCGGCTGCGATCAGAGTCACACCCAGAACCTTCATCGAGGACAGAATGGCGAAACTCAGCAGCAGCATCAGGAGGGCATCGATCCGGCCCACGTTCACACCGGAGACCTCGGCCACTTCGGGATCAAATGTCGTGAAAAGGAGTTTGCGATAGAAGGCGACGACGACAGCCACCGTGAGCACCGTCACGACGATCACGACGATCATGTCACCCCGCGAAACGCCCAGAACGCTTCCGAACACCGTCGCTTCGATGCTGCGTTTCACCCGGCTGTAAAATCCGAGGAGCGCGATACCAAACGCGAAGCTGGCCGTGGTGATCACCCCGATCGCCGCGTCGGACCCGATGATCCGACGCCGGCTGACCTTTCCGATCGCCAGACCGGAGCCGAGCCCCCAGAGACCGGCGCCGATGTAGAAGTTGAGCGACAGCGCGGCACAGATCGCAGCGCCGCCGAAAATGGCGTGGCTCAGGCCGTGTCCGATATAGCTCATGCCTCGCAGCGTCACAAAGACTCCGAGCAACCCGCACAGCGCTCCGGCAAACATGCACACGACCAACGCGTGGCGCAGAAATCCGAACTGGAAGGGTTCTAGAAGAACGTGCATCACGATGCCTTGCGCGGGAAGGGAACCAGAGTGGCCATGCGGTCGATGACGAGCGGCATCCCGGCGTGATCGAGTACGTCCATCGGTGCGCCGTAGACCGTCTCGAGAATTGACGGCGTGAGGACTTCCTGTGGCGTGCCGCGGCCGGCGATGCGGACGTTCAGACACAGCAGGGACGGAAGGTGCGCAGCGATGCCGTTGAGATCGTGCGTCGACAGCACGATCGCCAGGCCTTCTCCGTGCAGGTGACCGAGGAGGTGGAGAACCTCGTGGCGCGTTTTCACGTCGACGCCGGACGTCGGCTCATCCATGAAAAGGACCTGCGGGTTTCCGAGCAGTGCACGGGCGATGAACACCCGCTGCTGCTGGCCGCCGGAGAGTTCGCGGATGTGTCTGTGGCCGAGGTCGCCGATGCCAAGACGATCGAGAATCTCCGCGACTTCGCGTTTCTCGCCCGGACTGGCCCATGGCCAACGCCGGCCGTCGGTGCGGGCCATCAGCACGACTTCCGACACCGTCACCGGAAAATTCCAGTTCACCGTCTCGACCTGCGGCACGTAGCCGAGCCGCAAGCCGGGGCGGCGTTCGACGACACCGTGCGTAGGTTGAATTGCACCGAGCATCATGCGCAGTAGCGTTGTCTTCCCCGATCCTGAGGGTCCGACGATTCCGAGCATGTCACCGTCGTTGATGTCGAGGTCAATGTCGAGCAGCACCGGCCGTTCGCCGAAGGTATGCGAGACATGCTGGATGTGGACCAACGGACCTGCGACCTGCGCGGGCTTGCTCGTGTTTGGCACTTCGACCAGGCCGTTCATTGGGCGCCTTTCATCGGGGTCTGTCCCCGGGGGTTTTCATCGGGGGTTTTCATTGCGGGTAGTCAGCGCGGTCGGTGACGACATCGGCGGCGTTGAAGGACTGCAGCCCGGAGGGGTCACCTTTCAAGCTCGTGATCATCGTGACGAAGTCGAACTTCATCAGGCCGA
>JANMZO010000193.1:0-12616 GCA_031383405.1 Acidimicrobiia bacterium | reverse complement strand
ACCCGCGCGTTGAAGTTTCAGCGGGTTGGGCTGGTGGCTTGTCGGATCTTGCAGAACAGCGTCATTTCGTGGATTTCCGTGCTGGCCGACCGGTCGGTGTCCGCATGCTCGCCGCCGCCTTGTTCGCTTTGGCGGCTCGGCCCGTCTTCGGCGAAGGTGTCGAGGCCGACGACTTCGCCGGTGCGGCCTTGGTTGACTCCTTGGCCCGTGTCGGCCGGACAGGCCTGGCCGGGGTCTTTGGTGGAGCCGCTTTGGCGGTCCGAGGTGCAGTGACCTGCGCTGCTGTGCCGGAGGAACCGGAAGCGGCGGCGGCCATCAGCAATTCGTCGTAGGCCTCGACAAGACAGCGCTTCAGGTCGGCAGGATCCTCGACCGCCGCCGGATCGATATGGACGCCCATATCGAGGCTCCCGTTGTACGACATTGCGGTGAGGTTGAAAGCCGTTCCGGCGACCGGCCCGAGCGTCACGAGTTCGAGCAGCAGAGAACCGGCGATGTACATCGGGAAGGGTGCGGCCGGAAGGTTCGACGTGGCGAAGTCGAGCTTGGCCGCCTGGGCCCGGGCGAAGCGGGTCACGGTTGACGTGGGCAGCAGGTTCGCAACCCTGGCCAGATCGGCGATGAGTCCTCCACCGTGCACCCCTGAACGTTCCCTGGCAATAAGCGCGCTTACGGTAGCGAAGCGCTCGGATGGGCTCATTGCTTCGCCGGGGAAGTTGACCTTCACCGGAGTGAAAGCGTTTGAACCGGAGGTGGCGTCCGTCCTCGTTGAAACCACAAACGATGCGTTCAGCGATTCGACGCCCACGTTGCGCTTCTCGTGGTAGCGCAGCGCGCCGTTAATGGCGCCCGTCACAAAGAAGTCGTTGATGGACCCGCCGAGTGCCTTACCGGCGGACTTCACGTCGGCCAGCGGGAGCCGGAGCGCTTCGAGGCGACGCTGACGTGACCGCTGCTTCCAAATGGGTGAACCGGTTGAGTCATCGCTCGAGCCCCCGAGTTGATCGAAGGCCTGTTTCACCTCGTGGACGAGTCCCGACGTTGCGTCCTGCACTCGCGTGAGGTCCGACGACCACAACGCCACTTCACCGGCAACACGCCTGACCATGCCGACCTGTCGGCGGATCAGATGACCCAGCGAACTGTTGGCGGCCTGGGTGAGGCTGCCCGACAGATTGCCTGACAGATCAGGCCCGGACTTCTCCTCGGCTTCGACAAGTGGAGCGGTCTCCGATTCGATAAGCGCGCGTAGGTCCACCGTCGGGGGAAGCGATGCGTCGCGCCGGGGGTTCATGTACAGCTCCGCGAGCTGCACCATGCCCTTGCCATCGGAGATGGTGTGGTGGATCTTCATGAACAGCGCACCACGACCGTCGTGTAATCCGTCGATGATCACGAACAGCCAGAGAGGTCGGGTCCGGTCGAAAGGGTCCTCCAGAAGCCGGGCGCCGAGGGCATGAAGCTGCTCAAGGGTTCCGGGTTTCGGCAGGGAAAGGTGCCGGACATGGAAGTCGAAATCGAACTCGTGGTCAGGTACCCACGAAGGTGGCGACATGCGGCCGAGCGACGGGGAGACCCGTTGCCGCAGACGCGGGATGCGAGACACGGCGTAACGCATGCGGTGGCGGAATTCGTCGGCGTTGATCGGGCGGTCGACGATCGCGATCGTCGCCCCGCTCGGGTTCATCCACGGATCTTTCTCGATGTTCCACATCAACGCCTCGGCGTCGGACATGTGGTGTTCGAACGAGAGTTCAGCGGGTTGCTCGGTGCGACTCATCTTTTCTGTCGATTCACTTCGTTTTGCATTCTCAGGGTCACGCGTCGGTGCCGGGTCGTCGGGTTGCCTCTTTGGTGACGTCGCCTTTGTACCCCGGTGGAAAGGTCGCCGCAAGCTGTTCTTCGGTCGGAGTCACCCGTACGCGTGCTTCGTCGGGAAGCAGATCGACGAGCGCCTTCATGATGGCTTTTGTATCTGCATCCGGGTCCTTGTACTTCAGCTTCACCGGAGGGCCGACGTGAATACGGATGTCGGGGCGGTCGGTGCCGATCTTCGGCACGCGGGCGTTGCGGGGCCAAACCTTCTCGGTGCCCCACAGCCCCACGGGAATGACCGGAGCCTTCGTGAGGGCGGCGAGTTTGGCCGCCCCCCAACGGCCGACGAGCACCGGTTCGAAGAACGCCGGGCCTCGGGGGATGGTGCCCTGCGGGGCCATGGACACGAGTTCGCCAGCCTTGACCGCCGCTGCAGCAGCTTCAAGGGGTTCATCGGAGCCGGAAGCCCGCACGACGCGAATCCCGCCGAGAGCACTGGCAATCGAGCCGACGATCGGCGCGTCGAAGACCTCCTTCTTGCCGAGAAAACGGGCGGCGCGACCGGACTTGGCCAGCAGCAGCGAGACAGCCGTTGCATCAAAGTAGCTGCGGTGATTGAAGACGAGAATTGCCCCGCCGTCAGCTGGAATGTTGTCGAGGCCCTCGAAACTGAACTTGGCGAACGGAAGCAGCTCCGGACGGTTCACGAGTTGGAGCCACTGCTGAACCTCGCGGCCGGCGACTTTCACCACGCCGGGCGCAACGTCGAGGTGACGCAGCGGCCATTTCCTGAGTCGCCCGATCAACTCCAGTCGGGGATCGGGGTTGACCATCACCGGATGGCCCACCGCGGCAAGGAGCGTGGCGTCGTAGAAGCTGTCGGAATACGCGTAGCTCTTGCTGAGCGACACGTTGTTCGCCTTGGCCCAGGTGCGCACGGCGTTGAGTTTCTCGCGGCCCCACACGAATTTGCCGTCGAACTGACCCGTGAAGTTCGCCTGGTCGTCGATCGCCCACCGGGAGGCCACGACCGCGTCCATGCCGAGTCGTTTGGCGAGCGGACCGACAAGTACCTCGGGTGTCGTCGTGGCCAACACCAACAGACGACCGGCGTCGCGGTGTTCTGTCAAGACAGTTGGAACGTACCCACCGATCATGTCGATCAGTTCGTCGGCCGCCGCCTCGGCGGCTTCGGCCACGGTGGCGCTTGACCAGCCCTTTGCAGCTTTCACTGCGAGCCGGGCCAGTTCCATGCTGGGCCGGTTCTCTCCGAAGAGCTCGTAGGACAACCCGATGAGCTTTCCGAGTGGCAGGTTCCTTTGGGGGCCTAACCCGCGTTCACGGAGATGGCGGGAAAACACCGTTCCTGAAGACGTCCGGAGCAGCGTCCGGTCAAGATCGAATATCGCCGCTGCCTGAGGACGAGAGGATCTGCCTGAGGTCGGTTCCGTGCTCACGGGTTTCAGCGTAGCTGGGCGGAGACGGCGACGCCCCGGCGCAGTGGCGTGATCCAGCCGGCGGGCGATCCGGCCGGCGCAGCATGACAGAGGAGCTCTCCGGTAGCGTCTGCGCTGTCGTAGCCGTTTGGCAGGACCCAGGGGAGGGAAAGCGTGACCAGACCAGTGCAGGTAGCCGTTCTCGGGGGAGGCTCATGGGGGACGACGGTGGCGTCGTTGGCCTCGGCCAACGCGAGCACGTTGCTATGGGTACGCGATCCACAGACTGTCGAGGATGTGAACGAACGCCACGAGAACTCGCGGTATCTCGACGGTCTCAAGCTCCATCGCAGACTTCGGGCGACGTCGTCGATGGAGGAGGCGGTGTCGTCCGCCGATGTGCTGGTGGTCGGTGTTCCGTCGCACGCGGTACGTTCGACGCTCCGGGCGGCGTCGCCTTTTGTCCGCCACTGGGTTCCGATCGTCAGTCTCACGAAAGGCCTGGAGCAGGGTTCGCGCCTGCGTATGACCGAGGTGATCGAGCAGGAACTGCCCGGCCATCCGGCCGGTGTTCTGGCCGGCCCCAACCTGGCCCGGGAGATCGTTCAGGGCTATGCGGCGGCGGCGGTGATCGCAATGCCCGACGCGCATGTCGCCAGCTCACTGCAGAAGATGTTCACAAGCACCCGCTTCCGGGTCTATACGAATCACGACGTGCTCGGCTGCGAGCTTGGCGGCGCGTTGAAAAATGTGATCGCGATAGCGGCCGGCATGGGCGAAGGACTCGGGGTGGGCGATAACACGAAGGCCATGGTGATCACCCGCGGTCTCGCCGAGATCACGCGCCTCGGAGTTGCCATGGGCGGTGACCCACGAACTTTCCCGGGCCTTACCGGCCTCGGCGACCTGATGGCGACCTGCACCAGCCCGCTGAGTCGTAACCGGACGGTCGGGGTGCAACTCGCCCAGGGTAAGACGGTCGACGAGATCACGGCAAGCATGCGGATGGTGGCCGAAGGCATCAAAACCAGTCGGGTTGTAGTCGAGTTGGGCGACGAGAACGGCGTGGAGATGCCCATCGCGGCCGAAGTCGACGCCGTCCTCCGGGAGGGCCGCACGGCTGAGGAGGCCTTTCGTGGCCTCGGGCGTATCGCTCCGGGGTCGGAGATCCACGGAGTGGCGTGACTTCCGCGGGTCCGAGGCTGCCAGCCCTGCCCGGAATCCCTGGGATCTGACACCGCGTCAGATCCGAAGGTAGCCTGACCACCGTGGACTTCGACGACACTCCCGAGGAAGCAGAGTTCCGCTCGCAGGCACGGTCGTGGCTCTCAGCGAATGCGCAACTTCGCGTCACCAGCGATCAGCACGGTATCAGCCAGGAAGAGCACGTTGAGCGGTGCAAGCAGTGGCAGGGCACGCTGTTCGATCAGGGCTGGGCCGGTCTCACCTGGCCGAAAAAGTTCGGCGGGCGCGCGATACAGCACACGCTTGCGTCGATCTTCAACCAGGAACAGGGTGCATTCGACGTGTCGTCGGGCGTCTTCACGGTTGGAATCGGCATGGTCGGACCGACTCTCATGGCGCACGGAAACGATGCCCAGCGGGAGCGCTTCCTGCCTCCGATGTTGCGTGGCGACGAGGTATGGTGCCAACTCTTTTCCGAACCCGGCGCCGGCTCCGACCTGGCGTCGCTTGGATGTCGGGCCGTTCGCGATGGTGATGAATGGGTGATCAACGGCCAGAAAGTCTGGACCTCCATGGGTCACTTCGCCGACTACGGCATCCTGCTTGCCCGCACCGACCCCGACGCACCGAAACACGCCGGCATCACATTCTTCATCGTTGATATGCGAACACAGGGAATCGACGTTCGCCCGCTGCGCCAGATCACCGGCATCGCGCACTTCAACGAGGTGTTCCTCAACGATGTCCGCATCCCGGCCGGAAACGTGGTGGGTGAGGTCAACCAGGGATGGCGGGTGGCCCACACCACGCTCACGAGCGAGCGCGGCGCAATCGGTGGTTCGACGCTCGGGCCGTTCTTCAACGACTTCGTGCAGTTGGCCCGTGATCGCGGTGCGGATTCGGATCCGGTCCACCGACAGGGGCTGGCCTCGCTGTTCATTCGCACCGAACTGTTGCGTTTTCTGCGGTTGCGAGTCCAGTCGGCCATGAGCCGCGGGGAGATGCCGGGCGCGGAGGCCTCGGTCATGAAGCTCGCCTATTCACGGCATTGGGCCCAGTCCGCGGATCTTGTCGAGTCGATGCTCGGCGCCGAAGGTACCCTGTTCGACTACCACGATGAGCAGAAGGGATACTGGCAGCGCTGGTTTCTCGGTCAATGGTCCGTGCGGCTGGGCGGCGGCACCGACGAAATCCAACGCAACGTGATGGGGGAGCGGGTCCTCGGACTTCCGCGCGAGCCCGAAGTGGCGAAAGACATCCCCTGGAAAGATCTCCCGAAAGGTTAGGACGTATGAGTTCAGTCGCCCTCCATCCACAGGTTGAAGCTCTGCTCACGCAGATGAAGGCCGCGGGGTTTCCCGCACTGTCGTCGATGACGCCCGCGCAGTGCCGGGTCGTGACGAGTTCGATGTCGGCCGGTGCACCGGTTCCCGACATCGGCGAATCGAGAGACGTGGTCTGCGGCGGAATTCCTTGTCGTTTGTACCGGCCGGTCGGCTCTTCCGCCTCGGATGTCCTTGGCGTGTTGGTGTGGTTCCATGGAGGCGGTTGGGTGATCGGCAGTGTCGAGGGATCCGACCGGGGGTGCCGGGCGATGGCGAACGCGAGTGGATGTGCGGTCGTAAGCGTTGAGTACAGGCTCGCCCCGGAATATCCCTTCCCTGCCGCAACCGACGACTCGTTCGATGCGCTCCGGGGCGTAGCAGCGATGGGCGCCGAGTTGGGCGTTGACGCGTCGCGGATGGCTGTCGGTGGCGACTCGGCCGGCGGCAACATCGCGGCGGTTGTCGCTCTAAGGGCCCGCGACGAGGGTGGACCGGGGTTGGCGTTTCAGCTTCTCGTGTATCCCGTCACCGATGGCTCGATGGGAACCGCGTCGTACGTCGAGAACGCATCCGGCTACTTCCTGGAAGGGGCCGACATGGCCTGGTTCTACGATCTCTACGCGGGGCCGCGCGATCACTGGCAGGTCTCACCCGCAGCGGCCGCGAGCTTCTCCGGGCTGCCGCCGGCACTCGTCATCACCGCGAGCCATGACCCGCTCCGCGATGAAGGGGAAGCCTACGGTCGGGCACTGCTCGATGCCGGCGTCCGGGCGACGGTAACCCGGTATCCCGGAATGATTCACGGCTTCTTTTCGATGACCGACATGCTCGACGACGCGAAGGTAGCGCAGGCCGAAGCCATGTCGGCTCTGCAGCGTCACATCGGCTGATAGGCAGCTGATTCGTCCATGTCGAGAGCGCCGAGCCTCACCGATCGTATTGAGCTCCGGGCGCTCGTCGAAACGTACGCAAGCGCGGTCGACCGTCGCCGTTGGGACGAGTTGGGTGCGCTGTTCGGCGAGACCGGACGCCTTTACGTCTACAAGGACGAGGGTCAGTCGGATCCGAGCGGCGTGCGAACCGGGGCGGTCGAGATAGCCGCTGTCGTATCAGCGGGCATCGGGGTCTACAGGGCAACCTCGCACATGATAGGCGCACATACTATTGAGATGACCGATGATGCTGAGGCCGCCCTTGGTTCGACCACGTGTCGGGCGTATCACGTGCGTGGCGCGGCGTCGCTCATGATCATGGCGATCATGTATGAGGACCGCTATGTCCGTTCGCCGGACGGTTGGCGCTTCGACGAACGCCATGTGCGCCTTCAGTGGCGTGAAACCCGACTGCTCGTTCAGTAGGCCGGGCGATGGCCCGCGTTCCCCCATACGCAACCGAATTCTTGAACAGATAGGTACAGTGCAGTTATGACGACGCAAATTGACTTCAGCGACCCGGCTCTTTACGAAGAAGGCATCCCACACGATGCCTTTAAGGATCTTCGCCTGAACGACCCGATGCGTTGGCAGCCGGAGATCGACGGAAGTGGCTTTTGGATGTTCACCCGTCATGCCGATGTCACGACGATCTCCAAAGACTGGGAAACGTTTTCCAGCCACCGCGGCACGGTGCTCTTGCAGGACCTCGACGCCGATCTGCTGGCTCAGCAGCAGCTGATGATGCTCAACATGGACCCGCCCGACCACACCAAGCTCCGCCTGTTGGTCAACCGGGGATTTCTCCCGCGTTTCGTGAACAAGCTTGAGGAGCACGTAAGGGATCTGGCCCGGCAGGTTGTCGACAACGTGATCGAGCGCGGGTCATGCGACTTTGTCACCGACATTGCGATGGAGCTTCCGCTTCAGGTGATTGCGGAGATGATGGGCGTTCCGAAGGAAGACCGCATCAAGTTGTTCCAATGGTCGAACCGCATGATCGGGAGCAACGACCCGGAATATGCGGCGTCGCCCGAGGATGCGGCGAACGCAGCAGCCGAGCTGTTCATGTACGCGAACGAGATCGCGATCGAGCGCCGCAAGACTCCCGGTGATGACATCGTAAGCGCGCTTTTGACTGCCGAAGTCGACGGCCAGTCGCTGAGCGACATGGAGTTCGACCTGTTCTTCCTTCTGCTGACCGTGGCCGGCAATGAGACAACCCGCAATCTGCTGGCCAACTCCATGCTTGCGCTGTTCGAGAATCCGGATCAGTGGGCTGCTCTCACGAAAAGTGGAAGCGCTTCCCTGTACGCCGTGGAGGAATTCCTCCGTTGGGGTACTCCGGTTATGCAGTTCCGCCGCACCGCGCAGCGCGATGTCGAGATGCACGGCAGACAGATCAAAGAAGGCGACAAGGTCTCGATCTGGTACAGCGCAGCCAACTGGGACGAGGAGATGTTCGTCGATCCGATGGCGTTCGATGTGGCCCGTACCCCGAACCAGCACCTGTCGTTCGGTGCCGGGGGCCCGCACCACTGCCTGGGTGCGAGCCTCGCCCGCATGGAGATCCGCGTGATGTACGACGAACTCATCCGGCGCATGCCCGACATCCGCCAGGCCGGCCCGGCCCAGCTGTTGCGGTCGAACTTCATTCACGGAATGAAGCATCTTCCGGTAGCGTTCACCCCCGGAGCCCGCTCGGCGAACTAGGCGGCAAGGGTGCCGTCGATCAAATTTGATCAGACCCGGTCGTTTGTGTGGTGGGCGTCAGCGGAGTGCGCTTGGTACCGATATGGTACGTTATCTGGTACCAGATTGGAGTGAACAATGGCCATCACCGCGAGCGAAGCCCGTAAGAATCTCTTCCCTCTGATCGAGCAGGTCAACAACGACCGCACCCCGATCGAGATCACCTCCAAGCGCGGCGACGCGGTTCTCATCGCCATCGCCGACTACCGCGCGCTCGAAGAGACCGCTTATCTGCTGCGCTCCCCGGCCAACGTTCGGCGACTCCTCAAGAGCCTGGACCAGGCCCGCTCTGGCAACACGCAGGAACACCAACTCGACCGATGAGGTTTGTGTTCACACCCAACGGGTGGGAGGACTACGTGTTCTGGCAGTTGACCGATCGGCCCACGCTCAGGCGCATCAACCGGTTGCTCGACGACATCGCCCGCGACCCCTTCGGTGGGATAGGTAAACCCGAGCAACTCCGCCACGCGCTCGCCGGAGCGTGGTCGCGTCGCATCGACGAGGAACACCGAATCGTCTACCTCGTCGAGGGTGACGACATCGTCATCCTTCAGGCCCGGTACCACTACAGCTGACAGGCTGCGGCCGGAGTGCCACGTTGCCCGGTACCACTACAGCTGACAGCAGCACACCATTGCGGCCGGAGTGCCACGTTGTCCCGGGGGTGCGACACCACAGCCGCAACCTGACACCACAGCCACAAACGCCACTGCCACAAACGCCACCGCCAGCCGCAAACCTTGGAGCTCACCTCGCCACGGAAACACAACGAAACTTCCTGTCATCCGCTGCCCGTTGCGACGGAATTGGGCCGTCACGCCTCAACGGTGGTGGGGAGAATCAGGAGTAGCACTTGTGCTATCATCAGGGAATGAGCACCGTTGGCCTTCGAGAACTCCGCCAGGACGCGTCCGAACTCGTTCGACGCGTGGAGAACGGAGAAGAGATCGAAATCACCGTTGCCGGTCGACTGGCCGCTCGACTTGTACCCCCATCCCCGTGGCGTTGGCAACGATGGCACGACATAGCGGATCTGTTTGGAGGACGACCCGACCCGGAGTGGGAGCGGGACCGTCTGTTGATCGATCAGTCCGTCGAAAACCCGTGGGACGGTGAACGTTGAAAGCGGTGCTCGACACAAGCGTGTTGATAGCGACCGATATGCCGGAGCTTGAAGGAGAACTGGCGATCAGTGCGGCATCCCTCGCTGAACTTCACTTTGGTGTGCTGGTGACCGTCAACGCCGGGACCCGAGCAGAACGATTGCGCCGACTCTCGGAGCTCCTGCGAAAGTTCGATGCACTTCCAATTGATGAAGCCGTCGCGACAAGCTACGGGCAACTCGCGGCTGCAGTCGCCCAGGTCGGCCGCCAACCTCGCTCGCGAGTTATGGACCTCCTGATAGCGGCGACAGCGCATGCTCACGGAGCCCGGCTGTATACCCGCAACGCCGCGGACCTTATCGGCCTCGAACATCTGGTCGACGTCGTCGCCGTTTAGGCCGAGCCGGTTCACCTCAGTCTTGTTGTCCGGTGGCACGGACGTGTCGAGCACGGGGAAATTGGTACCCGCCATTTTCCGCTCAGTCCCCATGTCCCTTGCGTTGACGTCGTGCGGACGTGAAAATCCGTACCCGCCATTCGCGCTCAGTCTTGTGTCCCTTGCGGTGCCGGGAGGGTAACCAGGCGGCTGGGTCCTATCCCGCCCCGGCACCCTGTAGAGCTGGCACTCACATGGCGGGAAGCGAACAGCGGCAGGCTTTCAAATCCTCTGTCGGTCCGCTGTTGATCACCCGTCGACCCAGAGGAAAGCGAAGTCGTCGGAGCGCGGCTCGGGACGGATCCCAACCTTCTGACCGATCCGGAGGAGCTCCGGATCACCGTTGTAGGCGCCGACGATTCGGGGGCCCTCGGGGAGTTGCACCACGGCGGTTGTGTAGGGCACGTCGTCGACCCAGCCCGAATCGACCGTGAAATGCGACGTGACCCAGGAATACACTTCCCCGGAGTTCGTAGTCGGGACGAAGCCGAGCTGGTCCCCGCCGCACGATGCGCAGCGGCGTCGCGGTGGATGCTGGTGGTGGCCGCACGCCGTGCAACGTTGGATGTGCAAACGGCCGGTCTGGACCGTGAGGGTGTTCAGCTCCAGTTCCAGCCCGGTCGGACGGGGCACGTACTTCGACGGCGCTGCCATCACCGGTCTCCTTTCGCGAGGATCGCGACGCTGCCGTCGCCGAGGTCGCCGTAGCCGGTGACGAGCGCGAGTTCTGCGTTCGCCACCTGGGCGGCTCCCGCCTGGCCCCGTAGCTGTCGTACGGCCTCGATGATGTGGTTCATGCCCCAGTTGTGGCCCTGGCTGAGGAGGCCGCCATGGGTGTTCATCGGGAAGCGCCCGTTGGAGATCCATACCCTCGACGATCTCAAAGGAAAGCTCGCCAATGTGATTGTGCTGGTGGTCGCGATCAAAGCGCTCGAAAAAATGACCACGGCAAAGAAGCCGATCGACGCGGTGCTCTACGCCGGGGCGTCTGTCTTGATCACTTTGGGCCTTACGCTCTCGACGTTGGCGCAGTTCACGAAGTACCTCAAGAAGAAGCCGGACTCGCCGTAGGCCTAACTTTGCGGGCACCGTTTTTGATGTCGTGCGGCGCTTGCAGCTACGACGCCCGGCATGGGCCGACGATCCGATGACTTCATCGCCGTTCCATCAGCGAACAGGCGTGTGCGCGTCGGACATCGGCGTCACTCCTCCGCAGCGCCGGAGGCGACCAGCGCGTCGACTTCGGCGGCGCTGAGACCGAGCACGTGCGTCAGGACCTCGCGGGTGTGCTCGCCGAGCGCCGGGGCCGGGGCGACGATCGGGTCACCCATCGCCGGTGTCAGCATCGCAGGCCCCTCAAGGGTGAACGTGCCGATGCCGGGCTGGTCGACCACCTGAGGGAACCGCCGCGCGATCGCATGCGGGTTGGTGACGTGATTCGTCGGATAGAGCATCGCTCCGACGGGCACGCCTACGGCCTGCAACGACGCCATCACATCGACATCGGTGCGAGTTGCCGTCCAGGTCGACAGGTGCCCATCGATTACGTCGTGCGCACTGCGGCGGCCCTCGACGGTGTCGTAGGCCGGATCGTCGGCCCATGCCGGCCGACCCAACGCGTCCTTCAGTGCTCCCCAGTCCGCGTCGTCGCGCACACAGATCACGGCCCACCGCTCAGTACCCTCACAGCGGTACACGCCGAAGGGGGCACCCCGTTGGCGGCGGTTGCCCTCGGGTTGCACGGACCCGGGTGACAGCGCGTCTGCGGTGAACTTGTCACCGAGCAGGTTGATGATCGCCTCCACCTGCGCCACCTCGACGTGGGTTCCCTGTCCGGTGTCGTCGCGTCCGAGAAGCGCGGCCAATGCACCCACGGCAAGGATGCGGCCGGCGGCGTGGTCGGGGTGGATGGCCATCGAACCTGGTGGCATGCCCCCGCCGGGGAAGTTCCACAGGTGGGACATGCCACCGGCGGGGCGGGTGCTGGGCCCATAGCCCAGCCAACTCGACCACGGCCCCCGAGAACCCATCAGCTGGCTGGAGGCCATCACCACACGCGGGTTGACGGCGTGCACGGTGTCCCAGCCGAGGCCCAGGTCGGCCATGGTGCCGGTGGAGGTGTTCTCGATCAGCACGTCGGCCCACTCCACCAGGCGCTTCAGCACGGCGAGGCCCTCCGGCACCTTCGCGTTGACGCCCAACGACCGCTTGCACCGGCTCGACGAGGAAAACCCGGCGAAGTTCACCACCCGGACGAAGTCAGGGTAGGTGCCGGTCTCGACCTTGATCACGTCGGCGCCGTACTCGGCCAGCAACCGTCCGGTCTCCACGCCGACCCCGCCGTGACCGAAGTCAAGCACCTTCAGGCCGGTGAAGGGCAGCGCCGGGGTTACCGACGCGGTGGGAACCGGCTCGCCGCTGGGGAGATTCCCGGGGAGTTCGGTGGGGCTGACGCCGTGGAGGTCGCCGTGAGACCCGAGCGGTGGCGGGGGGCGGCCGTTTCCCGACCCCGGACCCTCCGACAAAGATAAAACCCATGGCCCCCGCCCCCGCACCCCCACCGTGAGCGAAACACCCACCAAAGTGCCCCCCGAGGACCAATGGGGCCAAGCAAAGAACAGAACGGGCC
>JANMZO010000171.1:0-10323 GCA_031383405.1 Acidimicrobiia bacterium | reverse complement strand
AATTTGCCCCCTTCAGGGGAAAATTTCGCACACATACCGGTCGCCGTCGAGGCGTTCGCGCAGCACACCTGAACCGGGTCGCCTTGTCGGACACCTTCGGATTGCCTGCCCATCGTGCGTGGTGGCAGACCCGCGCAGGTCGAATCCGTGGAGGTTAGGGGATTCGAACCCCTGGCCTCTTCCATGCCATGGAAGCGCTCTACCAACTGAGCTAAACCCCCGAATTGCGAACGAAAACCTAGCAGAGCGAAACGGGCCTCAAAGCACGTTCTGGTCGGAACTATTGTTCGCCGGTCCCTTTGCGGACGAATCCGGCAGAACCGTCAGGATCTCTACGCTGTCGTCGGTGACGAGAACGGTGTGTTCCCACTGGGCGGTGCGGGCGAGATCCTTCGTCACCACGGTCCAGTCGTCGTCCCACATGTCGTAGTCCCAACTACCCGACATCGTGATCATCGGCTCCACGGTGAACGTCATGCCGGGGAGCATGATGTGGTTCGCATGACGGTCGTAGTAGTGCGGAATGTTCGGCTTCATGTGGAAGGCCTCGCCGATTCCGTGGCCGATGAACGCCCGCACGACCCCGTAGCCGAACTTCTTCGCGTGGGCCTCGATGGCCCGACCGATCACGTTGACGGGGAGTCCGGGTCTGATCGCAGCGATGCCGAGTTCCATGCATTCCTTTGTGATCTGCACGAGACGGTGTGATTGCTCGTCGACATTGCCCACTTCGAACATCACCGAATGATCGCCGTGGACGCCGTTCAAGAAGATCGTGACATCGATGTTCATGATGTCGCCGTCCTGCAGCGGGCGGTCATCGGGGATGCCGTGGCAGATGACCTCGTTGATCGACGTGCACACCGACTTGGGAAACCCGCCGTAGGTCACCGTGCTCGGGTAGCCGCCGAGATCGATGTACGCCTGGTGAGTGATCGCATCGATCTCATCCGTCGTGATACCCGGCTTCACGTGGGGTCGCACGATCTCGATGACCTGCGCCGCAGCCTGACACGCTTCGCGCATCTTCTCGATCGTGGCCGGACTCTTGATGATCGGGTAGTTCGCGTGCTTCGGCTTGCCCCGGTTGTCGACGTAGTCGGGGCGGATGATGTTGGCCGGAACGGGTCGAATGGCGGAAATGTGTCCGGGTAGGACGGTCGGGGCCTTCATCGATGGCCCGGAATCCTTGTGGCAACGTTTGAACTTCTTTCCGCTGCCGCACCAACACGGGTCGTTGGATTTGGGGAGGGTCAGCGTTTCCACGAATTCAAGGATACCGGTATCGCACCACCAACCGGGCGTGCGGTGAGCCAGCAAACCGGATCATCGGCCGAGGATGCGGTACTTCGCCTCGGTGGCTTCCTTGAGCGGCCGCCACCATGGTTCATTGGCCTGGTACCAGGCCACGGTGTCGGCCAGGCCCGCTTCGAAATCGGTGAAGCGCGGCGCCCAGCCGAGTTCGGTGCGCAGCTTGGTCGAATCGATGGCGTAGCGCATGTCGTGGCCGGGCCGGTCGCTCACGTGGTCGTAGGCGTCGGTCGTTCGACCGAGGGTGGCCAGCACCATCTCAACGACGGTCTTGTTGTTCTTCTCGCCGTCGGCTCCGATGAGGTACGTCTCGCCGATCAGCCCCTTCTCGGCGATCAGGAGAACGGCGGAGGAGTGATCTTCGGTGTGGATCCAGTCGCGGACGTTCTCGCCCCTGCCGTAGAGCTTCGGCCGATTGCCCCACAGCACCTCGGTGATCGTGCGGGGGATGAACTTCTCGACATGCTGGTACGGGCCGTAGTTGTTGGAGCAGTTGCTTATCGTGGCCTGCACGCCGAACGACCGCACCCACGCCCGAACGAGCAGGTCGGAACTGGCCTTCGACGCAGAATACGGGCTCGACGGGTTGTAGGGGGTCGACTCCTGGAAGCGGGCCGGATCGTCGAGTTCCAAGTCGCCGTAGACCTCGTCGGTGGAGATGTGGTGAAAGCGGCGCCCGTGCTTGCGGACGGCTTCGAGTAGGCGGAACGTACCAATGATGTTCGTCTCGATGAACGGGAATGGGTTGTGGAGCGAGTTGTCGTTGTGCGACTCGGCCGCGAAATGCACGACCAGGTCGGCGGCTGCAACGAGTTCGTCGACCAGGACCTCGTCGCAAATCGAGCCGGTCACGAAGCGGAACCGCTCGCCGTCGGTGGGTAGGTTTGCCCGGTTGCCGGCGTAGGTGAGCGCGTCGAGAACTGTCACCGAAGCCTCCGGCCGTTCACGGAGCACCTGGTGAACACAGTTGGAGCCGATGAAGCCGGCGCCACCCGTGACGAGGATCCGTGGAGTCATGCGCTCCAGCCTACAAACACCCGGCCGCAGGCCTGCGATGTTGGGCGGATTCGGAACCGACCGGTCGAAAGCCCAATAGGCGCCGGGCGGGGTGGGGCCCGACGGTAACCTGGCAGCCATGTCTGACGAAGTTGCAGTGAACGTTGAAGGAAGCGACTCGGCTCGCGTTGGTGGTTCCGTGGGTTCGGGGTTGCCACCGCACCGCTACAACGCCAAGCTTGCGGCCACGATCGAGTCCCGCTGGCACGACCGTTGGGATGCCGAGGGTACCTTCAACACGCCGAACCCCGTAGGTCCCCTGAGCGGCGGCTTCGAGGCGGTCAGGGACCTGCCGAAGTTGTTCGTCATGGACATGTTCCCCTACCCGTCCGGCGCCGGTCTGCACGTCGGCCATCCGCTCGGGTTCATCGGGACCGACGTGTTTTCCCGTTTCAAGCGCATGACCGGCCACAACGTGCTGCACACGATGGGCTTCGATGCCTTCGGTCTGCCGGCCGAACAGTACGCGATGCAGACCGGTACCCATCCCCGGATCACGACCGAGGCCAACGTCGCCACCTACCGCCGCCAGTTACGCCAGCTCGGCCTGGGCCACGATCGTCGTCGCTCCGTCAGCACGACCGACCTGGAGTTCTACCGCTGGACGCAGTGGATCTTCCTGAAAGTCTTCAACTCGTGGTTCGACCCGAGCCTCGGCAAGGCTCAGCCAATAAGCGCGCTTATTGAATTGTATGTTAACGGCTCACGCCTGACGCCTGACGGCCGACCGTGGTCGGATTTGTCCGACGTTGAGCAGCGCACGATTATCGACGACCGTCGTCTGGCCTACGTGGCCGAGACCCCGGTCAACTGGTGTCCCGGTCTCGGTACGGTCGTGGCCAACGAGGAGGTCACTGCCGACGGCCGGAGCGACCGCGGCAATTTCCCCGTGTTCAAGCGCAATATGCGGCAGTGGAACATGCGGATAACCGCGTACGCCGAGCGCCTCATGGCCGATCTCGACACGGTCGACTGGCCGGAGCCGGTGAAGCTCATGCAGCGCAACTGGATCGGTCGGAGCGAAGGGGCGCGGGTGCGCTTCGATACCGGTGTTGCTCCCATCGAGGTATTCACCACGCGTCCCGACACCCTGTTCGGGGCGACGTACATGGTGCTCGCACCGGAACACCCGCTGGTCGATCGGTTTGTCTCACCTGCCACGGGTCCGCTCGCATGGCCGGCCGACACGCCGACGCAATGGACCGGTGGCCATGCCGCACCGGCCGATGCTGTGCGCGCATATCGTCACGACGCGCAGAGCAAGACCGATGTCGACCGCCAGGTCGAGAGCCGCGAGAAGACGGGGGTATTCCTGGGTGTCTTCGCGGACAATCCCGTCAACGATACGAAGATCCCGGTGTTCATCGCCGACTACGTGCTCATGGGCTACGGCACGGGCGCAATCATGGCCGTGCCGTCCGGCGACCAGCGCGACTTCGAGTTCGCCCGGAAGTTCGATCTGCCGATCATCGCTACGCAACGGCCTTCGGCCTCGTGGTTCGCCGATCGGAACGTCGCCTCGACCCTGGATTGCCAGACGTGGCCCGAGGCCTACATCGGCGAGGCCGAACACGTCCAGTCGGCCCGACCCGATGGCTCCTTGAGCCTCGACGGGCTCGACAAAGTTGACGCGATCCACACGGTCAACCTCTGGTTGGAAGCCAACGGCCACGGCCACGGCACGATCAACTACAAACTTCGCGACTGGGGCTTCAGCCGTCAGCGTTACTGGGGTGAGCCGATTCCGATAGTTTTCGACGAAACCGGTCTGCCGAGGGCCCTCCCGGAATCTGCACTGCCGCTGGTGCTGCCGGAGACCGAGCAGTTCTCGCCGCGCACCTTCGATCCCGACGACCAGAACTCCAACCCCGAGGCTCCGCTCGACCGACTCGACGACTGGATCAACGTTGAACTCGACCTTGACGGTAAAGGTACGCGCACGTATCGTCGCGATTCGAATGTCATGCCCCAGTGGGCCGGTTCGTGTTGGTACTACCTGCGCTACATCGATCCGGTTGACGCACCCGGCGCTGCGTTGCCCAGTGATCGCATCAACGAGAAGTATTGGATGGGGAAGCCGTCGGAGGGGAACTCCGGAGGTGTTGACCTCTACGTGGGTGGCGTGGAGCACGCGGTACTGCACCTGCTCTACAGCCGGTTCTGGCACAAGGTCCTCTTCGACCTGGGGTACGTCTCATCATCCGAGCCGTTCCACCGCCTTTTCAACCAGGGGTACGTCCAGGCCTACAGCTATACCGATGAGCGCGGAATCTATGTCGAAGCCTCTGAGGTCGTCGAGAAGAACGGTGTGTACACGTATGAAGGGCGGCCGGTCTCCCGCCACCTCGGGAAGATCGGCAAGTCGCTGAAAAACAGCGTCTCGCCCGACGACATGGTGGCCGAATATGGCGCCGACACATTCCGTCTCTATGAGATGTCGATGGGGCCGCTGGACCAGGCCAAGCCGTGGGACACCCGGGCCGTCGCCGGTGTTCACCGACTGTTGCAGCGCATCTGGCGTCTGATGGTCAATGAGGAATCCGGGTTGACCACCGTCACCGAATCCAGTCACGTGTCGACCGAGACGCTGCGTATTCTGCATCCGACGATCGCGTCGGTACGCGACGCGATGAACGATCTGCGCCTCAACACGCCGATCGCCCGCATCACGGAACTCACGAACCATCTCACCCAGGCCTACACATCGGGCCTACCGCGGGCCGTCGCCGAACCGCTCGTTCTGTTGCTTGCTCCTTTCGCGCCGCACATTGCCGAAGAACTCTGGGGCAAGCTCGGTCACGATCGTTCCCTGGCCAAGGCTTCCTTCCCTGAGGTCGATGAGGGTTACCTCGTCGCCGATACGGTCGAGATCCCGGTTCAGGTCAACGGCAAAGTCCGCTCGAAGCTGACCGTCGCCGTCGATACCGATGCGGACGGTCTTGAAGCCGCGGCATTGGCTGACGAGCGGATCCGAACACTCTTGGTCGGGGCGACCGTGCGCAAGATCATCGCGGTCCCGAACAAGATGGTCAACCTGGTAATCGGCTGACGGGTCAACGCACGTTCAACGCACGTTGCCTGTGAGACATGAGGTAAAAGCGCTTTCGAACGGGACGGCGATGTCCGGTACGGCTCACCCTGGCCGGTAGCGTCTGTGACATGTTCAACATGAAAACACGTTCACGTCTCTCACTGCTCGGCGCGGGTCTGTCAGTCACGCTGGTCCTGGCCGGATGCGGATCCGACAAGAAGTCCTCCAACGCATCCGGCGATGCAGGTGCTCCGGTCGAGAATACGTGCCCGGGCTCAGCGGCCGGGAACCACACGTTCGCGAAGGAACCCGCCCGCACGATCGATGCCTCGAAGACCTACACGGCCGTGATGCAGACGACGAAGGGGACGATCGAGTTCGCGCTCGATGCGAAGCGGGCGCCGATCACCGTCAACAGCTTCGTATTTCTGGCGGGTGAGAAGTACTTCGACTGCATTGGCTTCCACCGGGTTGTACCTGGATTCGTGCTGCAGGGCGGCGACCCCAACACGCTCTTGAACGATCCGAACAGCCCTCCCGGAGCCGGAGGACCTGGTTACGAGTTCCTCGATGAGTTGCCGCAGGCCGGGGAGTACAAGTTCGGTTCGTTGGCCATGGCGAACTCCGGGCCAAACACCAACGGCAGCCAGTTCTTCATCATCTCCGGTCCACAGGGTGAACAACTTCCTCCCCAGTATTCGCTGTTCGGAAAGGCCACGAAAGGCGAAGACGTCATCCAGGCGATCGATGCCCTCGGTGTGCCCAACGCCGATGGTCCGCCGACGGAACCGGTGACGATCATCTCGGTCCGGGTCATCGAGTCGTAGAAAGCAAGACCTCCCCGGCGAACCGGGGAGGTCAGGGCATTAGCCGGAAAGGCCGGACAGAGAATGTCGGTGCTTTTACAAACTCAGTTGCCGTTTACCGGGTCGCCCGTACCAGCCGGAGGCGTTACCGCTGCGAACGTCGAACCCGTCGACTCCGGAGCGTTCGCCAGCCATGACCCGTTTCCGTAGCAGTAACCGTTCGGGTGGTGCCAGAAGAACGTGTACTCGGCGAGGACGCGGGAGAAGCTGGTTGACTTGACCCTCCACCCGTACTTCGCTCCGCCCCCCGCATACTCAAGCTGAAGATCGCTTGCCGTTGTTGCGGCGTCGATCACCTGTATGGTCAGCGCGCCGTCATGGCGCTCTCCGTTCGGTCCAATCTGGCCACCGGTGGTTCCGGTGCTGGAGTTGGTGATTTTGTTGACGCAGCCCGTTTGCGTAGGAATAACGCCGGCCCGTGGGGATCCATCGACCCACCAGTCTTTCGTCTTGAACGCATCCAACGGGAGACTCCAGGTAAAGGTCTGGATGTTGTTGCGGTTGTATGTCGGCAGACTGGCCAGTACCGCGGTTGCGTCCGTGCTCGAGGCCAGGATTCCGAAGTTCTTCACGTTGGTCGCCGCGCTTCCTCCGATCGATATCCGTGACGCCGGGTTCAGGTACTGCTCCGACACGATGACTTTGAAATTCGTCGTCGCGATGGGGATGGCATTTGCCAAGTTGAACGCGGGGTCGCTCGGGTTCAGGAAGTTCACTCCGGTCACGTTGTACTTGTCGTCGTACTCGTGGACGTGCTGCTTGTTGGCGAACGATCCCGACGCCTTGTGGTAAATGTCGACATCGAAGTGACCGCCCGAGACCCCTGGTCCGACCGGGACGACGGTCGTTGTCGTCGTCGGAGCTGCCGTGGTCGTCGGAGCTGCAGTGGTCGTCGGAGCTGCCGTTGTCGTCGTGCCGGCCACCACACAGCCGATGATCGAAACGCCGTCGATCTTCACGTAGTCGAAGTTGGTCACCCAGGCCCGAACCCGAACCTGGGTGGTTCCGGTCGGAGCGACGTTGCTGAAGCGGTACGGTCCACCAACCTGGTAAGGAGAGAGGTCGACGTCGACGTCCATGTTGTAGGCGTACTCCGCCAGGACGGTCCCGGACGAGTTGAGGAAAGCCATCGAGATCTGGGCGTCGTTGCTTGGGTCGTGGGTTCCGCCGTAGAACGTCGTCTCGTACGTTGTTCCGGCCGTCGCGTTGAGCACCTGCAAGAGCGAACCCGGCTGACCTCCGGATGGGGTGGCCCAACCGGTGTAGTTTCCCGTACCGGGAGCGGCGATACCGGTCATGGTGCTGACGCTGCCGGTGGAAGTCCAGCCCGTCGTGTTTCCGCTCTCGAACGACGGGTTGTTGGTGAGCAGGTTGGTGGTGGCACACAGCGCACCCGAGCTCACCGGAAGTGACGTCGTCGGTCCGGGAACTGTCGTCGGTGCGGCGGTGGTCGTCGGTGCGGCAGTTGTGGTCGGTGCGACGGTCGTCGTTGTTGTCGGTGCTGCGGTGGTTGTTGTTGTGGTGGTTGTTGTCGTCGTCGCGTTGCTACCGACGATGGCGACACCATCGCCCGAGAGCATGTTGGTTCCCAATACGCGGCCGAACGTCGTGTTGACTTTCATCGGCACACGTACACGGATCCTCGGAGCAGAAGCCGCCAAAATCGAAATGCACTCGGGAGAACCGGCCATGACCTCGTAACCGCTAGGACGGTTTGCGTCGGTGCATGCATTCCATGCGGCGGCAGAAACCGAGAAGTTGCGGTCGGAGTAACGCTTCGCTTCGGCGACCGCGGCTGATTTTGCCCGGGTTGTAGCAGCGGCGGTGAGCGCGACTCCCGGTGTGAGCCCCTGTTCGTACTCGATCTGCTTGTTGTACTCGGCGACACCGGCAAACGCGGCGGAGTCGGCCGCGTTCTGGGCTTTTCGTTGCAGTTGCATCGCATTGCCGAGGTCGACCGCGAAGCCGAGTGAGCCGAGAAGGATTACGGCGACCAACGAGGTCAGAATAGATGTCGCTCCCTTTTCGAGCGTCGCGGTCGACCCTCGTGTGGCTTTGGTCTGCGGGGCCGGTTGCGGTGCGTCGGTGAGTGTCATGCTGTCTTTCCTTTTGTGCTCGTTGGTTCGCGTAGCCGTGGGTGTGGTGGTGTCGTTCCCGGTGGTGCTGATGTTGTTCGTGGTATCGGTTGAGGGTCGATTGGCTGCGCGGTGACAGCTCGGCGCGGTGATGGCGGGACCGGCCCGATGGGGGGTGTCGTGACCGTTCATGACGCCACCGTGCATCGCGACCAGTCGCCACTTGGGGGGGCCTCAGCGGCCTCGCCGGGCCCGTTGACCATCGAGTCCGAGATGCGCATGATTACGCGACTCTCGATGACCTGATTGTCGAGAAGGGGGCCGAGTAGTCCGGTGCGCGAGCGGCTTTGGATTTGAGCGCAGACAACAAGGGCGTTTCCGGAGTTCCAGAGTTGGTCGCGACCGGGCTGTACCACCCCGTTGGAGTCGAAACTGAAAACGCGCGTGGCGACGCTGGCGTCGAGACCGGCTTCGTAGGCGAACAGCTTGGTGAGACAGACGAGCTTGGAGGTTTCCGCAGCCCGGGATGGCGACGTGTACGTGGCCTCCAGGTACTGATTAACAGACGCCGGGCACTGGGTGTTCCCGTAGCCACCGGCAGAAGCTCGACGACCGGCCTCGCGTACAGCGCTGCGAAGCTTGCTGGTGTCGTTGAGGTAGAAGCCCATGTCGACCGCGCCGAGCAGCATTGTCACGATCAACGGAAGGACGAGAGCAAACTCGACGAGTGCAGCTCCCGCCTCCTTCCCGCGAGTCGAAACGGCCGAACTCAGAGACCGCGCAACGTGGCTGCGTAGTCGCCCTGTTTGGGGTTTCGCTTCGGGAACCGACTTAGACATGGGCCTTCTATCGGCCGAAAATCACACCCTCTGTAGTCAAAATTGCCGAAAATCTCCCGTAAATGTCCCTTTGAGTGGTTTGAATCACGTCATAGGTCATTCGACTCAAAGGCCCGCCGCCTGCTCAACTTGCGCTATTTGCGCGCCGACTGTAGCGGGATGGTCCCAAAAGGCTCAGATGCTGCGTCGCACGTTCCGGACCGGACGAACTGTTGCAAACGGGTGGCAATAAGGCGTTCCGTCACAGCAAGGGCCGCTCGCCGGGATGAGGGAGAACGTGAGCGCGGGGCCGCATTGGTCGAAATGGCGATCGTCGCTGCGATCTTCTTCGGATTGGTACTCGGCGTCGTTGATTTCAGTTTTGCCATGTATGAAGTCAACTCAACGAATTTCGCCGTACGCTCAACAGCTCGGTCCGCTTCGACGGCCGAAGTGGGCACAGACGCAACCTGTCAGATCTTCGGCCTCACGACAACAGGTGACCCCACAACCCTTCAGCGGCTGATCTGTGGCACCAAGAAGCTTTCGCAGGTCGGCGCCGACCGGATGCGCGTGAGAGTTCGTTTCGAATCCGCGGCTGACCCGACCCTGGAGGGGTCGAACGTCGTCGGTGACTCGATCGTGATATGCACAATGACGAGCAGTCGTTCGGTAAGCGGGATGTACACGTCGGTGATCGGTAGCCGAGTCATGAAATCGCAGGCCCGTACCCGAATTGAGATCCCGATCGGTAGCGGGGCAAATCTGTTCGCCGGCTACGAGTCGCCATTGCCCGGTGAGACATGGAGCTTCTGCGATCCGATCACGTTGCCCGCTGGCTACACACAGCTGACGACAACAACGGTCGCGAGCACGACCACCACCTCCACGACTACGACTCTTGCTCCGGCGACTACGACGACGCTGGCTCCGACTACGACGACGGTGGCTCCGACTACGACGACGGTGGCTGCGACTACGACGACGGTGGCTGCGACTACGACGACGGTGGCTCCGACCACCACGGTGGCTGCGACTACGACGACGGTGGCTCCGACCACCACGGTGGCGCCCACGACCACGACCACCACAGTGGCGCCCACGACCACCACGACCATTGCTGCCGTCCCCAGGACGGTCGTCTGCTCCGAGGCCTTCACCGGAAC
>JANMZO010000149.1:0-4083 GCA_031383405.1 Acidimicrobiia bacterium | reverse complement strand
TTGCGACGTTGCCGCTTGGCAGCGTTGACGGAGTTCCCCGGAAGCCGCTCAACCGAACGAAGCGAAACCGAGAGGTTGGGGAGAGCTGTCTTTCACGCACCCGCACAGCGTGAGCGGTTTACCCGACCTCGGGGCACAGTGCTGACACACCGCAGAACGAAACTCCGCAGGCGATCTGCGTCGCGACGACGAAGCGAACCCCTCGGTCTTCGAACTCCGGGCGGACTCCGGCATGCTTCAAATTCCCTTCGCGACTCGATCGACGAGCAACCTACATATCTCGATCCATATGCGCGCTTATGGGAGCAACCGTGGGAGCAACGTCGGTGGATTTGGGTGGATTTCCACGGATTGACGGATTATGCAAAAGGGTCTGTGACCTGCGATAATGGACGTCCGCGGACGTTGCTGTACACCAGGCTTGACACCTACGGATCAGAAGGTTGGGGGTTCGAATCCCTCCGAACGCGCCAAAAGCCCTGGTCAGGGCATGTATCGTGATTCGACAGCGTCGTGTTGAGAAGACGTGTGAGAACATTAGGTGTTCGAAAGCTCTCGGAGGTCTGTGATGCCTCGTTTCAAGGGCGTCTACCGTGACGCGAATGGCTGGTATTTGAAGGCGCGCACCGAGAAGGATCCGCTGACCGGCAAGTGGACTCAGGTCACTCGGCGCGGCTTCTCGGCAGCGACCGAGGCCGCGCGCGTAAGGCAAACCCTTCTGGACCCGGCCGCCAAAGTTGTGCAGACCGCCTCCGAAACAGGAGACGCCTCGCCGCACTGCACGCACACGACGTGGAATGAAGTCAAGGCGAGGCGACGTTCGCTGGACGAGTAGTACGGACCGTGATCTGCTCCGTAGTCGGCGCGAGTGCGGCGATTGGTCAGTCATCGTTGTGATGCGAAGCGAGCACTTCAGCAACCTGTCCAGCGAGGAGAAATGCCCCGGGGTTGATGTGCTGTCGGGCGACTCGGAGGCGTGCTTCGGTGTAGCGCCGGTCGGTGACGAAGACTCGCCCGCACGTGCTGGCGATCCATCCACGAAGCGCTGGCGGGGCATCTGCGAGTGCCGTTGAGACTTCTTCCACCGATTCGGTTTCGAGCAGCGCGAGGAGGTCGATCGTGTCCGATGTGGCCTTGGCCGGGTTGTTGCTGTCGGCGCGTCGAGGCATCGACACGCTCTTCAACGCGATGAGTCCGGCGGTTGTTGCGACTCGCATCGTCGCGGATGCAATCGGTCGGCCGCGTTCGTTGAGCACCTGAACGGATTCCGTTGTCGCTATGGTGAACGCCCAGTCGCGTGCCAGCGCGAAGGCGTATTCACTTGGTTCGACCGATGACGGATCTGGCACGGATCCGACTGCCATGACGTCGAGTTGCGTCGCAATTGGGACGATGAGCTTGTGAGCGGCTCGTTGTTCGCCACCTACGGCGACGAGAAGCTTGACGAGCCGGTTCGACTCCCGAGCGAGGGTGTCGATGTCCACCGTGGCGCGGTGCGTGCCTCCGACGCGCAGCACTACGCCACGCCGCCGATCAATACCCAATCGGGCAGATGGTTTGGGAGACGCGAGATTGCGTCCACGAATCGAGCGACGTCGGAGTCCTCTGTGGCGACGATCACGATCGGGTCACCAGACACGGTGCGCTCCTTCCGGGTCCCAGCCGCTCAGTAGTTGGCGGCCGCGTGCGTCATCGAGGGCAAGTTCGAGGGCGATTGCGATCGCGGGCACGACAACTTTGCCTCTTCGCTCGCAGCGGTGTGATGCGAGCCAAGCAACCGGTGCGACAACGAGATCGAACTTCCCGTTCGAGTCCTGCTTCAGGACGGACGCTGCAAGGTCGAGCGATTCGGCGTCGGGCAGCATTAGTTCCGATCGACCCGTTCGCCGTGCGATGCCGGGCACCTGCCAGGCCTGTTCGGCGGCTGAGCCGGCCCATGCCCATCCGGTGCCGACAGCGTCGCCGAGGCCGGTGCGTAACGCCCGGGCGTTGGAGGGTGTTGTCGGATCACCGCTTACTACTAGGTGATTGGCTCGATAGCGCCACGCCTGAACGGCGGCGTCAAAGAGTTCCGGCAGAAGGGGTTCGTGCGTGCTTGTGACGAGTCCGTCGTCGACGAGACGTCGGAGCGCATCCGACACTGAGGATGCGGTCCGGCGGATCGCTCGACTCATCGCACGAACGCCGCTGGGTTCCGGTGTGTGGAGAAGCCACAGCGCGACGTCGAGGCCGACACCGTCGAGCGGCTGCCCACGGCGTCTGGCCGAAGGTGCTTCTGCGGTAGCCACGGCGGCTTCGACAACAAGCGTCCTTCGACGGATCGAGAGGTAGCCGCGCTCGTCGAAAAATGCGAGGTTCCGTTGCCGAAGAATCACCCGTGCCTCGTCCGTGATGCGCTGGGCGACGAGGAGTTCATCGGGCTTGGCCGTTTGGGCGAGACCCCGAGCGAGTGAATCGCTCACTCGCTCGGTGAGGCGGACGTCGAATCGCTGATCCTCGATCATCACGCTTGCGGTCGGCGTCGAGACCTCACATCGCAGACCCAGTTGGGCGCATCCGGACTTGAGAGCCCGCATGGCCGGCCCGAACCGCTTCCATCCAGACTGTACGGTGTTCGTGACCACTCGTACATCGTACACGAAGTCGGAGTTCAGGTCGGTGCCGCACCTCGGTATGCTTCACTCGTCATCGGTGACTGGGCTAAGTCGCTCATCGCGTCTGGCGAACTGGACGCCGCGATCGCCGAGATCGCCGCATCGGATCCTGACCTTCATTCGTGATCGTCCACGACGCATGGCGGATGTGTAAGGGTCAACGCCGGCAACGCGACAGGCGGCCTCCCGGACACCACGATGCTCGCCTTGGCGAAGATCGTCGAGAGCCGCGTCAAGGTCTGAACGGTCGCGCCCGGGCCCACGTTCAGCGATGTTCGGCGACGGCGACGCTGGGAACGCGTGGATTACGCGAAACAAAGCGGAAGTCCGCCACCTCGAGATTAGTGCTCTGGAACGCGAGAAGGCGCTCTTCGAGGCATGACGTCGACACACAATGCGAGCCACCCATAACACCGCTAGAAAAATCGGTCGGGTCGGCCCGCTCGCCCCTGCACTTCGGCCCAAGCAGCGCACCCGATAATCCCGGTGGACGATCTCAGTCAAAGGCGGGCGCTCATTGGAGGGGCCGCTTCTTTCTGGACGCAGTGATGGAACGTTGACCCCGCTGTCTGCGTTTTGTGTGTAGTGAATTCAACGGGTGGGGTCCGAGCTCTTCTGGTCGAGTCTGATGCGTCCAAGACCCCGGTGTTGTACGCCCCCTCCCGCGTTTTCCACGAAGCACCCCCCGGATGCACTAGGGCGAGACGCCCAGAGCGGAGTTTCTCCGTCTACTGTCGGCATCCATGAAAGCTGTCGTGTGCAAGGCGTTCGGGCCGCCCGAGGCTCTGGTCGTCGAGGAGATAGACGACCCGACGGCCGGTGCCGGCCAACTGCTGATCGAGGTCAAGGCGTCGGCGGTGACGTTCCCCGACACCCTCATGCTCGAGGACATGTATCAGTTCCATCCGACGCCGCCATACATCCCCGGGGGCGAGGCCGCCGGTGTCGTCGCGGCCGTCGGCGACGGCGTTTCTGGCTGGTCGGTTGGCGACCGTGTCGTCGGTGGGCTCGGCACGACCGGTGCCTACGCCGCACTGCTCGCGATTCCCGCCGCCACCGCTCGCCGGCTCCCGGATTCGGTCGACTTCGCTGTCGCCGCCGGGCTGAACTACGCATACGGTACGACGCTCTACGCCCTCAGGCACCGGGCGAACATCCAGCCGGGCGAGACGATGCTCGTGCTCGGTGCCGGCGGCGCACTCGGCGTGTCGGCGGTGGAAATCGGCAAGCTCATGGGCGCCCGGGTGATCGCCGCAGCATCGACCGAGGAGAAGCTCGACCTGTGCCGCGCCCGAGGCGCCGACGAGACCATCAACTACGCGACCGAGAACCTGAAGGAACGCGCCAAAGAGCTGACGAACGGTCTAGGCGTCGACGTCGTATACGACGCGGTGGGCGGCGACAAGGCCGAGCAGGCGTTGCGGGCGAT
>JANMZO010000143.1:0-2211 GCA_031383405.1 Acidimicrobiia bacterium | reverse complement strand
CGATTCGATGGCCCATGTTCGACGGCGCACGCGGCTGTTCGTCTCGGAAAACATCATTGTCGGCTGATTCACGAACGTGTGAGCCCGTAACCCTATTTAGGAGTTTTCATGAAGTTCGGATTGTTCGGTATCAACAACGGGGTCATGTCCGACCCGAAGGTCATGATCGACGTGGCCCAAGCCTGCGAGGCCGCGGGCTTTGATTCCGTATGGACGGGTGAGCATGTGGTTCTGCCCGATCCCCAGGTTCCCCCGTCTCCGGTGGCGCCCGAAGTGCCGATGCTTGACCCGGCGGTGGCTCTCTCGTTCGTCGCCGCCCAGACGAAGACGTTGAAGCTCGGCACCGGGATAATCATTCTTCCGCAACGCAATCCGTTGGTACTGGCGAAGGAACTGGCCTCACTCGATCATCTCTCGGGTGGCCGGTTGCTGTTCGGGGTGGGCGTTGGATACCTCGAACCCGAGTTCCGCGCCCTCGGTATCTCCATGGAAGATCGGGGCGGCCGCACGGAGGACTACATCGCGGCCATGCGGGCGATCTGGTCGGGTGCGTCGTACACCGGTACGTACGTGTCCTTCGATGGGGTCAAGGCGAACCCGCAACCACCTCAGGGGGCTGATCTTCCGGTCGTCATGGCGGGCCACACCGCGGCAGCGTTCCGTCGGGCGGTCACGACGTCGCAGGGCTGGTACGGCTTCGCGCTCGACATCGCTGCCGCGCAGACCTGCATCGACGGGTTGACCAAAGCCGCGGCCCGCTACGAACGGCCGGCTCACCTGGGACCGCTGGAGATCTCCGTAACACCCCGCATGGCAATTGACGACGCAGCCGTTGCTGCGTTTGACGCGATGGGTGTACACCGACTCATACCGTTGACAGCGGGTCGGGCCGACACGGCAGGAATCGTTGCCATGGTCGAAGATCTCGCCAAACGCTATGTGCACTGACTGAGGTGTGAATGGCTCCGATTTCACATTTCAACGGGGCGGCTGTCCTTTGGCCATCGGAACTAACTGGTCTGAAGTCTGGTCCGATGCCAACCGACGCTGTACGTTGATCCGTCTGCCATGACAGCGTGTCCCACCGCTCGGACCAGCGGTCAGACCGGTCCGGACTGCTCCGACTGGTAGGTCACCTGGGCACGCTGACCGTAACGGGAACCGCGCTCGTCCGATGCTGGTCCACCCCCTGGGTCGTGCCGATCGTCGTGGCGCACGGATTCGTGCTTGTGTTTCTGTTCTGTGCGGAACATGAATGTGTTCACCGGACGGCATTCCGCGCTCGCCGGGCCAACGATGCGGTCGCCGCCGGCATCGGTGTGCTTCTCCTGCTCCCGAGCACGTGGTTCCGGCTGTTTCATGCAGCGCACCACCGGTTCACGCAGGATCCGTTACAGGATCCCGAACTCGACGGGTGGAAGCCGGCATCACGTAGCGGAATTGTGCTCCAGATGACCGGTCTTCTCTACTGGAAGGCCATGGGTCAGGTCGTATGGAACGTCGCTCGTGGCCGGGCCGAGGCAACCTGGCTGCCCTCCGGACACCGGCGTAGGGTCGTTCGCCAGGTCCGGGTGACGCTGTTGCTCTACGTGGCTCTCGTCGTCGGCTCCGTGGCCACCCGTTCATGGGTCGTGGTCCAGCTATGGCTTCTGCCGGTGTTCGCGGGTCAACCGTTTCTGCGGTGGTACCTACTCGCGGAACATACGGGTTGCCCCACGGGCCAGGGCGTTGTGGTCGGCACCCGGACAACGTTGACCAACCCGGTTATGCGCTTCTTCGCCTGGAACATGCCGTTTCATCGCGAGCATCATGCCCATCCGCAGGTTCCGTTTCACGCACTCCCGGCGCTCCACTCGGAATGGTTGGCAGACGGTGCGCCGCACGAGGGGCTACTCGACCGCGGCTACGTCCGCACGGTCGCCCGCCTGCAGCGGCAACGCTGGCGTGCCGCGCCCCGCTCACCCAACGCGGCGTGGCGGTCGCCCAACGCAGTGCCTCCGGTACCCGACCGGCCGTTTCAGCGCGTGATCAGACCGGTTGGTGGGTGAGTTGGGTACCGGTGACCATCAGGTTGGGCTCATCGGCGCTCAGTCATCGGCGCTCAGTCAGCCGGTGGGGTCAGTCAGCCGGTGGGGTCAGTCAGCCGGTGGGGTCAGTCAGCCGGTGGGGTCAGTCAGCCGGTGGGGTCAGTCAGCCGGTGGGGTCAGTCAG
>JANMZO010000233.1:0-4485 GCA_031383405.1 Acidimicrobiia bacterium | reverse complement strand
TGTCGTGGTTATCGGCACGGTTGTCGTGGTTGTCGGCACGGTTGTCGTGGTTATCGGCACGGTTGTCGTGGTTGTCGGCACGGTTGTCGTGGTTGTCGGCACGGTTGTCGTGGTTGTCGGCACGGTTGTCGTCGTTGTCGTTGTCGTGGTCGGGGCGGACGTGCCGGGCAGTGTGTCGAGCAGGGTCTCGATGGACAAGTTGAGCGACGTCGCGCCCGTGAGTTTGAGGTAGGCCTGGTTGCCGGCGCCGCTGATGAAGACGTTGCCGCCCCGGTTGTTGACAGCGTTCGCGCCCGACCCGAGCGGGCTGAGCGCAGTATCACCCGGACGGACGGCGTGGTAGACAGCCGTAAGGTCATACGAGTAGATCCAGTTGTTCTTGCCGACGAACGCTTCGTAGGCGACGCGAACGGGCGAGTTCGCGGGGTGAACACTCGAGATCGTGTTGCCGGTGCGAACGTTGTCGCCGACCTCGTAGCCCGACCATCTGACGGGGGTCGGCCAGTTCGTGGCGACGTTCTGTGCGGCAGCCGGGTTACCGGCGAGGTTCGTCTCTGTGGCGCTGCTCGGATAGGCGCCGGCCATGAGCACGAGCCTCCTGACCTTTCTGGCGGCAAGGCTGCGTCCATCGAGCGCGCTGTTCGCGTCTGGTCCGCTATTGAGCAGATCCGAGAGGTTCTGTGAATAGCCGACGCCGACCATAACGACAGTCCCGTCCGCCTGGGAGGCGAGTGTGCGGCGCATCACATTCACAGCGGTGTCAGGCGCGGGGGTCGATGACAATGCGAGCTTCGCGCATGGTCGGGTGAAGTCGACGGAGTTGACGTCAGTGCCGTTGTTCGGCATGGCGGTACCGATCGGAACGTTCGCCGAGAGATAGAACTGGTTGATCGCCGCGACGCACTTCCACGAGTTCGTCGCGACAGCGGGCCGTGAAAGCCGCGTGTTGACCGTGACAGCGAGCACCGTCGCCTCGCCTCTGATCTGCAAGCCGTAAGCACTCGCCAGGGCGCCCACGTCGTCCGCGTCGCTGAACATGTCGGTATCAACGATCAACGGGACGGGCCCGCCGCCAGAAGGCGGCGCAGTCGTGGTCGATGTCGTGGTCGGAGTCGTGGTCGATGTCGTGGTCGATGTCGTGGTCGATGTCGTGGTCGATGTCGGAGTCGTGGTCGATGTCGGAGTCGTGGTCGATGTCGTGGTTGATGTCGGAGTCGTGGTCGCCCCGCCAGAAACCGGGCGGAGCGCTGTGAGGACGCCGATGGCATAGTCCGGCGCCGCCGAGGTGGACGCCGTCTTCGCTCCGGTCAGCCCGGCGGTCAGCTGTGCCGTCCAGGCCAGACTGCCGCTTCGGCTCCCGTTTGTGTTCGTTGCGGGGCCGAGTTGGGTCATGCCAGTCGGCGGCGTCCAGGTCATCGAGGTCGCCCCGCCTCGGTAGGCGAAGTAGCTCGCAACGAGCGCGGTCCCATCCGTCGAGGTCGTGAGCGCCGGCGCTGTGACCGCCTTGCCGGGATAATCCGCTGACAGTCCGGCGGAGGCGTCGACCGGGTTCACGGTGTCGACCCCGGTGAATGCTGCGAGCGTGCCGACGCCCCCGACCGGGTGGTCCGTGTTCCATGTGTAGGTCGTCTCTCCGGCGACGTAGGGCTTCACGAACACGGCAAGCGCTCCGCTGGACGTTCGGTTCGTGCGGGTCACCAGCGTCCACCCCGACGGCACCGTGAGCACCGGCTGCTTCGTAGCGCTAGTCCACCCGAACCCGAGCGACGCAACCAGCACATCCCCCACAGTTGCGCCCGTCGGGATCGCAAGCGTGAGCGAAGCGGTCGACTCGGAAGGCCAGTTTACGAGCGACACCGCCCGGGCTGACGGCTGCGTGGTCGCCGCTCCGGCGGGCCGGTCGGCCGCGAAAAGGAACAGTGTTTCGAACGCGAACAGCGCGACGACGGCGAGCAGGACCGAAAACACCAGCGCGCCTCGGCGACGGGCGCGACGCACCGGCATTGCGGTCTGATGCGTAGCGGAAGATGTCATAGCGGCCCAGTCCTCGCGTAGAGACGCGCCGCGAGCTCCACCCATCTTCGCCGGTTCATGGAAGTTTCGCAACCACTTTGAGTGAACGACTTAGGTCGGGGGCACTTAACCAAGCCTCATTCCACCGATTTCTGGTCCGAGGACGGGCGGATGTGGTGGCACGTAAGCACATCGTGCCCCCGTGCCTTTCGTGCCTGGTCTGGTAGTTGGTGGCGGAGGGTCGCTCGGAAGCCTTCCGGGCGGTGCCATGAAACGCTCCCGTCACGCAACGTAAGCAGCAACTTGGCGGCCGCCAGGGCCGATTGGTCAATCCTCCGGTCTCAGCCAGTGATCACCACCTGGCTCCACAGCCGCTCCGGCTGCACGTTGCGAGCACCCTTATGTAGTGATTTCAAGACCGGCGAATTTCCCGTCGGCCCGCCAGTCTTCGAGCAACTTGATAAACGCCACGGAGCCGCCGCCGTAGCTGCCGTTGCGCAGGCTGCGCTCGGCGGGCTTGCCCTCATTGTTGTAATAGCCGGGCGTGCACGCTTCGAGGAACTTCTGGTTTGCTGTCGAGAGCTTCACGATCGTTTCGACCCACGCGGCCTCGGCGTCAGTATCGGCTTCGATCGTCGAGACGTTGTTCTCAAAGGCGTGGCGAAGAATATACGCGAGGTGCTTACCCTGTTCATCGAGCATGTGCGGAAAGTTCACCGTGAAGCCGGACTGGATATTGCTGAAGATGAAGCAGTTCGGAAAACCCCGGCTGTGCATACCGTGAAGCGTCGAAGCACCGTCGGCCCACTTGTCGGTCAGGGTGGCGCCGTTGCGGCCAAACAGCTCGTACCCGGACCGCCGCGTGTAGTCGGTCCCGACTTCGAAGCCCGTGGCGTAAATGATGCAGTCAAGTTCGTACTCGACACCGTTGGCAACGATGCCTTTCTCCGTGATTCGCTCCACGCCCCGCCCGCGGGTGTCAACGAGTTCGACCGTCGGTCGGTTGAACGTGTCGAGATATTCATCGTGAAAGCACGGACGCTTGCAGAACTGCCGGTAGAACGGCTTGAGAGCCTCCGCAGTCGCAGCGTTCGCAACGATAGTGTCGACGCGGGCGCGGACCTGCTCCATCTTCTCGAAATCCGCGAGCTCGACGCTCGTCGACAAGCCCTCCGGACTCATGTCGGCTTCGCCCTGGCGGAACATGATCAGCAGCTTGCCGATGATGTCGGTCCAGCCGTCGTTCACCAGGTCCTCGGCCTCGAATCCTCCGGACACGAGCGTGTTGAAGTTCTCCATACGGCGCTTCTGCCAGCCAGGTTGCAGCGAGGCCGCCCATTCCGGATCGGTCGGGCGGTTATTGCGCACGTCGATCGATGAGGGTGTGCGTTGAAACACGAACAGCTGATCGGCATGCTCGCCGAGATGAGGGATGCACTGAACGGCCGTCGCTCCGGTACCGATGATGCCGACTCGCTTGCCACGCAAACCAACAAGCCCTCCATCTGAATTTCCCCCGGTATATGCGTAGTCCCACCGGCTGGTGTGAAACGTATGTCCACTGAACGTCTCAAGGCCGGGTATCCCGGGAAGCTTCGGGCGGTGAAGCGGTCCGTTGGCCATGCACACAAACTTTGCGCGCATACGATCGCCACGGTTGGTCGAGATGATCCACCGCATGTCCGATTCATCCCAACGCAGCTCAGTGACCTCGGTCTGGAACATTGCGTTGGTGTAGAGGTCGAAGTGCTCCCCTATTGCACGGCAGTGAGCGAGGATCTCCGGTGCGTGGCAGTACTTCTCCTTCGGCACATAACCGACTTCTTCTAGAAGCGGCAGGTAGATGTACGCCTCGACATCGCACATCGCCCCCGGGTAGCGGTTCCAATACCAGGTCCCGCCGAAGTCGCCGCCTTTTTCGATGATCCGAAGGTTCGAAATGCCAGCCTGTCGCAGACGGGCCCCGGCGAGCAGTCCACCGAACCCGCCCCCGATGACTACCACATCGGTTTCATCGACGAGAGGGTCTCGCACGACCTCCTCGACGTAAGGATCCTCCAGGTATCTCGCAAAATGTCCGGCCACTTCGATGTACTGCTCATTGCCTTCCGCCCGAAGGCGCTTGACGCGCTCCTCGTCATACCTCCGGCGAAGCGCGTCGGGATCGAAGGCGAGACCCTGCGCTCCCCCGTTCGTTTCGTCCAGTTCAACGTGCATGACTCCCCGTTCCATACTTGCGGTTTCGCGCCCGTCATGACCCGGATGTACCGAATCGGTTCGTACGACGCCCAGCGGGCATCACAAAGCGCGGCACCGCTCCTTGATTTCCAAACGGCGAGCGACGCTTCGTATGCGTGCTTGTAAACAGGCGAAGCCCACCAGACCTACGAGTAGATCTCGAAGAGACCGGCAGCACCCTGGCCCCCACCAATGCACATGGTGACGACGCCCCACTTCGCTCCACGACGCTTA
>JANMZO010000104.1:0-7598 GCA_031383405.1 Acidimicrobiia bacterium | reverse complement strand
GTATCGACACGTTCGAGCATGGTGGTGAGATCGTCGGTGGTGAATCGCCAATCGAACGGGGTAGCGGTCTGGTTGTAGCGGTCCTCGAAACGACGAAGACGATCAGCAAGCGCGTCGAGGTCAGCGAAGTCGGCGGGTTTGATGACTTTTCGTTGGATGATGGAGAACACGATCTCGATCTGGTTCAGCCACGACGCGTGGACGGGTAGATGCACGAGTCGAGCGTTCGGCCACGCCGCAGCCATTCGGTCGATAGATCGTTGCCCGTGATGCGATGAACCGTTATCCACTATCCAATACACGGTTCGAGCGTTCGCATACGGTTGCTGGGTCATCACCCGGTCAACAAGTTCCATGAACGGCACGATGCCAGTCTTTTCTGCGACCGAGCCGATCAGCCGCGCCTGGTGTACATCGTAAGCACCCATATAAGCGAGAGTTCCTCCACGCTTGTACTCGAACTCGACTTGAGCAACACGCCCCGGCCCTGCCGGGCGACCCCGATGGCAGCGACGCAACGCCTGGAGTTGTGACTTCTCGTCCGCGGAGATCACATAATCGTTGGGGCCGAGCGCTATCCCATCAAAGACCCGGGCGTACAGGCCAAGAACCCGGGCAGCTTTTACGGCGAAGTCTGGATCACGCGGGAAGATCCACGACCGGTAACGCCACGGCTTGATCGCGTCAGCGTGTAACCAGCGGCGCACCGTCGATGACGAGATTGCAGCGACCAAACCTTCGCTCACTGCCTGGAACGCGAGTTCAGCCGAACTCCACCGCGATAACGGCACGTCGCGTTGCTCGGGAGGCTCACACGCCAACGCTTTGATCCCAGAAACCACATTCGACCCAAACCGACGCGGGCGACCCGATCGGGGACGATCCTTCAAGCCACGCAAACCCTGCTCACAGAAACGCTTCCGCCACCTCGACGCGCCACATCCACGCAGACACCAACCCGCTCAGCGATATCAATGTTCCGAACCCCGTCAGCGGCCAGCAACACGATCCGCGCCCGAACCACCTCAAAATGCGGTGCGGTTCTTGACGACGCCGTCGCCTCCAGAACCACTCGATCATCTACACCCAACCGAACCTCGAACGGTGAACAACGAGACACAGCGAACCTCCACAAGGAGCAGGATCCGGACCCACACAAGTTACAACGTTGTACTTATCGGCAGGACCACTAGTGTCCGGTGGGCAAAACGGTGACCGGCTGTTGTGACCCTCCTCAACGCCATGCGTCGTACCCGCCTGCACTGCGGAGCAGGCGCGTTCGACCATCAGGGTTGGTGGTGGAGAGTGGCGGCGAGATGGAACTGGAGCGCAAGCCCCATTGCCGCCATTCGCATGTCATAGCTCAGGTACGGGAAGATCAGGAGACCGACGTTACGTTGTCGTCCAAGACGCACGCACTGGTGAATCAGGGCGGGCGACCTGCTGGCTCAGGTTCTGGGGATGAATCCGAAGACGTTCCGCTCGGCGAGGTCGTCGGCGAAGGAGGGTTCGTAAGCGCGCTCAGGATCGTTGCGGATCATCTCGTCGAGTACGTGTGCGTCGTCGCCGACCAGGATGCGCCATTTCTCAGCGCGGACACCTTCGAGAATGATTGTTGCGGCTTGCGCGGCCGAGGTTGGCGCGTTGTCGCGGAACGACTCGGCGCGTTGCACGATCGCCGACCTGAGGTCTTCGTCGGAAGCCCCGGTGGTGTCGATGCCCTGCTTGGCCAGTCGTGACCTGACCCCGGCGATGTGGTCGCCCGTCAGTTCCTTTGGGTGGCGTCCGAACGCGGATCCCGAGTTGAACACTATGGACGTGCCGATGTGACCGGGCATGACCACTGACGCCCGAAGATGGGGCGCGTTGACCCGGAAGTCGATCATCAGCGCTTCGGTGAAGCCCTTCACGGCGAACTTGGCCGCGCTGTAGGCGGTGTGGGGAACCTGCGGGCCGAGGCACGCCCAGAACCCATTGACACTGCTCGTATTGACGACGTGCCCTTCTTTGGCCTCCATCAGGAGTGGAAGGAACGATCGGGTTCCGTTGTACACCCCTCCCCAGCACACACCGAAAACCTTCTCCCACTCGTCGGGGCCATCGACGATCATGCTTCCGCCGCCCCCGATCCCGGCATTGTTGAACAGGAGGTTGAGATACGTCACGCTGTGGGCACGGATCACCTCGTCGCGAAACGCCGTCATCTGAGAGGCGACGGAGACGTCGGCGACAAACCCGGTTACCCGTGTGCCCGGTGGAGCCAACCCGATCGCCATCGCCGCAGTTTCGTCCATGGCGTCGCGCGACACATCGCACATAGCGACGTGGCAACCTTCGGCGGCCAGTTGCTTGGTGAGTTCGCGGCCCATGCCGGTCCCACCACCGGTCACCACAGCCATGCGGCCCCTAAAATCCTTCACGACAACCTCCTGTCTCAGCGTGCCGTGAGTCTGGCGTAACCCGTGAGCCGTGTCGACTTCTTCCGGGCAGAGCGAGACGTGTTCTCCGGGTCACACCCGGTTGGGAGCGCCCCAGTTCTCAGCGGGAGACGTTCTTGACGACTTTGCCGGCGCGGAGACAGCCGGTGCACACGTTTACCCGCTTGGGCGTGCCGTTGACCAGGGCCCGAATGCGCTGGATGTTCGGATTCCAGCGCCGCTTGGTGCGGATGTGTGAATGGCTCACGCTCATGCCAAACGACGGCTTCTTGCCGCACACTTCACAAACACTTGCCATGATCGCAACCTCAGAGAAACGTAGATTGGCGCTCGGACGGATTTTGACCGGACGAGGCCGCTTGGAACCCGAAGACGATAGCATCTTCCCTTCATGTCCTCTTCCAGCCAGTCCCGCACGGGCGATTCGACCCCTCCGGCGGGCGGCCCGACCGTTCGCTCCACGTTTGCGGCCGCCGACCTGGTCGCACTGGTCAAGGGCTTTCGCGATGCTCTCCGGGCCAACCAGGAAGCCGTCAACCGATTGAACGTGTACCCGGTTCCCGACGGCGACACGGGCACCAACATGGCCCTCACCCTGGAGTCGGTCGTGGTTGAGCTTGATTCGGCAGCGCAGAAGGCGGGCTGGGCGCAACCCTCCGACGCCGAGATGGCGATTGTCTGCCAGGCCATAAGCCACGGATCGCTAATGGGAGCGCGGGGCAACTCCGGCGTAATCCTGTCGCAGATCCTCCGAGGTCTGGCGGGTGGATGTCGCGAACTTCATGAAGTTGGTGCGAGTGACTTCGCCGCCGCGCTGACCGCTGCATCGACCGCGGCTTACGGCGCAGTCATGAAACCCATCGAAGGAACGATTCTCACCGTGGTTCGGAGCGCCGCGCAGGGCGCGGCAGACGCGGTCGGTTCGGGAGCAACCCTTCTAGGGGTGCTGGAGGCTTCCCGGTCCGCCGCCGGCGAAGCGCTCGCCCAAACGCCGGAGTTGCTTCCGGTATTGAAGAACGCTGGGGTCGTAGACGCCGGAGGGGCCGGCTTCTGTCTTCTCCTCGATGCCGCTCTCGCTCTGCTCGACGGTCGCTACATTCCGGCGGTCGAAGCGCCCGGCGGCGCGATGCCCGATAGCCGGGTCCATAGCCGTCGGAACTCCGATGGCGAATCGCGGGGCGGAGTTCCCGGGATCGCCGACCTCCGGTACGAGGTCATGTACTTCCTGGAGGCACCCGACTCTTCGATCGGCGGCTTCAAAGACGCATGGACGTCGATCGGCGACTCCATCGTGGTGGTGGGGGGCGAAGGTATCTGGAACTGTCACATCCACACTGACGACGTGGGGGCCGCCATCGAGGCGGCGATCGACATCGGAAAGCCCCGCAAGATCCGGGTCACCGACCTGCTCGAAGAAGTCGAAGAGGAGCGGTGGGTGCGCGAGGCGACTGAGGCCGGGGCCGTGGTTGGCGAGCCGCCGCATGTGCACACCCCGTGTTCCACGGCAGTGGTCGCTGTAGCCACCGGCGACGGTATCCGACGCCTGTTCTATTCCCTTGGCGTGCAGCAGGTCGTGACCGGTGGTCAGTCGATGAATCCTTCGACGGCACAGTTGCTCGAAGCCGTCGAAGCGGCTCCGGCATCGTCGGTGATGATTCTGCCGAACAACAAGAACATCATCCCCGTGGCGGAACAGGTCGCACCGCTCACGTCGAAGACAGTCCGGGTCATCGGCACCCGTGGCATCGCCGAGGGACTCGCGGCTGCGATGCAGTACGACCCGGAAGGCACCGCCGATGTCAATGCCGCGGCGATGCGCAATGCATCCGCGTCGATCATCTCCGGCGAGATCACGAAAGCGGTCCGCGATTCAACGTCGGATGCCGGCCCGATCAGCGAGGGCGACCATCTTGGTATCGCACAGAGCGGCGGGATCATCGTTGTGCAACGCCAGTTGGTCGACGCGTGCACCGGGCTTCTCGATTCGCTTGTACTGCTTTCTCATGAGATCGTCACCGTGATTGAGGGGGAAGGTGCATCGGCGGCCGTCACCCGTGCGATCACGGAGTGGCTCGCTGACAACCGTCCCGACGCCGTGGCCGAAGTGCATCATGGCGGGCAACCGCTCTATCCGTACCTGTTCGGCATCGAATAGAGCTGGGGTGGCTCCGGCCGACATCATCATTCGTCCGTGTGGTGACGCGTCGATTCTTGCCGAGTTGACGCTCAGTGCCTGGCGGGGCACCGTTGACGCCAGATCGAGCGGCCAACGGTTCACGGTTGCAGATGTCGAAACGCTCCTTGCCGAAGGGGCGGTGGCGCTGGTGGCCAGCGATGGTTCCGATGTCCCCATCGGTTCCGTGATCATGGTTCCGTCGGACGGACCGGGCGCCCGAACGGTGATGGAGCTGACCAAGCTGGCGGTGCCTGAGCGGTCGGGAAGGAGCCGGGGCGTCGGGAGCATGTTGATCGGGGCCGCGGCGGCGCTGGCCGAGCAGCGCGGCGTCGACGAGTTAGTTCTCGCGGTCTCGCTGTATCAACCGCAACTCTGCAGATACTACGCGCGCAGAGGGTTCGTCGTTGACCCAAGCCGCTCCTATGGGCACGCGTCACCAATATCGCCGAAGCCGATCGTGATGGTACGGTCGCTTGGTATTGGTACCGACCGGGTTGATGGGCTACCGGCCGATCCGGTGGGAGATGCAGCTCAGGCGTTGGTCGACGGCCACCTCGTGATCCTCCCGACCGAGACGGTTTACGGTCTCGGATCGTTGGCTTCGGACCCCGTGGCGGTGCGCCGGATCTTTGCGACGAAAGGGCGCCCGGTCGATCATCCCCTGATCGTTCACGTGGCGAACCGTCAGGCGATGTCGCATTGGGCCGCCGAGGTTCCCGAAGCCGCTTGGCGGCTCGCCGAAACGCTGTGGCCCGGCCCCCTCACGCTCGTACTTCCGAAGGCGGCGTGGGTTCCCTACGAGGTCACCGGCGGACTCGAAACAGTCGCCCTTCGCGTCCCTCGGCATGCCGACATGTTGGCCGTGCTCGGTTTGCTTCCGACGAACGCAGGGATCGCTGCACCGTCGGCGAACCGTTTCGGTCGGGTGAGCCCGACCACGGCAGCCGACGCGTGGGCCGACCTCGCTCCGTACCTGGCTGCGGATGATCTCGTCGTCGATGGTGGGCCCTGTGAGGTCGGCGTGGAGTCCACAATCCTTGACCTCACCACGTCGGTGCCGATGATTCTGCGTCCCGGTGGTTGTCCGGCCGCCGACATTGAGGCCGTTCTCGGAACACCGGTCGAACGGGTGGCTCTCGGGCCATCCAGGGCCCCCGGTATGCTAGCCGCTCACTATGCCCCAATGGCCGGCGTTCTGGTGGTAGCTGCCGCAACGGCCGCGGAACGGGTGGCCGAGTTGTTGAGCACCGGCCAGCGGGTCGGTTACCTGGGACCAACCGTTCTGCTGCCGCTCGCCATGCCTGTCGACCGGTTGCCCGCGCCGGATCCCTACGACGGCGGGTCCCTTGCCCCGATTCTGTATGCGCGCTTACGTGAGGCGGACCGTCGAAAGCTCGACGTGCTGGTCGTTGTTGCACCATCCGACGACGGTCTCGGGCACGCGGTCAACGATCGCCTGCGCCGGGCTCAACACGGCTCCGGGCTACCGGCTGGCGATGGAGCCCTGTGACATGTTCAGGGTTCGCAATTCCCCGATCCCCTCTGGCAACATTGTCCGGTGAATCCTTCTACTACGAAATCACTGCTCCATAGGCGCGCATATGAAATTGAGTCAGTCTTCGAAGACGATCAGCACTTTCGTCTGATCGGGCATCTCCGCGACGTCAATCCCAACGGGCTGTGGGGCATCGGTGAAAACGACCCGCTGACCATTCACCACATGCAGGTCGAGCTCCTTGTCGAAGCCGCCACCATGACCATCAAAGACGTGACGGCTGAGATGCATGTGCGTCCGCAACTTGAGTGCCGCGACACCCTCCCGCGGTACGACCAGCTGATCGGGCTCTCGATCACCCGGGGATTCACGCACAAGGTCCGCGAGATGTTCGGTGGGCCGCGCGCCTGCACGCACATCGGTGCATTGTTGAACGCCATGGCCCCCGTCGCGATTCAGAGCATGTGGGCCTTCAACGCCCATGTGCAGCAACTCCGGGGGACTGTTGCAAACCCGGACCTCTCATCCGAAGCGGCCCGAAGAGCACGATCCGAGGAAGCGCTCGGATGGAATCGCAACACGTGTCACGTATGGGCTGATGACGGTCCGATGTTCAAGCGGGTGAATGAGGGCCAGGAGCTCCCGACTCCACTGTGGGCTCTCGATCGACTGGAGTCGGCTGGCATCGCCGTCGATCTCTGGAGGCAGGACAACCGCTGAGCCGGAAGCGTATCGGCGGTCGGCATCGGGGGTCGGCATCGGCCGTTCACGTGATGTGTACCACTCGCATCACGTCGGTCGCTCCAGCCGTTGACTTGGGGTCGCCGGCGAGTACCAGGACATGGTCGCCGAGCTTGGTCATCCCGTTTTGGACCACCGATTCGACGGCATGCCACACGAGTGCATCGGTTGATGGATACACGCCGAGGAGAAGCGGCTCCACGCCCCAGGAGAGGGCGAGTCGGCGGACAACTGCTTCGTCGGGGCTGGCGCCGACGAGCCGGGCCATTGGTCGGAAGCGGGCCATGGCCCGTGCAGTTCGCCCGGTGCGGGTGCAGCAGATGATGACCGACACACCGATCTCGTCGGCCGCCTGCCATCCGGCGAGGGTGACGGCCTGGGTGATTCGCAGTTCCCCGGCCGAATCGCGTCGTCGCTGCACGCGCCCGAGTCGGGCGCCCCAACCGCGGTAATCGGCACCGCTTTCGGCGCGCTCGACGATGCGTGCCATCGTCCGTATGACTTCCAGGGGATGGTCGCCGATCGCTGTCTCCCCGGAGAGCATCACGGCGTCGGTTCCGTCGAACACGGCGTTGGCTACATCGCTCACCTCGGCGCGGGTCGGCTGTGGAGCCCGGATCATCGACTCAAGCATCTGGGTCGCGGTTATGACCGGAACGCCGGCCTCGACACATGACCGGATGATCGCCTTTTGCAGGTGGGGCACGCTCTCCAACGGGCACTCGATGCCGAGATCGCCGCGGGCGAC
>JANMZO010000067.1:0-22415 GCA_031383405.1 Acidimicrobiia bacterium | reverse complement strand
ATCGCCCGGGCGATATGGCATCCGTACGAATGACCAACGAGGAGCAGGGGAGCACCGCCCACGACCTCCTCGACGAGGTTGTTTGCGCAAGGTCGTTCGGCTCGTAGTGGATCGACGGAGCGGATGCGCCCGGAGGACCTTTTCCTCTGGCCGCCGAAGCGGGAATCTGAACAGTGTGCAGCTGGAAGGACCTGGCCTCCCAACTCGGGGACTGTCAGGTTCGACCAATTACGAAGGGAACGTCATGGACAAGGATCCCGATCAAGATCATCGCCGACCCCCGGAATCGACCGCTGAGAATCTGCAGAAGCCTCCGTGGCAACCCGGCGACGTGGTCGGCGTCGTTGAGCGAGCACGCGTCACCCGTTCAGACCGCGATCGTGGACGCCGGCATGGTGCCACGGTGACCTTCGACCCTTTCGGTTTATACCCATGAGGGTATAAACCGACGGTATGGCAACACCATTGCGGGTCATCATCGTCGGCGGCGTGGCTGGCGGCATGAGTGCTGCCACGCGGCTGCGTCGGCTCAACGAGCATGCGTCGATCACGGTGTTGGAGCGGGGGGAGCATGTGAGCTTCGCAAACTGCGGTTTGCCGTACCACCTCAGTGACACGATCGCCGATCGGGCAAGCCTGTTGTTGCACACACCGGAGACGCTGGCGGCGCGTTTCCGTCTCGATGTGCGGACCGGTCACGAGGTCCTCGGCATCGACCGGGTCGCCCACACGGTGGCGGTGCGCGACCTCGATGCCGGCACCACCGAGAACCTCGTCTACGACAAGTTGATCCTCAGCCCCGGCGCCGCCGCTGTGCGGCCGCCGCTGCCGGGCGTTGACAAGGCGTTCGTGCTGCGCAGCGTCACCGACCTCGATCATCTCAAGCACGCCGTCGTCAGCCGCGGTGGCGACGTCGTGGTCGTGGGCGCCGGGTTCATCGGCGTCGAGGTGGCCGAGAACCTTGCTGGTGCCGGCAAGCGGGTCACCATCATTGAGGCGGCCCCCCAGGTGCTGCCCCCACTCGACGTGGAGATGGCCGCCATCGTCGCCCATGAGCTACGCCGCCATGACGTCACGGTGCACCTCGGCGTCGGTGTCACTTCCATCACTGATGCCGCCGTCACGCTCACTGACGGACGTGTGGTGCCCGCCGACCTCGTCGTGCTGGCTGTCGGGGTCCGCCCCGAAGACGGGCTGGCCCGGACCGCCGGGCTCGACGTGCACGAGCGCGGCGGCATCGTCGTGAGCGAAACCTTGCAGACCAACGATCCCGACATCTACGCCGTCGGTGATGCCGCCCTCGTCACCGACCCGCTCGGCCATGCTGCCTTCGTGGCTTTGGCCTGGGCTGCCAACCGGCAGGGCCGCCTGGTTGCCGACCACATCATGGGCCACCCGGTCCGTTTCGGAAGCCACCCGGCCACCGCCATCGCCAAGGTGTTCGACCTGGCCGTGGCGTCGACCGGGCTCAGCGAGCGCCAGCTACGCGCGCAGGGCATCAACCCGACGGTGGTCCACACACACCCGGCCTCGCATGCCGGCTATTACCCGGGTGCCGAGACCCTCAACATCAAGCTGCTGTTCGATGCCGTCACCGGCCGGATCTACGGTGCACAGGCCGTTGGTGGCGAAGGCACCGACAAGCGGATCGACGTGCTCGCCACCGCCATGCACGCGGGACTGCGGGCCGATCAACTGGCCGACATCCCGCTGGCGTACGCGCCCCCGTTCGGCAGCGCCAAGGACCCCATCAACATGCTCGGCTACATCGCCGAGAACCTCATGGACGGCCTCGCCCACACCGTGCAATGGCACGAGCTCGCCACCGACACCCGGATGCTCGTCGACGTCCGCGACAAGACCGAGTTCGACGCCGGTGCCATCCCCGGCGCCATCAACATCCCCCTGCCCGATCTGCGCGACCACCTCCGCGAGCTCGAAGCCCGACAGCTCATCGTCTACTGTCAAGTCGGCATGCGAGGCCACACCGCTGCCATGTTGCTCGCCGGCGAAGGCATCGACGCCGTCAACCTCGACGGCGGCTACCTCACCTGGCTGTCGGCCACCACACCCTGAACGGTCTCCTGATCCGATTCGTCGACGCGACCCCGGGACGAGACACATGTCTCTGAGCGCGAGAGCCGTCGGCCGGCTGTTCGTCAGCGCGCAGATCATCCTGCTGGGAGCGCTGGTGCTGTTGCCCGGGGCACACCATTGGGTCGACCCGCCTGCGGTCGCGAGCGGTGCTCACGCCGCGGCCGTGGCCGGCCTGGGCCTCGTCGCGGTTGCTGCCCTCGGTCTCGGGTCAGCCTTGACGGCGACGCCGGTGCCGAAGACGCATGCGGGCCTGCGAACAGGCGGGCTCTATTGCTTCACCCGTCACCCGATCTGCTCGGGAGCGCTGCTGTTCGTCGTCGGGATGGTCGTGGCGCCGTTGCTGTCGACGGTCATCCACCTGCGTCCTCGTCGCGAGCTCGGTTGGGCGGCGACCAAAGTGGTCGGTGTGGTCGTGGTCAGCTGTTGGCGGACGGTGCTCGTGGTGCGTTGGGGGATCGTGCTGGCCGTCTGGGTGGCGGCGCCGGCGGAGAGCGAGCCGAGCGTGAGCAGGGTCAGGGCGGGGCTAATGGTCTTGGCTGCCGGGTTGCGCTTCATGGTGACTCCTTGGAGAAGGTGGACATCGTCGGTTCGGTGTCTGATGGGCTGAGCGTGACGAGGACAGGTGAAAGCGCTGCCGCTGCATCGGTGAAGCTCCCGTGAAGCTGAGCCCACCTACCTGACCAATACCCATGGGGGTATAGACCTGATACCCCATGGGGTATAGTCGAACACAGGAATCCTTCCAACCGACTAGGGGCGTCTCATGTTCTTCCGTCAGTACTACCTGGGCTGTTTGTCGCACGCGAGCTATCTCATCGGAGACACGACAACGGGCCGTGCCGTGGTGGTCGACCCGCAGCGTGACGTCGCGGAGAAGCTGCGGGCCTCTCTGGAGGAGATCGACGCCACGAAGCGGATCGTGTGCATCTGCCGTTCCGGGAACCGCTCGTCGCAGGTGACGGCGTTCCTGCTCCACCAGGGTTCGACGCCGTGAACATGACCGGCGGCATGAACACCTGGGCCAGCTTCGGTCACCCGCTCGTCACCTTCGACGGCCGTCCGGGCACGGTGGTCTGAGCCATGGACCTCCGCGCCTTCCTCGCCTCGCCGCTGGGATTCCTGATCGGTGTGTCACTCGGCGCACTCGGCGGCGGCGGGTCCATCCTCGCCGTGCCCGCCCTGGTCTACGCAGCCGGCCAGACCCCCAAACATGCCACGACGACCTCGCTGGTGCTCGTCGCGATCACCGCAGTGATCGGGATCCTCCCGCATTGGCGGGCCGGGCGCGTCCGGTTCGTCCCCGGGACGATCTTCGGTCTCGCCGGCGTTGGCGGCTCACTGCTCGGCTCGCACTGGAACAAGGCCATCAACGCCGACGTGCTCCTGCTGGCGTTCGCCGGTCTGATGCTCGTCGCCGCAGCTGCGATGTGGCGCCGCCCCAACGCGGCGCCGCATGCGGTGCTCCGATCAGTTGGTGCGGCCGCGAATCCGGTGGCGGCCCTGCCGGCCGTGCACCTCGATCCATCGACGGTGGCGAAGGTCGCGATCGCCGGCTCGATGGTCGGCCTGCTCACCGGGTTCTTCGGCGTGGGCGGCGGGTTCGTGATCGTCCCGGCCCTCGTGCTGGCGCTCGGCTTCACCATGCCCGAAGCAGTCGGCACGTCGCTGCTCGTCATCACCATCAACTCGATCGTGGCCCTCACCACCCGGCTGCAGCCGGGCGCCATCGAATGGGGCACCGTCATCGCGTTCACCGTGGCCAGTCTGGTCGGCGTGGTCGTCGACAGCCGCCTGGCCAGCACCCGTGACTCGAAGTCCCTGCAACGCTGGTTCGTCGGCCTCCTCGTCCTGGTGGCCATCTACACCGCGGTGCGCTCCGGACTGGCCCTGCGCTGAACAGAAACCGCCCAGAGGTCCACGTCGGCTCGGGGTGTCCTCCATCGTCCCGATCCGTGGGAAGGTCGATGGTGCATGGACGATGACTCGCCGCACACCGTGCCGACCGGCAGGACCCGAACAGTCAGACTCCTCCTGGGTCTGCTGGTGGCTGGTGTCGCAGGGTGGGTCGTCATCGCGTCGGCGGGCGGCCTGGGTGACACGTTGGATGCGATACGTCGGATGCGTGCCGGATACGTCGCCTTCGCGTTCGCGTTGACGGTGCTGCGGATGGGGCTCTACGCCGCGCAGCTCGCATGGCTCGGATGGCGCAGCGGACCGATGACGGCACCGACTGCGGCCACCACTACTGACGCGCCGATGGCCTGATCGGTCACAGGGGCATCGGACCGTGTCTGTCAGGACGTCTGGCGTCAGCGTCGTCGGAGAAGCCTCGCGAACCGTGATGGACGGTCGAGTGGTGTGAGACCTGCGGCTGCGATGACATCTCGTGGCGTCGGGTTGACGAACGCCGCCGTGCCGACGGTGACCGTGGGGACGGTCTCGTTGCCGTTGGCGACCGAACGGACGAACGCCGCAGCTGACGGGTCGTCCCAGATGTTGACCTCGGTCGAGATGAAGTGGGCGAGGTCAGCGGTGAGCGTCTCGATCTCGACACCGCGTCCAGCGGCGAGTTGTTGCGCTTTGGCGAGCCCGACCGATGATGCGTCGACCGACACGACGCGGTGTCCGTGCTGCGCGAGGAACACCCCGTTGCGTCCCTCCCCGTCTCCGATGCACAACACCGGCCCGGCAGGGATCACGCTGCGATGCGCTGCCAGGAAGTCGTTCGGGTCGGTCCCGAACACGTAGGCCTCGCCGTCATACCGCTCGTCCCGGATGTTGCGTTGCACGGTCACGTCGTAGGCTCCTCGAGGTCAGCTGACCCGAACCACCGTATACCGGGCAGGGTATGAGAGTCCGACGTCACCATCGGTCGGCGCGAGTCACGCGGATGTTCTCGCCGTTGCCTTGGAGCGCAAGGCGACGCGCGAGCACCGGGTTTCCGTTGGACTGGGAGCCGTGGCGGGCGATTGCTCGCCACTGCACGTCGCGGTCGACGGTGATCGTGTGGGTGCGGGCGTCGTCGAGGGCGCTGAAGGCTGCGCCGAACTCGGTTCGCAGTGCATCTGCGACGTCGGTCGCGAGCCCCCATTCGAGCAGGGCCAGGCCGTGAGCCGAGCCGACACGCACGGCCGCCTCGGTAGCGGCGCGATGGTCGGGATGGCCGGTGACGCCACCTGGTTCGAACACGACCAGCAGATCTACCCCGGCGAGATGGTCCCGGACATGCTGATCGAGCACGGACGCCTCGACGGAGGCAAGCGCCCCGTCGGGGTAGCTCAGCAACACCACATCGCTGACACCCAGCTCGTCGGCTGCGGCCCCGAGCTCGCGGGCCCGGACCGCTGCGAGATCCTCCGCCGCGCCGAGCGTGCTCGCCTCGCCGTGCGTGAAGCACAACACGCTCACCACACAGCCTTGGCCGACGAGCGCGGCCAGCACTGCGCCGAGTCCGAAGCTCTCATCGTCGGGATGCGCGATGACCACGAGCCCATGTCGCCACCCGCCGAGTGGGTCTATCGGTGGTGTCGCCATGACATGACTCTACGGCCATGTGAGACATCGAGGCGGAGGTCGTCGCGATGCGCGGCGCCGGCGGAATGGTCGGGATCGATGAGGACGTCCTGATAGTTGCGTTCATCGGTCAGCACCTGTTGCAGACCACGGACCTGTCCTTCGATCCGCTTCAGCCGACGGATCGCATCGGCAACCGTCTTGCCTTGGATGTCCATGCGGTCGACCTTTCCGTATAGCTCGGGGGGTATCCTAAGAATACCTCGGTGGGTATGTTTACGCGTCCGTCATGGAATGGCTCGATAGCAGTGCAAGTCAAGAAGTCGCTTCCCCGGAGTCTGGAGGTCATATACCCTAAGGGGTATGTGTAGAAGAGTGCAGTGCAGGAAGTGTGGCAAGCCCTCGTGGGCGGGATGCGGGGCGCATGTCGAGCAGGTCCTCGGCAACGTGTCCAAGGCAGAACGTTGTCACTGTGGCGAGACAGCGGTTGCTGCGAAGCCCCCGTCCTCCGGCGTCGGGGGCGGGTTCTGGAGCCGCGTGCGGAGCAAGCGCTGACTGCTCGGGACACGGCCGGCGGCGTGGAGCCGAGGAACGTAAGCCCGCCAGCGTTCCGATGTAGGACCGCTCGAGGTCGGAATGGGCAAACGGTGAGTGAACACCTCTGCCGCCCTCTGTGACGAAGGCGTCGCTTGACTCTTTGCCGCACCATGGTGTGATGGTCCGTGCACCGCCTGGATGGCTCTTCGTGTACGTCGTGACGTCGTAGAGCCGCCCGGAGATGAGAAGCCATCAGTCGTCGATCGTCGCGTGCCGGGCGAGTTCGGCGAGCGTGAATGAAGGCGTCACCGGAGTGGTCGAGGTGGGTGGTGACGTGACGACCGGTGGTTGCGGGGCCGGTGTCGTGGTGGCGGGTGACGCTGGCCTAGTCACGGTGCGCACGTCGGCCAGGCCGGGCGGGTCCGGAGAGGAAGTGGGCTGGCGAGTGGGTGCCGGACCAGTGGGTCTTGCTGACGTGACGATCGGGGACGTGGTGGTCGCGATCAGGGCCAGAACAGTGGTCGGGGTCCTGGACGGTTGTTGGGGTGTGCAACGAGGGCCACTCGTGGAGACTGGCCGCGGTTGCGCAGGAAGCGTTTCGGTGAGGCGCCCGCCGAGCCCGCCGGTGCGTTGTCCGGGGACGACGTAGAGGCGGCGGATCTCGGCGCCCTGGTCGGTGACGAGGAGCGCGACGACTGCTAACGGGGTGCCGGCGTCGTCGAAGGCGGGAAGGATGCAGCTCGGCGCTGCGTAGAACGAGCGGAGCTGCTCGAGCTCCGTGGTGATGTCATCGAATCAAGCGCAGATCTCTGCGTCGGAGGCGAACGGTCGGCGGCGATCGATGCAGTTGCGGCAAGGTCGATCGGTTGGTGGCTGGTGGTGCCTTCGGTGGTCGCGGCGTCGTCGTCAGCGAGGGTGGCGAGGTCGTCGACGAGGTTGCGCATGCGCAGGATGTCGTCGTGCAGGTCGACGAAGCGGGCCAGGTCGGGTTGCACGTTGCCGTCGATGAGTTCTTCGCAGCTTCCTTGGAGAAGGGTGAGGGGTGTGCGGAGTTCGTGGGCGAGATCGGCGGTGAGGTTGCGTCGTGTCTGTTCGTGGGCTTGGAGTCGTTCGGCCATCTCGTCGAACGTGGCCGCCAGGACGCCGAGTTCACCGGTCGCTTCGTGCCGGGCGACGCCGGGCAGACGCGTCACCGTTGCCCCGTTCTGATGCCTTCGCAGTGAGCATCAGGATCGGTACGGTGCCCTCGCGGCGTAGTTCCCGGGCGACGTCTTCACCGGGAAGGTCGGGCAGGCGGAGGTCCAGGATCGCCGCGCATTACGCGACGCTGGTGATCAACGGGCTGGCGACCGGTCTTCGTAACTCGGTCTGATCCGCTGGCGGAGCGAGGCTGATCCGGCGAGCTTTGTCTGGGTCCGCAACCACGCGCCCGATTGGACGCGACGTGTAACGAGGTGTCCATTTGTGGACCGGGAAGGCTTGATCTTCATCAGGACGCCGATGTTTGAGTTTTTGCAGATTGGGTATTCACCGTTCGTTAATGCCGCGAACTGTCACGCCTGAATGTGTGGAAGGACCGCGGAGCCGAGAGTTCATTTGCCACCGAGAAAGTGCACGAATGATGAATAGCATAATGAAGCCGCTGCAGATCGACCCCCAGCGCTGTGGTCCGAAGCGTCGCCGTATGGCGCTCGCCGTCGGTGTTGGAATTGCGCTCATGATGGCCGGTGAGACACTCACGCAGGCACCCGCCGCGAGTGCCGCCACGATTCCGACCTTCACGCTTACGCCCGATGGCGTCGACCTCGACGCCGGGGGTACCGTCGACGTTGTCGCGAATTTCCGATCGAGGCGCCCTGCGGTGAAGTGGTCAACGACCGCTCTGCCTGTGGGCGTTTCGGCCGGCTTTGCGTGTCCGACCTCCACCAAGTGTGTTTTGACCCTCCAGGCGGCCGATTCGGTCGCTAGCCGGACCAGTCAGATGTACTTGACGTTGAGTTCAGGAAGCTCACGGCGCTCTGTTCCCTTTGCACTGGGGGTTCACGCTCGCGGCGGTACCGTCCCGACCCCCGCATCCACGACCACGAAGCCTGCGACGTCGGTAACCACCGTCCCTACCGCAAGCGCGGCGCCGCAGCCGGTCACCCTGCGTCCGGGCACACTCGTTCAACCGGCCCAAGCCGGGAGCAGTACCTCGTTTTCCATCGACATCGTTCGCAACGGTTGGCGAGGTCAGGTTCAGATGCTGGTCGACTCGATGCCGTCAGGCTGGCGTGCTGCGTTCATTCCCACCAACCCGACCCCCGACGCGAACACCACGCTTCTCCTGTCAATTCCGAGTGCAACCGCGCCCGGTGATTATCAGGTTCGGATCAGTGGTCGGTCCACTACGGATACCGCAGATGCCGGCCTGATTGTTCGGATCGGTTCCCCCCGACCCCAGGTCTCGGTGCAGTCCTCGCCGGCTGTCCCCGCTGGCACCGTCGGTGTGTTCCTGCTCGATGCCCGGTCGCTCGACGATCCCGCTCGGCCGGTCACGCTCCGGGCCGAAGGGCTTCCGCTCGGCGTAACGGTCACGTTCCCCGCCAACCCGGTTGCGGGTCTGGCCTTAGCCAACGTTGCTGTGTCGCCAAGCCTCAAGCCGGGTGCCTACCTCTTTGCGTTCGTCGCCTCTCGAGGCGGGGTCGAATCGAAGACCAACGCGACGCTTACCGTTCTCTCGGCGACGACGCCACCCCCGTCGACCACCTCGCCGCCAGCGAACGCCACAGCATTCGTCTTCACCGTCACCAAGGTGACCCCGGTTTCGGGACAGGTAACAGGCTACGGTCTCCGGGCATCGGCGGGCGTGTTCGGCGCTCCGAGAGGCACCGCGACCTCCGTTGACATCGAGGTACTCCCGACCGGAGGATTCGCCAACGCCATCGCCGTACAGACCATCGTCCCCACCGGTTGGGTCGTGACCTACAACCTGACCGGACCGAACACATTCCGCCTCACGATGACGGTCCCTGCTGGCGCCGCAGCCTCACCCCAACAGGTGATTGTCGCTACGTCGAGCGGAACGCTCAACGCATCGCTCACGCTCACAGCCAACGTCAGCTAACGGCCAAAGTCGGCTGACAGCCTCTCATGGGCGGTCGGGGATCGGGTTCGCCCATCCCCCGGCCGCCCGCTTTCGCGAGCTCGGAGGGCGTACTTGTGGTCGGCGGGCACGACGTGCCACGGGGCCCACCTGGTGGAGGTGGCGGTGGCGGTGGCGGTGAGGGCTTCTTCGTAGGCGGCCTGATACTCGAACCAATGTGCGCGTTCGGCGAGCGGGTCGAGCCGGTCCTTGGCGTGGGGTTTGCATTTCTTCACTGCGGCCCGCAGCCAGTCGGTCGTGGTCGCTTCGGTGCTGCGCTTTGCCGAGACGTGCGGGGTGTCCGGGGTGGACGGTCAGTTCATCGATCACTGCGGGGTCCCGCTTCATCGTCTCGGCCTCTTTGCTGGTGGCGTGGGCATTCGGTCATGGCGGGCTGGGTGGGAACGGATGAGATGTTTCCCGATGTGCATCTCCGTTGTGGCTCCGTCGAATCAGCTCTCCGTCGATGTCTGTCGTGCGGTGGTTCGGAGGTGGTTGGCGACATCGTTGAATGGCGAGAGGCTGCGTTCGGCCCGGCTGAGGATGATGGCCCCTTCCATTGCTGCGATGCAGGTGATGGCGAGTTGTCGGGGGACAGTGGCTGGAAGCCTCCACATCGGCTTCACGCGCGCCGGTGAGCGCGAGATCACGCGCGTCTCCGGGATTTGGCACATGTGCTCGATCGATTGAAGTTCGTGTCCTCGGTATGGCGGCGGTGGTGACCGATCCGAAATTCCGACTTTCCGACAGTTGGATGTTATGATTGGTGGATGGCACGAACAACACTTCGGGCGAAGGGGCAGCTGACGTTGCCCGAGGACATCCGATCGGCTGCGCGCCTCGAAGAGGGCGACCTCCTTGAGGCGGAGATCACGCCGGACGGCATCTTGCTCCGCCCCCAGAAGCTGATCGATGCGACACAGGCGTGGTTCTGGAACCCGAGCTGGCAGGACGCCGAGCGCGAGGCCGATGCCGACCGGGCCGCCGGACGACTGGAGAACTTCGACTCGGGCGAAGCGTTGATCGCCGGACTGCGGGCGACTCCGAAGACGGTGAAGCCGGCGAAGCCGGTGAAGCCGCGCCGCAAGCGCTGATTAGCGTGCCCACCTACGGCTGGCTCGCCCGGTTTCGGGCCGACTTCGAACGACTCACTCGGAGCCAGCAGGCGGCGTTCCTCGTCGCCGTGCAGCAGTTCGTCGACGATCTACAGGGCGGCGGGTTCAGCAACGGCCTGCGCGTGAAAGGTATCCAGGGTGCATCGGGCATCTTCGAGATGACCTGGGCCCCAGATGGTCGGGCCACGTTCGAGTACGCACCCAAGGTCGTCCATGGTCAAACCCACGTCGTATGGCGCAGAGTTGGTACGCACGCGGTCTTCGAGCGTCCCTGACCCGAGACCGCGAACGAGGGTTACGTCGGTCTCCGCTGCGATAGGCGGCTGCCGTGAGAAGTTGCGATTGGGATGGACTGCGGCCTGCGGCCTGCCGCCAATTCGCAGGGCGTGCTTCGCTGACCGACCTGGGAGGGGGGAATGACGACCCCGCCCCGGCCAATCCGACATCGCGTCCTACCATTAGTGCTGTTCAGCGGGACTGGGTGCGGGTTCCCGACCGCAGTTCGCACAGGCTCCGAGCGGTTGTGCGCCCTTTCCGCGTCCGGTGGGTCAGCCGTGGGTAGCGACCACCGGTCCGGGAAGCGCACCGAACGAACATCCTGAGTCGGAAGAACGGGGAGCGTTTCGCTCGCAAGTGTGTAGCGATTTCCGCAGCAATCTTCAGCGTTTTACGCATCACAATGCAGCGTTTTCCGCTAGCATCTAGATCTATGTTGGAGCGCAATTTGTTGCGAGTGGCTCAGGAATCGTTGCGTTCGTTCCGGGTGACAGTGATTAATGGGCCGCGACAGTCGGGTAAGACGACGCTTGTGAGGCAGCTCGTCGACGGGTCTGGGTCGTATTGGAGTTTTGATGATGAGTCGGTGCGTTCGGCGGCGGTGTTGGATCCGCACGGTTTTGTTGAGCGGGGTCCGTTTCCGGCGGCGCTCGATGAGGTGCAGCGCGGTGGTGATGCGGTTGTTCTTGCGGTGAAGTCGGTGGTTGATCGTCGTGCGGGTAAGGGCCAGTTTGTGTTGGCGGGTTCGACGCGGTTTCTGTCGGTGCCGCAGCTATCGGAGTCGTTGGCTGGTCGTGCGGAGATTCTTGATTTGTGGCCGTTGTCGCAGGGCGAGTTGCTGGGGGTGCGTGAGTCGTTCATTGATGCGTTGCTGGATGATCCGGATGAGCTGGTGCGTCGGCGGTTTGAACGGTTTGAGCGGGCGGAGTTGTTTGGTCGAGTGGTGCGTGGTGGGTTTCCTGAGTTGATCGGTGTGGAACCGGCGATGGCGACGCGGTGGTATCGCAGTTACGTGCGTGCGGTGGTGGAGCGCGACGTGGTGAGCGCGTCGGCTATCACGCAGGCCGACGAGTTGCCGACGTTGTTGCGGTTGATCGCGGCAAATACATCTGGCGAGTTGGTGGCGTCGCGTTTGGCCGGTGACGCTCGGATGAGTTCGGATACGGTGAGTCGGTATTTAGCGTTGCTGGAGTTGGTTGGACTCATTGTTCGGGTGCGGGCGTGGACGCCGAGTTTGACGAGTCGTGAGAAGTGCCATGCGAAGGTGGTGCTGTCTGACACCGGGTTGGCGTGTGCGTTGCTGGGTCGGAACGTGGAGGAATTGGTTTCGCCGATGAGCGCGTTGACAGGTCCGATGTTGGAGTCGTTCGTCACGATGGAGTTGGTGAAGCAGCGTGGTTGGTCGAATCGGCAGCCCACGATTCGGCACTGGCGTGATCGCAACGGGGCGGAGGTTGATCTCGTACTGGAGGGCGATGACGGGACCGTCGCTGGTGTTGAGGTGAAGGCGTCGTCGACCGTGTCGACATCGGATGTCAAGAACCTGCGGCTGTTGCAGGAAAAGCTCGGAGATCGGTTCGCTGCGGGCGTGGTCTTGTACCTGGGCGAACGAATCGTGCCGCTTGGTGATCGGCTGTGGGCGATTCCGGTGCAGTTGCTGTGGTCGGACTAGAGCGCTTCTCCCTCGCCACCCGAACCAGCCACTGAGCCAGCGAATTGACCGTGTCGCCATCGACCCGTTCGGCTTCGTCGGGGAGGAGCGCGGCGAGCGCTGCAAGCGCCCCGTCGGCTTTTCCGATGGCGCGCATCTCGAGCCAGTGACCGAGCAGCATGATCGTGACGAGCGTGGCGCAACCGAGAGCCCCATCGAGATCAGCAGCATCATCCCGGGCTTGCGGTCGCGCAGTTCGCTCCACCCGCCACGGAGGAACACCGGTCCACCCCACAGGAATGTGAGGGTCCCAAAGAGCGGGGCGACGAAGGTGTGCCCGGTGAACGTCGGGGCCGTGTACTGCAACCACTCCTGGACCATCGAGCTGTACACGACAGCCGGGATGGTGAGGATCAGACTGATCCAGAACTTGCGACGGAACATCGCCGCGTGGTCCATCCCGTGTCCTTGGGCGTGGTCCGTCTCCGGGGGTCCGCACATGTTCGGGGTGATCGGCATCGTCCATCGCCATGTCGTGGCCGACGTCAGTTCGCATCAGTCATGCCCGACTCAAGTGGCCCGGAGCAAGCAGGACCCCGAACGCGCTGATGTCGGCTGCGCGGTGACAGGTGTCGTGGGCGTCGCGTCGGGCGACCGTGAGTGTCGGGTGTGCTTCAGCAGCTCCGTTGTCGTAGAGCGTGCGTTCGCGAATGAGGCCGGCGTTGGCGGTCATCGTCGGTTGAGAGTGTGGGAGTGGTCATAAGGAATTTCATAGGGGTCAGCACCCGTGCAGCAGCGGCGACAGCCACGGCAGGTTTCGAGCAGGCATGCTCTTCGTTGCACGCGGTTGCGGCTGCACCTACTTGACGACGATCAACTGATACATGCCGCGAGCGAAATGCACGTGCCCGCCGTTCATGTCTCCGTTCATCATCGAACCGCTACCCATCTTCTGGTCGATGAGGTTGCAAAACGCCACGTACGTCCCCGGCTCGAGCTGGAACGTGCTCGACTGGGTCTCGTGGGACATCACGTGGGCGATTTCGCCGACCTTGTTGGTTTCGGCAATCTTGTCTTCGTCGACGGATCCGTCAGCTTTGGTGGGTAGGTCGGAAACGGCAGACGCTTTCACAAGCACCAATTCATGTTCCTCACTCCCCACATTGTTGGCGGTGAGCAACACCTTTCCGCTCGAAAGCGTCTGAGAGGTGAGCTTTATCGGGCCCGGAAGACATTCTCCATGAACGCTTCGCGCGTGGCGACATCGACGTCGAGGAATACCACCACCGCCTCGACGCTATGCGTACGAAACAACGACGATAGGTAGCGGATTGTTGGTACCTCTCATCTGAGATGACCCAGCCACCCGACGTGATTGGCCTTGGGCTCGTCGCACAAGACGTTTTCAGGTATGCGGTGTGTCGTTGTTTGTCTGGTGGCCGGAGCTGCGTCGCTTCTGCGGCGCTGGCCGATGACTCCTACGGCGCAGAGCAGTGCCGATACTCCGCCGAGCGCGAATGGTGTGCGTGGTGAGGAGTGCTGGATGACCCAGCCCATGAGCAATGCGCCGATAGGGGTGCTCCCGAAGAGGGCCATCTGGTGGAGTGCCATGACCCGGCCCTGCATGGACGGGTCTGTTGCTCGTTGGAGCACGACTGCGTTCACCGACTGGAACGATGCGGACGCGAAACCTAGTGCCACACTCGTGGCTACGAAGGGCCAGTAGCCGGGGGCGATCGACAGGGCCAGGCACGCCGCCGCGAACCCCGCCAGTGCGATGGCAAGGGTTCGACGTGGATGGGGCTTCACGCCGGCGATGTAGATCCCGCCGATGATGGAGCCGATTGCGCTGACGCTCATTGCCGTGCCTACCGACCCTGCGCCGCGGTGGAATCCGAAACGGACTATCGACGGGAACGTGATGGGGAAGTTGTATGCCAGTGTGCCGACGATGGCCATGACGAGCAGTGGGCGGGCAACGTCGGGTTGGTGGCGGACGTAGGCGAACCCTTCACGCAGTTTTCCCTTCGCTCGCTCGATCAGCGGCCTTGCGACAAGTTCGCTCGAACGCAATGCGATGAGCGCGCCGATGACCACGAGGTAGGACGCGGCGTTGACGTAGAAGCATGTCTGCACGCCGACGGTGGCGATCAGCGCACCGGAAACGGCTGGGCCGATGAGGCGTGACACCGAGTTGATAGTGCTGTTGGCCGCTACTGCGTTGGGGAGCAGTTCGCGTCCGACAAGTTGGAAGACAATGGCTTGCATGGCCGGACGTTCGACGGCGAGAACGAGGCCGAGCGTGAGCGTGAGCGCATAGATCCACCAGATGTTGACGTGGTTCGTGGCCACCACGACGCCGAACATCAGCGCAATCAATCCGGACATGGTTGATGTGGCTACGAGTAGGCGTCGGTTGTCGATCTTGTCCGCCAGCACGCCGGCAGGCGCGCCGAGCACAAGCATCGGTAGGAACTGGAGCGCCATTGCGAGACCGAGCCGATCACTGCGGTTGGTCATGTCGAGCACCAGCCATGTGACAGCGAGCGCTTGCGTCCACGACCCGATGCTCGAGATCGTCTGGCCGATGAAGTACAGCCGGAAGTTCCGGTTGGCAAAGGCCGCGAAGCGGCCGGTGCCGCCGTCGTTTTGTGAGTTGATCACGTGAGTAGTCATGCGGCTGTGAGCTCTCGAACGGGTTCGATGTCAGGACGGTCAACGTGGTGTCGTCCGCCCTCGAGGTCGAGGTGGGGAAGGATCCGGTCCAGCCATGCGGGCAGCCACCAGTTGGCCCGACCGACCAGGCTCATGGTTGCCGGTACGAGGATCATGCGCACGAGGGTGGCGTCGAGGAACACCGCGACGGCGAGGCCGACTCCGAACAGTTTCCCGGTGGGATCGTCACCGAGGACGAAGGCGCCGAACACGCTCATCATGATCAGCGCAGCTGAGGTGATCACGCGGGCCGTGTTCGAGAGTCCGGTGACGACGGACTGGTGGCTGTCGCCGGTCGACAGGTATTCCTCTCGGATCCGTGAGAGGAGGAAGACCTCGTAGTCCATAGAGAGGCCGAAGAGAATGGCGAACATCATCAGTGGTGCGAACGGGTTGATCGGCATGGTGTGGTGCAAGCCGATGAGTTCGTTTCCCCAGCCCCACTGGAACACGGCGACGATGACCCCGTAGGCCGCAGCGATGGAGAGCAGGTTCATCAGTGCGGCTTTGAGGGGAACGATGATGGAGCGGAACACGATCATGAGCAACAGGAACGACATCGCCGCGATGGCAGCGATGAAGATCGGCAGGCGGCCGGTGATGCGTTCCGTCAGGTCGGTGACCATCGCGCGGCCGGTCAGCAGCGCGCTTGCATCGGTGTCGCGGACGGCTTCGGGGATCACGTCGGCGCGCAGGTGATGGACAAGGGTGTCGGTTCTCGCGTCCTGTGGAGCGGTGGTCGGGTTGGCGGTGAGCATTGCGGTGTCGCCAGCGGCGTTGAAGAACGGCGCGGTGACGGCGGCGACGCCAGGGTCAGCTTGCAGGGCGTCGTGAACGCGGTTGACGGCGACACGATCCGCGGGTGTGGGAACGTTGATCACGACCAGGATCGGTCCGTTGAATCCGCTGCCGAAGCCTTCGGCGAGCAGGTCGAATCCTTTGCGCTGTGTGGTCTTCGTAGAAGCGTTGCCGTCGTCGGGTGTGCCGATGCGCATGCTGAGCATCGGAGTTGCGATGGCACACAACGCCACGAAGCTGACGGCTGCGTAACGTACCGGGTGGCTCCCCACGTGGTGGGCCCACCGTCCGGACAGTGTCCGGTGTGCGGGTTTGGTGATGTGGGTTTTGCGGTGGATCGAGAGCTTGTCGATCCGTGTTCCAGCGAGTCCGAGGAGCCCGGGCAGCAGGGTGATGGCGGCGATCATCGAAACGAAGACGACCAGAGCTACGGAGACGCCCATCGATGTGATTGCGGGCAGTCCGGCGAGAACGAGGCCGAGGATGGCGATGACGACGGTCGTGCCGGCGAAGAGGACCGCTTGTCCGGCGGTTGCAGTGGCGGTGCCGGCTGAGTCCTCCACGCTCATACCTTCATGGAGTTGTTGGCGGTGTCGCGTCACGATGAACAGTGCGTAGTCGATGCCCACGCCGAGGCCGATCATCATGCACAGGATCAAAGAAAATTCAGGAACGTCCATCACGGAGGAAAGAACGCCGACACTCGCCGCCCCGACGAAGAGACCGGTGAGCGCGGTGAGGATAGGGAGGCCCATGGCGACCACGGATCCGAACGCGATCAGCAACACGATGATGGCGACGCCGACGCCGATGAGTTCGCTGGCCGGATCGTTCTTCGCGAGTTGTGCCAGCAGCCCGGTGAATTCCGTCTGCACTCCCTGGGCTTGAGCACGCTCGGCAGCCGCGGTGGCGTCGGTGAGCTGTTGGGTCGTGAGTTTGTCCAACGTGTACGCCACATCCAGATAACCCGTCTGTCCGTCGGCGCTGATCGCAGCCGACTGGGCGGCGAACGGATCGGTGACACTGGCGACGTTGCGGCCTTGCAGCAGTTGCTTGCGCACCTGTTCGACCGTCAGTTTGTGCCCGGTGTCGTCGAGTCGCCCATCACCGACGTGGACAACGATGCGGGCGGTCTGTCCCGCCTGGCTCGAGAACTGGGCCTTGAGGACGTCCAAGGCTCGTTGTGATTCGACGCCCGGAACGCGGAAGCTGTCGTTGAACGTGCCACCAGCGGTGTTCTGGACGGTGACGATGGCGACGGCGGCCACGAGCCAGATGCCGATCACCCGGAACGGATGTCGGGCGCACACGCGCCCGAGGTGGAACAGAAATGCACTCATTGAATCCTCCTGGGTGTGACCCGCGCACTGCGGGGCATGGCCAGGGTCCAAGAGCGTGCTGACGTGGCGCTGCACTGGCGCTGCAGTGGCGCTGTATCGGCCCGGGCCAGCGGGCGTTCAGGTCAGAAGGAGACCACCACATCCATGTCGAACTGGTCTTCCCACCCGGTGGCGAACGCAACGGCAAAGCCGTCCTGACCAAGGAGTGAGGTTGCGATCTTCCGGGCCCGATCGATCTCGTCGCTTTGGAAGGTGGGAATGGCCGTGTCGGCATCAGTTCGGAGGCGGTCAGCATGTCCGAGCAGCTGTGCCGCTTCAGACCCTTGTCCCGCCTCGGCAGCAACGATGCCCAGCAGCGCGCAGCAGGCCGCAGCAGCAGTGAGCACATCGGACAGCGCATCGACGCGATTCGACAGCCGCCGAAGCCCTCCTGCGCGGTGACGTGAGCCGCCAGCGCGGTAGTAGCTGAGCGCCTTGGTTGCTGCCTGAGTGGCCTCGGGGGTGCGACTGTGGAGTCGGTGCGTCATCGCCAACCCGGTGAGGGAAAGGAAGACCACGGGCGCGTTGTTCAAGCGCCGTGCAAGTTCGAGGGCACGTTCGTACGTGATCTCGGCGCGCTCCGTCGCGCCGTTCTGTAGTAGCGCCCATCCGAGGCGTGCCAGCAACGCTCCCATGAATCCTTTGAGACCGATGGTGTCCACGATTACGACAGCCTCTTGGAGAGCAGTAATCGCAGCGTGGTAGTCACGATTGCGTTCGTCGAAGTCAGCCACCATTCCCAGGCACATCGAACGCATCATCGGCCGGTCGATCTGCGCGAATCCTTCAGCAGCCTCGCGGTAGCGGCGCTCCGACTCGGCCATGTCGCCGTTCAACAGGCCAAGCTTTCCCCGTGAGTACGCACGGGCGGCCACCACGAAGGGATCGTCGGGCTGTGACATATAGAACTCGAGCACTTCGTTGCGGCGGGCCCGGCCTTCGTCGATGTCTCCGCGTGCGGCGGCGACTTCTGCGTAGAACGAATATGTCAACGCCATTGACGCCACGTCGCCGTGGCGACGGAATACCTCCAGCGCTGCTTCGAGGTCGGCGTCGACATCATCCGGTACGCCCACCTGGAAATCGATCAACGCACGGCCCGTGCGCGCCAGCGCCACGGTGGTCTCACTCGCCGCGCCGGCACAGGCGAAGGCTTCCTCGAGCCAGCGCTTGCCTTCGATCATCGTGCCGGCCAGCCAGTGCGGCCAGCTGGCACCGCCCGCGATCGTCAACGCCGTTTCGGCGTCGTTACCGGCGACCGCCCATCCCAGTGCTCCCCTGAGGTTGTCCTGCTCCCGGTCGATGGCGGTGAGCCATGCTCGCTGGTCATCACCCAAGAACGCATCCGATGACCTCGCACACAGCGCTGCAAAGTGCGCGGCCATGGCATCACGGACCCGTGCGGATTCGCCCCGCTCGGCGAGTCGCTCACGGCCGTACTGTGCCAACGTCTGGAGCTGCGTATATCGGGGCGCTGGCGATGTTGGCTGCACGATGACGAGCGACTTGTCGACCAGGGCGTAGATGATGTCCTCCAGGTCTTCGGCCGGGAGGGTCTCGTCGCAGCACACCGCTTGTGCCGTGACCAAGTCACAGCCGCCGGGGAACACGGAGAGTCGTTCGAAGACGCGCTGCTCATCACCGAACAACAGCTCGTAACTCCAGTCGACAACCGCTCGAAGGGTTTGCTGGCGGGGCAGTGCGTTCCGGGAGCCGCCGGTGAGGAGTCGAAAACGGTCGTTCAGACGAGACAGGATCTGCGCAACGGGAAAGGCCCGCGTGCGGGCCGCTGCGAGCTCGATCGCTAGCGGGAGACCGTCAAGACGAACACAGATATCTGAGACGGCGCCGAGAACCTGGTCGGAGAGTTCCAGTCGCGTTCCGACTGCGTGTGCACGGGAGAGGAAGAGTTGCACGGCATCATTCGTCGCAAGGGGCGGTACCGGCCAGATCGTTTCTCCACTTACCCGGAGCCCCTCGCGGCTCGTCGCCAGCACACGCAGACCGGGGCATTGACGCAGAAGGTCCTCAGCAACCTCGGCGGCCGAGCCGATCACGTGCTCGCAGTTGTCGAGCACGAGCAACAGCTCACGTGCACCGATCATCGCGGCCAGCTGCCTTGCGTCGGGCAGGTCGAGCGCAAACGCAATCGCTTCGCGCACACCTGCGGGATCACCAAGCGGAGCAAGCTCGACAAAGCAGGCGCCATTTCGAAACACCGACGATCGGGTCCGAGCCACTTCGAGCGCGAGCCTTGTCTTGCCTACCCCACCGGGGCCGACGAGTGTCATGAGCCGGCAATCGCCGAATCGCCGTTCGAGCTCCTGAAGCTCCGCGGTCCGTCCGACCAATGGCGTCAGCGACTCAGGGATTCTCGAGCGACGTTCAGCCCACGTCACCGAACCCTGCTGGGTCATGGCGGGAGCGTCGAGCGCCGGGTCCTGAGCGAGAATCGCCAGTTCCAACCGGCGCAACTCCGGGCCGGGTTCAAGGCCCAGCTCTTCGCCTAGAACGTGGCGTCCCTCCTGATACGTCCGGAGAGCGTCGGCCTGACGCCCAGCACGGTACAACGCGGTCATCAACAACCCACGAGGCCGTTCGCGTAACGGATACAACGCCACCCGCGCCTCGAGCTCGCCGATCACGCCGTGATGGCTTCCGACGTGGAGTTCTGACGCGAGTCGCTCCTCGACTGTGGCGAGGCGCAGTTCCGACAGGCGCGTGATCGACGCCAACGCGAACTCCTCATAGGCGAATTCGGCGAGCACGTTGCCTCGCCACAACGCATCTGCCTCTCTCAGGAGCAAGATCGCCTGAGCGGCGTCACCGCTCACGGCCGCCGCGCGTCCCTCTGATACCAACCGCTCGTAGCGGTGCACGTCGACTGCCTCCGGTGGAACCTCCAACACGTAGCCCCCGCCCCGCATGACCACGAGACCGGTGGAGCCAAGTGCCCGACGAAGCTTTGACACGAGGCCCTGGAGGCCGTTGCGAACCGCCAACGGCGGATCCTGACCCCACAGGGCCTCGACGAGTTGGTCCGCGGGGACCACGCGACCTGCGTGCAACGCCAACACCGTCAGAAGCGAACGGAGCTTCGCCCCTGTCAACATCACACTCTTGTTCTCGGCATCGAGCACCTCGAGTTCGCCGAGGAGAGCTACGTGCATGCCGCGACTGTACCGCGGAGCGTCGCGTCCGAGTCGTGACAGTCGCTCACCCTTGCGACGCAAGCAGCTCGGTAAATTTGCTGCGAATGGAAGCCGGGACCTCGGCCTGCTCCAATGCCTCGGAAATCAGGACTGCGATGTTGTCGTCAGGCCCGAAGTCGGCGAAATGCTCATACGCCAGGTCGATCGCGCGTCCGATTGCACCGATCGAGCACAAGGTTCGGAGTTCGTCCAGTTGTCGTTGGCGGCGGGTCATGGCCCGACCCTGCCGACCACACGCTCGGCATTCGGCTGCGGTGGAGCTGCGCTCATGAAAAACGGAACGGTGGGTACCGGTCGGTGACGAGCGTGAATGCGTACCCGATGACCCGGTTGTTCCACCGGATGACACCTTCTACGAAGTCAAAGATCGACCGCGGAAACCGGCCGGAGAACAAGATGGCGATCCATGCCACGAAAACGCCAAGGACGGCAACGACGTTGAGAACGACAAGCGCAACGTAGTGCGGGATCGCCAACAACCACTTCACCAGAGGCATCCACTGATTGAGATCCCGGCTGGCATCGGGATAGTCGTAGTCGAGATGCACCGACTGTTGATCCGTGGTCGAGGGGTACCGGTCGTCCATCAGCAGCAGGTACACCCAGACCCGGTTGGTGAACCGCTGCAGCTCCAAGTTGAAGTCGAACCACCAACGCGGGTACTTCTTCCGGAACACGATCATCAGGAGAGGACCGAAGCACAGCAGGCCTCCTGCTCCAAGAGAGATCGGGGTCGACCCGCTGTTGCGCGTCCACTGCCACGTCCCCCCGGAGATCGCTGCCAGCAGCGTGAGAATGGGGATTGCCGCGAACGCTCGGAAGGCCGTGGTGATCCTGTTGAGATCCCGGTCCGGGTAATCCACGGAGAATCGAACCGGGTACGTTTCGTGCTGCGTCTTCGCTGATGTGTTCATGTGACCATGGTTCGCCTCGCCGCTGACCCGACGCTGTCGTAGCGCTGACCCGGGGCAGATTCCAATTCATCGGGAGATGGATGTCCTGGTCCGGATTGAGTTCACGACGTCGCGCACCGCTTGGCTGGACCGGGCAGCTACTGCCTGGTTCTCCGTGAGCATGGCATGCGTGGCGTCGGGGGCGAAGCGGTGGACGCTCTGCGTCGAGAGGCCCAGGAGATCGGTCTGTGCGGCCATCCAACCCGGTTCAGCGTCCTTCTCGGCGGTCACTAGGTGTACTGCTCGGGGTGCATCGAGTCGAGCAGAACCACACCGGCGACCTCGGTCGGGTACAGGCGGGCGTAGTTGAGGACATAGATGCCGCCGGCGGAGTGGCCGGCGAGCACGTACGGTCCCGGCTCGTGGGCTCATTCCAGCAAAAATCGCGGAGGTCGGTCGCTGTCCGAATTCCATCTTGTGGCGCTGAGGCGGATTCGCTCCAACCACGCCCGGCCCGGTCGTAGACGCACACCCTGGTGGTGCCGGCAACTGCAGGAGCAATCCAGGCCATCGCAGTCGAGGGTTCCCCCAAGCCGGCTTCCAGCACGACGGTCGGGCTGCCCGTGCCGGTGCAGTTGATGTGGAGGCGGTGGCCACCGACGTCGACGAGGCGGCCTGGCATCGCAAAGTTGGCCGCGTCAGCCCTCTCTCGGTATGTCTCGTAGGCCCCGCCGATAGAGGACATTAGAAGGGCTGCGCCCCCGAGCCGTTCGACTCAACGCCGATGGCCTCAAAGCCGGAGTAGTGACGCGTCGTTGTATGTCGTCAGGGTCTCTGAACAACGCGCCCGTGAGTCCGCTTGTGCTCTGGCTCGGGAACACTCACCGGGCTCACCTCCCGCCGACTGCGTCGCACAACAGGGGACCGACTGAGCCGGGATGGTGCGTCAGAAGACCGTCGCCGTCGGGTCGAGACCGAGCCGGTGCCGGCCGCCGAGGATGTAGGTGTTGGGGCTCATAGCGGTGTGCTTCGCGGCGGCACGTGCGTCGCGTTCGTAGCGCTCGAGGAGAGACGATCTGCTGATCGAGACGGCGCCCGCCATTTC
>JANMZO010000044.1:0-4701 GCA_031383405.1 Acidimicrobiia bacterium | reverse complement strand
TGTCATCGGCGGCCGTTTCGACGCTCGCCCCGCAGCGCTTCGCGGTCGGCAGCGCGATCAACTCGACGTTCCGTCAGGTCGGATCGGTCAACGGCGTGGCAGTGCTCGTTGCGGTGCAGGGCCGTCCGGGAAGTCCGGTTGCGGCACTGGCCAGCTACCGACGCGGATGGGTGCTGGTCATGGGCGCGGCGCTCGCCTCGGCCCTGTCATCATTTCGGCAGCCCCGTCCGGAGGCGAAAGGCGGAGTGGGTGCACTTTTCACCCCTCCCGGTGGAATGGTGCACCCAAACGACCGAATCGGTTCGCCGCTATCGCTTCGGGTCGAGCAGGAGCTTGCCCTGGACCTGCTTGTTCAAGATCCGCTGGTGGGCATCGTTGGCCTGGCCGAGGGGAAGGACCGCGTCGATCGGCACCTGGAGGCTTCCGTCGGCGACGTGGCCGAACAGTGCAGTGAAGGCCCTGTCGCGTTGAGCTGGAGTCAGGAGCAGCCCGCCATATCCAAGGAGGCGGGTGCCTTTGCGATAGAAGGTGCGCATATCAAATCCGACTGATGTGCCGGCCGAGGTTCCGAAGTTCACGATGCGACCGCCGGGCGCGACGACGTCGACACATGCCCCGGTGAAGTCACCCCCGATGCCTTCGATCACAACCGTAGGAGGGGTACCGGCGAGGGCCCCGGCCAACTCGGCTCCGGATGCGGCCACAATCGCCCGAACGCCCAGCGCCTCGACGCTCGCCACCTTGCCCGCCGACGACGTCTGCCCGATCACCGTCGCGCCCGCGATCTTCGCCAACTGCGCGGCGACCGAACCCACGCCTCCGCTGGCACCGAGCACGAGAACCGTGTCGGATGCCTTCACGTCGGCGAGCGCATGGAGACACATCCAGGCAGTGACCCCGGCGACCCCGAGGCCGGCCGCCTGCTGCGGGTCGGTGCCGGCATTGACCGGAATGAGCCCCGATGTCGGCGCGGCTACGCGCTCGGCGTACGTGCCAGGGTTGCCGACACCAACACCCATCAGGACGGCCAGGTCGCCGTTGGCACGGCGGACCACTCCTTCGACTCCCGGGATGTGCGGTTGCGGGGTGATCCCGGCGAAGTTGCCCTGGCTCACCCAGATGTCGAGCGGGTTGACCGAGGCATAGATGACCTCGACAAGTTCCTGGCCTTCACCGGCTACCGGGTCGTCGACCTCGGAAAGCACGAGGGGTGAGCCATAGGTGGAGATCGTGATTGCGCGCATTGCCGAAGCATACGGCGCGATCCAAACGAACGTGCCCGGCCCCTGGTTCTCGGGCCTGGCCTGGCTCGCCGGGCCCTCAGGCCTGCTTCAGGCCGGCCCCTGGCTCTCCAAGCTCGCCGGGCCCTCAGGCCTGCTTCAGGCCGACCCCTGGCTCTCCGGCCTCGCCGGGGTTCCCCGGACTCTCCGGACTCTCCGGACTCTCCGGGGTGCCCCGGAATCGCCGAGCGTCAAACCTGCGTCAGACCGATGTGTGCCGGGCCCGCATCGCCGGAAGCACGTCGGTGGCGATGGCCTCAAACGTTCGCATCTGCGCCGGATCGAGCGGGAAATACACACCGACGTCGGTGATGCCCAACTCGATCACCCGGCTCGCGTGGTCTTCGAACGCACCAGTCGACGCGTAGTAGTTGATTGCCCCGCCGTGGTGTCGGGCCTGGCCGTCGAACATCGTGTAGCTGCGCCGAAGCGTCGACCGGTCCCGATCCAACTCCACGAGAAGGTCGTTCATCACCGAGCACCGGGCCCGCGTCTCGGTGAGCTGGTCGTCGAAGTCGGGGAGGAACGACAGGCTGTTCCAGATATCCGCGTGTTCGGCGGCGTGGCGCAACATCCGCGCCCCCATGCCCGCGACCATGATCGGCGGGCGGGGCGACTGGACCGGACGGGGATTCATGATGATCCCGTCGACCGAGTAGTGCTCGCCTTGGAACGTGGTCACCTCCTGCGACAGCAGCTTCGAAACGATCGACACGTACTCACCGAACCGGTCGACCCGCTCCTTCGCCGTCCAGTTCGGGAAGCCTCCCATCGGATATGACGGATCGATGGTGAGACCGGTCCCGAGACCGAGCTCGATCCGCCCGTTGGAGATCTGGTCGAGCGTCAATACCTGACGGGCCAGCATGGCCGGGTTACGCAACGGAATCTGGGTGACGAGCGTGGTCAACCGGATCGTGCTCGTTGCCTCGGCCAGGGCGGCGAGCGTCGTCCAACTCTCGAACCAGGGCGCGTCGGGCTTGGTCCAGTCGACGAGATGATCGGCGACGCCGGCCACCTCAAACCCCATCTCCTCCAACGCAATGACCCGTGCCCGGAGCTCGGCCCATGGAACATTGGGTAGCAACAACACATGGAATCGAAGCATGACGGCCTCCGTCGACGATCAGGGACTATGTGGTTCCTGTCCGTTCAGCCGCTCGTGGAGCGACTGAACAAACAAGCTGGGAAGCGACTGCAGCCGGGTCGCTACACGTTGCGGCGGTACTTGCCGCCGAGGTCGAACAGGGTGTCGGTGATTTGGCCGAGGGAGCAGCAGCGCACCGCGTCGACGAGCACGGCGAAGAGGTTCTCGCCCCGCAGCGCGGCGTCTTGGAGCCGGGCCAGCGCGGCCGGGGTCTCGGCGCCGTGACGCGATTGGAAGTCACGGAGCCGGTCGAGTTGGTCCTGCTTCTCGGCTTCGCTGGAACGGATCAGTTCGATGGGCTCGGGTGCGGTCTCGCCGTTGGGACTGCGGAACGTGTTGACGCCGATGATCGGCAGTGAACCGTCGTGTTTGCGGTGCTCGTAGAGCATCGACTCGTCTTGGATCCGGCCCCTCTGGTATCCGGTCTCCATGGCACCGAGCACGCCGCCGCGCTCGCTGATGCGCTCCAACTCGGCCAGAACGGCCTCTTCGACGAGGTCGGTGAGCTCATCGACGATGAAGCTGCCCTGCAGCGGGTTCTCGTTCATCGCGAGACCCCACTCCCGGTTGATGACCAACTGGATCGCCAGGGCCCGGCGGACCGATTCATCAGTGGGCGTAGTAATCGCTTCGTCGTACGCGTTGGTATGCAGGGAGTTGCAGTTGTCGTAGATCGCGCACAGGGCCTGAAGCGACGTGCGGATGTCGTTGAAGGCGATCTCCTGGGCGTGCAGCGACCGGCCCGATGTCTGGACGTGGTACTTCAACCGTTGCGACCTGTCGTTCGCCCCGTACCGCTCCTTCATCGCGACGGCCCAGATCCGACGGGCGACCCGGCCGATCACGGTGTACTCGGGGTCCATGCCGTTGGAGAAGAAGAACGAGAGGTTGGGCGCGAAGTCGTCGATGTGCATGCCGCGGGCCAGGTACGCCTCAACGTAGGTGAACCCGTTGGAGAGGGTGAAGGCCAACTGGCTGATCGGGTTCGCGCCCGCTTCGGCGATGTGGTAGCCGGAGATCGACACGCTGTAGAAGTTCTTCACCTCGTGCTCGACGAAGTACTCCTGGATGTCGGCCATCATGCCGAGCGAGAACTCGGTCGAGAATATGCAGGTGTTCTGACCCTGGTCCTCCTTCAGAATGTCGGCCTGGACCGTGCCCCGAACGTTCGACAGCACGAAGGCGCGAGCGTCAATCATTTCGGCATCGCTAAGCGCGCGTCCCTTTTCCGCCGCCAGCTGGTCGAGTCGCTGGTCGATCGCAGTGTTGAGGAACATGGCAAGCAGGGTGGGGGCCGGGCCGTTGATCGTCATCGAGACCGACGTCGACGGCGAACAGAGGTCGAAGCCGCCGTAGAGCACCTTCATGTCGTCGAGGGTGGCAATTGAAACGCCCGAGTTGCCGACCTTGCCCCAGATGTCCGGTCGCTCGCCCGGGTCGAAGCCGTAGAGGGTGACGGAGTCGAAGGCGGTGGAAAGCCGGGTGGCGGGCTGGCCGTCGGCCACGAGATGGAACCGCTTGTTGGTGCGGGCCGGGCCACCTTCTCCGGCGAACATCCGCGCCGGGTCTTCCCCCTCGCGCTTCAGCGGGAACACGCCCGCGGTGTAGGGAAAGTATCCCGGCAGGTTTTCCGCCCGGAGGAACCGCACCAGGTCGCCGTGGTCGGACGTTTGCGGTAGGGAGACGCGGGGAATGCGGGTGCCGGACAACGATGTGCGAACGAGCGACGTCACCCGTCCGTTGGCTTCGACCTGTTCATCGGCGCGCATAGCTTTGGCCCGGGCCGGCCACGCTTCGAGAAGATCATGCGTCGTTGCATCGAGCTTCAACATCGCCTGCGCATGGAGCCTGTCGACGGCCGACGTGTCGGCACCGCTCGCCGACAGCATCGAACGCACATCCGACAGCTGCTGGAGCTGCCGCGCCACACCGGCCTGCTCGGCCGTCGTGCGATGGTATGCGCGCACAGTTTCGGTCAACTCGGCCAGGTAACGACTCCGGGCGGGGGGAACGATCGCGGCGGCAATCCTGCTCGTCTTCGTTGTGACGACCGGCAGCATGCCTTCGGTCAGCGTGAGGCCCTTGGTCGAGAGTAGCGACCGGAGGTACTGGTAGAGCGCGGTGACGCCCTCGTCGTTGAAGCGGGCTGCGATGGTGCCGAAGACCGGCATGTCTTCGGCCGGCGTGGAGAACGCCTCGCGGTTGCGCACCATCTGGCGACGCACGTCGCGCAGCGCATCCTCGGCGCCGCGGCGCTCGAACTTGTTGATGGCG
>JANMZO010000010.1:0-13123 GCA_031383405.1 Acidimicrobiia bacterium | reverse complement strand
GTGACTCTCAACACCAAGGTGGATCGACTCGACCGGGTCGGCTCCACCCATCGCGTTGTCACGAACCGGGGCGACCTCGAAGCGAACTTTGTTGTCAACTGCGCCGGTTTGTACTCCGACCGCGTCACTCGCATGGACGGTGCCGACCCGACCGCGCAGATCGTCCCGTTCCGCGGTGAGTATTACGAACTTGCGCCGCACCGTCGTGATCTGGTGAAGGGCCTGATCTACCCGGTGCCGAATCCCGATTTTCCGTTCCTCGGAGTGCATTTCACCCGCATGATCGACGGCAGCGTCCACGCCGGACCCAACGCCGTGCTGGCGTTCAAGCGCGAAGGATACGAAAAGCGCGATTTCGACGCGAAGGAACTAGTCGAGATCCTGAGGTACCGCGGGTTCCACAGGCTTGCGGCGAAGAACTGGCGCGAAGGCGCCCGCGAAATGTGGCGCAGCATCAGCAAGAAGTCGTTCGTGCGGAGTCTGCAGCAACTCATTCCTGAAGTGACCGAAGATGACGTCGTTCCTACTCACGCTGGCGTGCGAGCGCAAGCGCTGAAGCCCGATGGGGGAATGGTCGACGATTTTCTAATTGTCGAAGGCAACGGATCTCTGCACGTCTGTAACGCCCCGTCGCCCGCAGCGACTGCGTCTCTTGAGATCGGTCGGGAGATCGCATCGAGGGTGCCGGCACTCGTGGATTTCTCAAGACGATAGCGTTGCCGTGTCGGTGGGATAACCGACGAGTCCGGTTGCCGCCTGTACGGTGGGAGGAATGGGTGTGAGCAATGCCACCGCACTGCTTGGGCTGCAACCGGAGCGATTTCCGGTAGACGCACTCGTGGAGCAAATCCGCATCCACCTCGACACCGCAGGAGCGGTGGTCGTTGTCGCTCCGCCTGGATCCGGTAAAACGACGCGGCTTCCTCTTCTGCTTGCCGGTCGCGCTGGTCGAGACCGCTTGATCATCACCGAACCACGTCGCGTGGCGACCCGGGCGGCGGCGGCGCGCATGGCGGCGACGCTCGGTGAGCGGGTAGGCGACACGGTCGGCTATCGAATGCGTGATGAGACGAAGGTAAGCGCCCATACGAGGATCGAAGTCGTCACGGAAGGCGTCTTCCTCCGCATGCTGCAAAACGACCCCGGGCTCGAGGGTGTGTCGACCGTTCTCTTCGACGAGGTGCACGAACGAAGCCTTGACATCGATCTCTCGCTTACGCTTGCCGTCAACGCCAAAGCGCTTCTGCGAACGGATCTGAGGCTGGTCGCCATGTCCGCCACTCTCGATGCCGCGCGTTTTGCCGCAGTGCTCGACGCGCCCGTTGTCTCAACCGCCGACCGCACATTTCCGATCGACGTGCGCGAGCGCCCGGTCCTGATCGCAGACCTCACCAACGGGATCGTCACTGAACTGCACAACCTGACCACGTCGACCTCTGAATCGGGCACCGACCCCGGAGACATTCTCGTGTTTCTCCCTGGGGCCGGCGAGATCCGCTCCGTCGAACGCTCGTTACGGCGACGTCCGATCGGCCCCGACACCGTGACGCGCGTCCTGACCGGGTCCTCCGCCCCGGCCGACGTTTTGCTGGCCATGACACCTGACGCTCTCGGCCGACGCAAGATTATTCTCGCAACCTCTGTGGCCCAGACGAGCGTCACCATTCCCGGGGTCCGTACCGTGGTCGACAGCGGTCTGACGCGGCGATCCTCCTTTGACCCCCGCACCGGGTTGAGCCGGTTGGTGACGGAACGCTCCACCAAGGCCACGGCCAGCCAACGCGCCGGGCGAGCCGGACGAGAAGCTCCAGGGCTGGTTGTACGACTCTGGTCGGCCGCCGAGTACGACCAATCCCGAGACAATGACGTTCCCGGAATTTCGGATGCCGATCTGACCGATGCCGTCCTCCAGGTGGCCGTATGGGGAGTTACCGATCCTTCGGAGTTGTCGTGGATCGACGGGCCGCCGTCGGAACACTGGGAGGCTGCTGTCGAGCTCCTGCACCTGTTGGGTGCGCTCGACGACGACCGCAAGCCAACGGGGCTTGGCCGGGCGTTGGCCGGGCTTCCGGTGCCGACTCGGGTGGGGGCATTGCTGCTTTCTGCTGTCGACACCGGGGATGATGCGACCCTGGAGCGGGCAATTGCGCTGGCGTCGGAACTCGTTGGCGATGCTGCCACCCCGCAACGACTACGACGGCTTGTCGTAGGCCGGCTCAAAAGCGCTCCGGCCGGTGATGAGTTTGAGATACCCGGTGCTACTTCTCGCCCGACGGGGAGCGATACTCGAGCGCGTCCGCGTCGTGAGCGAAGCACCGGGCAACTCTCGGCCCTCGCATTTCCCGAACGGATTGCCGGTCGGGTGGGCGATGACTCCGGTCGATACCAGCTCGTGACGGGGGTTATAGCCACGATGACCGATGCCGACCCACTACGTGGCACTCCCGTGATTGTCGCTCTCGAGATAGACGGCGACCGAAGGGCCGGACGGATCTTTCGCGCCATCGCCGTCACGGCGGCCGAGATCCTCGACCTGGAAATGGCCACAACCGAGACCCGTACATCTCGGCGCCTGCCCAGTGGTCGGATTGAGACCATCGAGCAAACCCGACTCGGCGCGGCCGTGCTCACTTCCAGGACGACCGCGCCGACCGGCGATGATGTTGCAGCTGCGGTGATCGCGGACCTCGATCTCGCCGCTCTCCTTTCGTCCGGGCCGGTGGCCGTCTTGCGGGGTCGCCTCGAGTTCCTGCGGGGGTTGGACGTCGAGGAGCCTCGTGCCTCCCCAGAGCCATCCGCGTGGCCCGACTGGTCCATCGAGAAGCTCGTAGGCTCCGCGGGGGACTGGCTGGGGCCGGAACTCCGTGGTCGTAAGGCCAAAGACCCGATGCGGGGCGTGAGCATCGAGACACTCCTTCTCAACCAACTCCCACCGCTGTACCAGCGGCGCCTCGAAACGGAGGCCCCGGTTCGGATCATGATCCCATCGGGTCGCTCGGCAACCGTCGAGCACCTCGATTCTGGAGGTCCGACGATTGAGGCCAAGTTGCAGGAGTTCTTCGGCGCTTCCTCCGGTCCAACAATCGCCGGCGGACGAATCCCGGTTCGTATGGTGTTGCTTTCTCCGGCTGGTCGACCGGCGGCGGTGACGTCGGATCTGAACGGGTTCTGGAGGACTGGCTATCCGGCGGTTCGGTCGGATTTCCGCGGTCGGTACCCCCGGCATCCCTGGCCGGATGATCCGGCCGCGGCGGTGCCCACGGCGCGGGCGAAACCCCGCTCCCGGTAGGTGTTAGTGTCTGCGCCAGCGATGACGTGGCTCTCCCGCCGGGGCCTGCATTTGCGAGTCGGTTCTGGTGGGGACTTCGCCTTCCCTACCAGAACCGCACCGTTTACTCCGTTGTTCCGTGCGAGCGGTTCCGTCGGTAATGGGTTCCCGCGTTCGCACCACGACCTACCAGGTGGCATGTTCTGCGCTCCTGGGCGCGCTTACAGGGAAGCTTCCGCGCGACGGCGGGCGACGGTGGGCGACGGTGGGCGACCTCGCCTGAACATCGAAACAATCTGATGGCAAGAGTCACCAGCGAGTGTTGACCCGGTTCACCCAGTGCTGTCGCAGCGCTTCTATCGGCTGAGGTTCCTGAAAGAGGTAACCCTGCGAGAAGTCACAGTCCAGTGCGGCCAGTTGCGACAGTTGGGTCGGTGTCTCGACCCCTTCGGCCGTCGCGGTCATGCCGAGAGCGTGGGCCAGCGCAATGACCGAACGGACGATCTCGTTGTCGCTTCGGCGCTTCTCGAAACTCTGCACCCCGGGCATACCAAGCGATTGCACGAACGAGCGGTCGATTTTCAGCGAATCAACGGGGAATCGCGACAGATAGTTCAATGACGAGTAACCCGTGCCGAAGTCATCCACCGCGATCGAAACACCGAGCGACTTCAATTGTTGAAGGGTCGACACAGTCGCGTCGATGTCGTGCACGAGCACGGACTCGGTGATTTCGAAGACCAACCGCGCAGGTGGAAAGCGGGTCCGTTCGAGCGACTCGGCAATCCTGCTGACAAGACCGGCATCGCGCACCTGACATCCCGAAAGGTTGATGTTCAGCTTAATCGGATCGACATCAAGCAGATCGTTGCAGGCGCGATCCAAAATCCAGTCGCCGAACGCGAGGATCAGCCCTGACTCCTCGGCGCCCTCGATGAACGTGTCAGGGGACAGCCGCCCCCGGGTTGGATGATCCCAACGCATGAGCGCCTCAACCGACGAAAGGCTTCCGTCGATCGTACGGACGATCGGTTGGTACAACACCACGAGTTGATTCTGAGATACGGCGAGCGGCAGCTCTGTGATGAGGTTCATCCGGTCGTTGGCTCGCTCGCGTAGACGGTCGTCGAACTGCTCAGAACGGCCCCGGCCCCGCTCCTTGGCCCGGTACATCGCAACGTCGGCGTCGCGAAGCAGCGTCTCCGGGGTCGAGTGGGGCTCGGAGAGCGCAATTCCGATGCTGGCGGTGCACGGATACGGATAGCCGATGCCGATCTCGAAGGGCTGTGCAAAGATCGCTTGAAGACGTTGCGTTACATCGTGTATGTCGCTGTCGTTCCTGACGCTGGTCAACACGACAAACTCGTCGCCCCCGAAGCGGGCGACTATGTCATAGCCCCGCAACGTTGCCGTTAGCCGTCGCGCCACCGAGATCAGAAGACGGTCACCGGTTTCGTGGCCGAGGCTGTCGTTCACGATCTTGAACCGGTCGAGGTCACAGAAGACGACGCCGATGCGGTCTCCGGTTCGCCCCGCAGCCGACAGGAACTGGCTGAGATGTTCGGAGAGGATTACCCGGTTGGGAAGGCCCGTAAGCGTGTCGTGCGTGGCCTGATGAAGCAACCGTGCTTCCAGGGCTTTGCGATCGGTGACGTCTTCCATCGTTCCGACGAAACCCGTCGGATCCCCGCGGTCGTCGAGGACGACCGTCCAGCGTCCGATAACACTGCGCCGCCTGCCGTGACGGCCGTGCAGCGTTAGTTCAAGTTCGCCCGACTGGGTTGGTTGATCGCGGATGTCGATGAGCTTTCGTAGGTCACGACGCTCAATAACCTCGGTCCACCCGAGCCCCAGTGCTTCTTCGAACGCTTGACCGGACAGTTCGGTCCAGCGGTCGTTGACAAAGTCACACTGACCATCGATAGCGAGGCGAACGATAGCGATGGGCGCTGACTTGGCCAATGCCTGGAAACGGCTCGCTGCGGCGCGGTGTTCGCGTTCTCGGTCCACGTGGTCGGTGATGTCTCGGCCCGTCAACACGATCACTCCCTCGGAGGACAGGAGGTTCAGCGGCGACACTTCGAAGGGAACCCAGTGTCCTCTGGCGTGTTGGAGGCGAACGTTGACTGGGACCGTCTCCCCCTCGCGTCCGCGGGTCGTTGCCAGGAGTTCCGAGGTGAGCTCGATATCGTCTTCGTGAACGAACTCGACGAAGTTTCTCGATACGGCCGTTTGGGCGTCGTAGCCAATGAGACGTTCCACCGACGTTGACGTGGCCAGAATCGATCCGGCACCGTCGATCACGATGGCAATATCGCGAGCGTTCCCGGCGAATCGGACGAAATCGAACTCACGCAGTGCTCGCATGGCCGGAAAGTCGACGCTTTGAGTGGTTGACTTGATCGAAATGGGTCAAAAGGCCAAATGTTGGGCGCGATGGCGCTGAAGCTGACCGGTGGCCGATGCGGAGGATTACGTTCAGGCGGGGGAGTCCCACCAGGCATACACGAGGCCTACACGAGGCCCCAGGGGCCTACGACCGAGTGACCTCTTGCAGCTCAATGCGGTTGCCCCACGGGTCGCGAAGAAACGATTGCCGGTTGACCCCAACGCCCTGAGGGTCGCTGACTTTCAGTCCTTTGGCCCGGAGCTCGGCCACGCTGGTATCGAGGTCGCCGACCTGGATCGCGAAGTGGTCAAAGGTTTCGGTGCGAGGCTCGCCGACCACGAGGTGAACCTGCTGTGCGCCGACGTCGAGCCACCAGCCCCCGAACGGAAAATCCGGGCGATCCCCCCGCACAGCGAGCCCGATGACGTCGACGTAGAACGCCCGGGCTTCGTCGGCGTCTTTGACGGTCAGGTTGACATGATGAATTCCGAGAATCTCCACACCCGCAGCCTATGCCTCCGGGCCCGTTCCGAATGCGTCGGGTCGGTTTCGGAGAACGGAATCGATGAGACGGCCTGTTTCGCCTGAGGCACGAACTCGCTGGCAATTTTTGGGCCTAAAGACCGGCGTGATCAACCACTTCCACGCCGGACGCGTCCGCTGCAGAGGTTCTCCATGACGATAGCGGCAACTAGTTGCATGAAATGTACTTCTGGTGTAGGGTGTGTGCACCGAAGGGGAGTATCCCGCGAGGCCCGTCGTCAACACAGCGCAATGCGCTCGGTGGGGCTAGTCGGCGCAGGTCCATGACCTGTTCCGGCGGAAAGACTTTCGGCTGTAATCAACAGCCGTTTTCTTGACTTTGAAAGGTCTTTCCCGTGTCCGTTTCGTTTGCTGTTTGGGTTCTAGTGCTCGCCGTGATTGTCGGCGCCCTTGTGCTCGACCTTTTTGTGTTTCACCGTGACGCCCATGAGGTCTCCATCAGAGAAGCTGGGGTTTCCAGCGCTATCTGGGTCTCCCTGGGTCTCGCATTCGGTGTGGCCGTGTGGATGTTTGCCGGATCGCAGCCAGCCGGTGAGTACTTTGCCGGGTACCTCATCGAAAAAGCCCTGTCCGTGGAAAACATCTTCGTGTTCGCGTTGATTCTCGGGTACTTCAAGGTTCCGGCGAAGTACCAGCACCGGGTGTTGTTCTTCGGTGTTCTCGGCGCCTTGGTGTTGCGGGCTGTGTTCATCGCTGCCGGCGCATCACTTCTTGAACGGTTCCATTGGACGGTCTACTTCTTCGGGGCTTTTCTAGTGTTCACGGCGGTCAAAATGCTCCGACACAAGGACCAGTCGATGGACCCGGGGAGGAACCCGCTGGTCCGGGTCCTCCGCAAAATCATGCCGGTGACCGACGAGTACCACGGTCAGAAGTTCACCGTTCGAGCCAACGATCTCTCGTCGGCTGAGATAGCACATATCGAAGCCGGTGGCTCGAAGGTCAAGGCCGGGATGCGTGTTGCGACACCCATGCTTGCCGTGCTCGTAGCGATCGAAACCAGCGACGTCATTTTCGCCGTCGACTCGATCCCAGCGATCTTTGCGGTCACGGACGATACGTTCATCGTGTTCACCTCGAATGCCTTTGCCATCCTGGGTCTCCGGGCCCTCTACTTCCTGCTCGCCGGCGCAATGGACAAGCTTCGTTACCTGAAGGTCGGACTCGCCGGTGTGCTGGGGTTCGTCGGGGTGAAGATGCTGGTATCAGGCGCCTACAAAATCCCGATTGTGGTTTCGCTGGTCGTGATCGTGGCACTGCTGGTCGTAGCCACATGGGCGTCGTTGCGAGCGGATTCAAGGGAACGGCGTGTGCTGGAGGAAGGAAGGGTGCTTTCGAAGGTGTAACCCGCCGTTCACGATTGGCGCGGCTCCCAGCAAGCATCAACCAGATCTCAACTCTCTCAATCAAGGAAAAGTACGTATGCGTAACATCTCGAAAAGTGGCATCACCAACAACATGAAGACCGTCGGCCTTCTTGGACTTCTGGGCGGCGGCATGGTCGCCATTGGCTCAGCCTTGGGCGGAAGTGGTGGCGCGACGATCGCCTTCGTCCTGGCCCTCGTCGTGGTGGGTGGCTCGTACTGGTTCAGCGACACGCTCGCGGTGAAAGCCTCCGGGGCGAAGCCGGTGGAATCCGGTCAGCTCGAGTGGCTCCAGCACGATCTCGCAGAATTGTCACAGCGGGCCGGAATTCCGGTGCCGCGGCTCTTCATTTCCCCGAGCCCTCAACCGAACGCCTTCGCCACGGGCCGCAACGAGCGCAAGGCGGTCGTCGCCGTGACGGTTGGCCTCCTTGAAGTGCTCGACCGTCGTGAGGTGCGCGGCGTGGTTGCTCACGAACTTGGGCACATCAAGCACAGAGACATCCTGATCGGCTCCGTCGCTGCTGCGATCGCCACGGGCATCAGCTACATCGCGAACATGGCGATGTGGTTCGGCGCGTTCGGCGGCGGCGACGACGAGGACCGCCCCAATCCGATCGCACTTCTTCTGCTCAGCATCCTCGCGCCGATCGGAGCCATGATCATCCAGGCCACCATCTCCCGGGCGCGTGAGTACGAGGCGGACCGGGCCGGCGGGGAGATCAGCGGTGACCCAACAGCGTTGGCCGACGCCCTGGCAAAGATAGAGACGTACGTGAAACGGGTGCCGATGGCGGTCAACCCCGCTCAGGCCACGGCCTACATCATCAATCCGTTCACCGGACGTCAGGTGCGATTTGCCTCTCTGTTTCAGACCCATCCGCCAACGGCGGAGCGGATCGCCCGGCTCCACGCCATGTAAGCCCCACAAACGACGATCAAAGGCTCAGAAGGCCGACGGATCCGGTTCTCCCGACCGACGCCCGCCATCTATGCGACCCGGGGGGCCGCCTGCGTCGGCCTTTTCGATTATATGTGAAGTTGAATTCACGTATCGTGGGCCCTTGTGGAATACGAGAAGATCCTCGCGGCAGCGCGAAACTATTCTGAGCGGTTTGAGCCCGACAATCTGACCGCCGCGCCCAGCCGACGCCTCGTCGTGCTTACCTGCATGGATGCCCGTCTCGACCTTTTCCGGCTTCTGGGACTGGAAATCGGCGACGCGCACCTGTTGCGCAACGCTGGCGGACGGGCCACCGACGATGCGATCCGCTCGATGGTTCTTTCATCGCACTGGCTCGGCACCCGGGAGTTCGTTGTCGTGCACCACACCGGCTGTGGCCTGCACGGGGTGACCAACGAAGAGATCTGTGACCGGGTTGAAGATGCTGTCGGCCTGCGCCCGTCCATCGACTTCTACCCGTTCAACGACGTCGAGCAGAGCGTTCGCGAAGACGTGCGACGTGTCCGGGAGTGCCCTCTGCTGCCCAGCGATGCGTTGGTCTGGGGTGCGGTGTACGACGTTCATACCGGAGCGCTCACCGAAGTGGCGCCTCCACTCGTCGTTTCCAACACCAGGTAGAGGCCTCTCCGCGCCCAACGACAGCGCCTTGTCAGCCGAAAGCGCCGTGCTCAGAACGGAGCCTCGGCGCATTACCCGTTTCCACCGATGGTCGGGTCCTGAATCGACGTGGCTGTGCCGATGCCGTAGGTTCCCGGTGCATGAACGTCTTGGATCTGTTCGACCGCTCATCGAGCCGGTTCATTCTGCCGGACGGCACCAGCGTGACTTGCGCGACGATCAGGGAGCGGGGATGCGGGCTTGCGGCCCGGTGGCGGGCTGACGGCCTTGCGCGCGGTGACCGGGTCGCGATCTGGTTGCCGAACGGGTTCACCTATCTCGACGTGTTGGTGGCCTGCGCGGCGGGCCGATTCGTCGCGGTGTCGGTGAACACCCGCTTCTCCCTTGCCGAAGCGCGGGCGCTCATCGCTCGCTCCGGTGCCAAAGTCGTCGTTGACGCAGATTGGAGCCGCCCGGTCGCGCCGGACGGCACGACCGAACTCGAGGCGCCGGAGTCCGTTGATCCCTTCATCGTCTTCACCACGTCGGGCACGACGAGTCGCCCAAAGATGGTGCTGCATACACAGGGATCAATTGCGGTGCACGGTCGCGACGCGGCGGTGGGCCTCGGGTACACCGCTGATGACGTCGTGCTTCTCACGATGCCGTTGTGCGGAACGTTCGGGCTGTCGAGTCTCACGGCCGCGCTTGCGGCGAACTCGACGATCGTCGTGGAAGACCACTTTGACGCCGGAGAAACCGCCGGGCGCATAGTTCACCATCGCATCACCGCCGTCAACGGAAGCGACGACATGTACCACCGACTCCTCCTCGGCGGAGCTGATCTGTCGACGATCCGACTCGGTGGCTACGCCCGGTTCAATTCGAGCCTCGAAGGGATCGTCGCGCGGGCCGAGCAGGCGGGAGCGACCCTCACCGGCCTGTACGGTATGAGCGAAGTACAGGCGCTGTTCTCGGCTCGTGATCCGTCGGGACCGGCATCGTGGCGGAGTCTGGCCGGCGGTGCAATGGTTTCGGCCGATGCCGCGTTTCGGATTGTCGACGGCGAGTTGTGGCTGCGTGGCCCGAGTCTCTTTCGGGGCTACCTCGCCGAAGGGGGCGATGGAATCGATACTGAGTTAACTGACGCCGCGTTCACGGACGGTTGGTTCCGCACCGGTGACGTCGCCGAAGGGCCCGCGGAGTCCAACGCACGGAATCGTACGTTCACGTACATCACCCGCATGGGTGACGCGCTGCGACTGGGAGGGTTTCTTGTTTCACCGGCCGAGGTCGAGCAGAGGGTGCTGGAAGTGCCAGGCGTTGATCAGGCGCTCGTCGTCGCCGTCGACCTGCCCACCGGGGCACGACCGGTGGCATTTGTCGTCGCGCCGGAGGGTGTTGACGAAGCGGCCGTGATTGAGCATTGCGAGGCGAACCTGGCGCGCTACAAGGTACCGGTCAAGGTCATCGTCATCGACGCCTTTCCGGTCACACCCAGCGCCAACGGCAACAAGATCCAGAACGTGAAGCTCCGGGAGATGGCGGCCGAGGCCCTGCGACGTTCGTGAGGCCCGGTCAGCCCGTGTGACGGCCGCCACTCCGGGCGCGGTGTTTTGGACATTCGTGACGTTCGGGGGTGAAATAGTGTCATGGCAACTGACGATTTGATTGATGAACTCCACGCCTGGCTGGAAGCCAACTGGGACGCCGACCTGATGGTTGAGCAGTGGTGGGACCGCCTCGGTAACTCGGGATGGGCCGCTCCAACCCTTCCGGCGAACGCGTTTGGAAAGGGTCTGTCGCGGAGCGACTCGGTCAAGGTGGCGAACAAGATCGCGGCATTCGGTGCGCTTCCCGCCCCGGGCGGACTCGGCATGCTGCTCGCCGCTCCGACGATTGCCACCCATGGCACACAGGAGCAGATCGACCTCTTCGTGAAAGACATCGTTACGGGCCAACGCGCGTGGTGCCAACTGTTCAGCGAACCGGGGGCCGGATCTGACCTCGCCGGGCTCAATTCAAGAGCCATGCAGGACGGCGACGAGTGGATCGTCAACGGTCAGAAGGTCTGGACATCGAGTGGCCAATGGGCTGACCTCGGCATGTTGCTCGCCCGCACGAATCCGGAAGCCCCGAAGCACCAGGGCATCACGTATTTCGGCATTGAGATGAACCAGCCCGGCGTCGATCTTCGTCCGCTCCGCGAGATGACCGGGCACGCGATGTTCAACGAGGTGTTCCTCACCGATGCCCGGGTTTCGGGCGCATCAATGATAGGCGCGCAGAACAATGGCTGGGCTGTCGCGAATGCGACGCTGATGTTTGAGCGTTCGGGTCTCAGCGCCGGTGGCGGCGGAGCGCAGAGTATGGCAATCGCCGGCACCATTGCCGGTCATCTGCCGAAGCGCGCCGGCGATTTCGTACCGAAGCCTTCGTCGAGCGGCGTGTCGTCGTCCGGTCCCCGGGCCGCCAGCTTCAAGGGTCTTGCCTACCTGGCCAAGCAGAACGGCCAGATCAACAACGCGACGATCAGGCAGGGTCTCGCCGAGTTGCACACTCTCAACGAGATAGGCCGCTTCAACAACGAACGCGTCAAGGCGGCTCGCATCTCGGGTAAAGAGATTCCGGGAATGGCCAACATCGGCAAGCTTTCGATGAGCAACATCGTACGATTGCAGCGCGACCTTGGTCTTCGGATCCTCGGCCCGGTCGGAATGCTGCACGGCTACACCGATGCACAGCGCAAAGCTCTCGAAGCTGCCACCGGCGACGCAACACTGAACGGTGTCACTGAAGCCGCCCTGTACGCTCAGGCGCCTCCTATCTACGGTGGCACGGATCAGATCCAGAAGAACATCATCGGTGAGCGCGTGCTGGGTCTGGCCAAGGAGCCCGGCAACGATGCGAAGGTGCCGTTCTCGACCTTGCCGAAGAACGGCTGAGTTTCGGGCCGTCCCGGGTGGGGCAGCACATGTCACGGCCCGGCCGAAGCGCCCACCCGTAGCTACGCTGCCGCTGTCGGTCGGGTCGGGCGGCTCGGCCGAAGTTGGTCGAGTTGCACTATGGCGACGCCTGCGATTGCGATGATGCCGCCGATCAGGACGGTAATGCTCAATCGTTCGCCGAGCAGGATCGCTCCGAGGGCCACGCCGATGACGGTGGAGAGATACGACACGGCACTCGACTGCATGCTCGACGCGCGAGACAGAAGCTCCGACCAGAGTACGAATGAAATGGCCAGGCCGAGAAACGTCAGGTATACGAAGGAAAGCGTGAACTGCCACGGGAAGGTCATGTTCGAATGGTTCTCGGTAAGGCTGCCGATGCCGAGAACGGTCGATGACAACAGCAGTTGAACGGCCACGATCATGAGCCGATTGAGTCGCGGTAGCGGGAACCGCTTGTACATGATCGAGCCGAGCGCCGCTCCGATCGCCGCCAGGACCCCGAACACCACGCCCATAGCTTTGATGTCGCCGTGAATCGCCCTCGATGCGACAACGACTGCTCCCGCAAGTCCGACGATGAGGCCGATAACCACCCGCCTACTGATCTTTTCCTTCAGGAGGACCGGCGCAAACATCGCCGTGAACAGTGGCATGAGATTGGAGAAGATCGACACCAGTCCGGCCGGCGCGTTCTTGGCGGCCAGGAACAGGCATGCTGTAGATAAACCGGTCATCAGGAATGCTATCCACGCCAAGCCGGTCCATTCCTGTCGGGTTCGCGGCCAGTCCGCGCCGGTGCGTCGTGCGATGAACAGCAGCACGGTGCCTCCAATCACCGCCCGGCCGGCCGCAACTGTGAGGGGGGGAACGGTGCGGCCGGTGACCCTCATCCCGACCGAGTTCATGCCCCAGAAGAACGCCACGGCGACAAACAACGCGTACGCCGGGATGCGCTGCACGAGCGTCTTCGACGCCTGCGGAATGACTTCGTCAAGCGCGGTCGTGGCAGTCACGTCCCCGAGCCTGCCCCACGGTTCGACAAGTCAC
>JANMZO010000486.1:0-11152 GCA_031383405.1 Acidimicrobiia bacterium | reverse complement strand
TTCAAAGACACCATGCAGTTGGCAGCGTTCAACGACAACAAATTCCTCCTCGGTCATTCCGCGATGATGATCAACGAGGGTATGCCGCTGTACGTCGTTTCCCGAGTCAAGGAGCGGTACCCGGACCTCGCGTCAAAGACGGTAGGCATTCTTGGGATGGCCTTCAAAGGCGATTCAGACGACACCAGGTCGAGCCTCGCATTCAAGCTTCGACGAATCCTGAAATTCTCAGCGGGTGACGTTGTCTGCGCCGATGACAACGTCTGCGGAGATCCCCGTCTTGTGTCTGAGGCCGAACTGCTGAAAAAGGCGGAGATCGTTATCATTGCGGCGCCCCACAGTCGCTACCGCGATCTCAGTTTCGATGTACCCGTGATCGATATCTGGGCGCTCCGGGGCGAGGGTGGAAAGGTATGACCACCACTGCGACCTTAGGTCGGTTCGGTCGACGCAGCGTTGATCGATTAGCGCCCGGTGAGCGTGCCCGAGTCTCGATTATCGTCACGGTGTTCAACGAAGCCGAAACGATTATTCAGTGCCTCGATCGCATCTTTGAGGCGGTTCACCTTCCGTGCGAAGTGTTGGTCGTCTATGACTCAGAAGACGACACCACAGCACCGTTCGCGGCGGAGTACGCGCGCCACGATCCGCGGGTGAAGCCGACTCTTAACACGTACGGGCGCGGTCCGGCTCGGGCTATACGTTTCGGAATCGCGCAGGCCGAGGCGCCCGTTGTCGTCGTTACCATGGCCGACGGGTGCGATGACCCCGCTCAGATCGACGCACTGACCAAGTTGGTGGAGCGTGGTGTAGTGGTGGCAGCGGCGAGCCGCTACGTGCGCGGTGGCCAACAGGTGGGTGGCCCGCTTTTGAAGAGTCTTCTGTCGCGGTTAGCTGGCCGATCGCTCGGCGTGCTTGGCCGTGTCGGAACCAACGATGCCACCAACTCCTTCAAGGCATACGACGTCGCCTTCGTCCGCGCCGTAGGAATTGAATCAGACGCGGGCTTCGAAGTTGGGTTGGAGCTTGTCGCCAAGGCGCGGAGATACCGACAACCGGTTGCCGAACTACCGACGATCTGGCTTGATCGAGCATTTGGCACTTCGAACTTCAAGATGGCCAAATGGCTTCCGAAATACCTTCGTTGGTACTTCTATGCGTATGCGCCGAAGCGCTCCTTTTCGACGTTGCGACAACCTTGCGACGATCGTGATCGGTGATTTCATTTAACATGGACAATTCGATGACACGTCGCAAAACATGTTTGGTTCGGGCACCTCACGCACACCCTGCTCCTTCAAAACGGTGAGCTCTGGATGAGTCTATTGTCGAGCGACGCCACTCCGATCGGGCACCACCTGTGCGGTTCCGACGTCACAAACGGGGTGTCGTAGGTGTCCGATTCGGGAGCCATCGAGGACCACCCGGGCGACGACGCTGACGTCCTCGCCGGGTTGAACCGGAAGACGCGGCGTTGGTCGGGTGTGTTTTCCGTAGCCAACGGCGCGTTCGCCCTTGCTGCGGGATTTGCTACGACAATTTGCGCAGTGGCCCTCAGCCATGACAAGGGAAGCATCTTCTTCCATGTCAACGAGATCGCAGGTTGGTTCAATGGCGGTGCGAAGCCGGAGGTGGTGACGTGGCCTGCGTGGGGTTATGCCTGGTTGATTGCATTGTTGCCGTCTCTCGGCGTTCTGCTTGTGATTCAGGCCGGAATCGGAGCAGTTGCACTCACCGCTCTCGCGCACAGACTCCGCGTTGCTCTCCCGCAGCACAAGACCTCAATTTCGGTCCTGCTGATCCTCGCCGTTCCTTGGCACGCCGGACAGGCAGATTTCTATCCGAACGCGCTGGCTGGCTCCTTTGCTTTGATATCGATCCTCTGTCTTGATCGTGCGCTTGCGCGTTCATCCTTCAAGGCAGCCTTGGCGGGCGGGCTTGCCGCTGGACTGTCGCAGAACTTCCGCACCGAGTTCGTTCTCATCCCACTGTTTGTGTTGATCGCTATGTTCGCCCTGATGCGTTTGAAGATCATGCCCCGCTATCAGTTGCGGCCGGTGTTGGTCTATGTCGCGTTTGCGCTCGCGTTGCAGATCCCGTGGGCGATGTTTTACCACGCGCAAACAGGTCGCTACTCGTTGACTGAATCGAACCTCGGCCACGTTCTCTACGTCTCGCTGGGATCCGACCCGAACAATCCGTGGTCGATTACCAAGGACGACCTATCCGCACAGGATGCGGTCCGGCAAGGAGGATTCGAGTTCTCGTCGCTTTCCGACGATGGGTCCAAATTCCTGCTTCAGATAGTGAAACGCGATGTTCGGAACAATCCCGTGGGATTCGTAAAAAGGACGGTCTATCAGCTGAAGAACACGTTGGCGGTACCGTTCTACTGGTGGGAACCGCGTTTGGGAAGTGACCATCGGGCCAACCTCGACATCCTCCGGGAGGACTTGAAGAACCGGATCGGTGTAGCCGCCAACGAACGCCAGGTGGCGCTGTACAAAGAACAAGGTGTCCTGTCGAGCGCACGCCGCGACACCGTTGCGATGTTGGCACTTGGTTACCAATTCGCGGCGGCTGGGACCGGCGCTCTCATCTTTTTGCTTTCGCTATTTGGTATGGCGATCCTGGTGTTTCGGAGAGGGACTCGACCAACCGATCCTCTTCTGTGGCTCTTTGGTCTCGTTGTCCTGTACAAGGCCTTTCTCGACATCGTGCTCAACTACGGGGTCGAATATCTGAGCAACGTGTACCCCCTTGTAATCCCGTTTGCCTGCGTCGCGCTTTCGAGGCTGCGGGTTCACCTGCGGAATCTGTTTCGACGGGTTCGCGGTACCCGCCCAGATGTGCTGACGTTTGTCGAATAGAAGCCTTCGGCGCCTGTTCCTTTCGACGTCAAACTGAGGAGAATGGAGTCTCGCGGTCACGTCGTATCGCCTTCGGCGTGTCGAAGGCGATGTGAATCCGCAACCGATCCTGTTGTCCCGCCGACTTGTGGTGGTTGGGGTTACGAGTGGTATCGCCTTGTTGGACCGCGGGTGTTCAGATCCCCCGGTCAGATGCCGCTGTCGATGACGGCGACCACCGCATCGATCAGGCGCTGCGCCCGGAGATCGCCGGCCAGGTTCTGGGCGGAACGGTTCATCACGTAGGCAAAGGCGAGATCGCGTTCCGGTTGCGCGAAGGCTACTGATCCACCCGCCCCGGGATGACCGTAGGAGCCCGGTCCGGCGAACTGTGAGAACATCCCGTTTGTCATGAACCCCATACCGAACGTGGTGGCCATGATCAGGCAGAGGTCTCCTTCGCCCTTCGGTGTCACGCACGACCGGGCGCTGTTTCGGACCTCGTCGTGCAGGAGTTGCACGCCGTCGACTTCGCCGAGGGTGGCCGCGTAGACCTTCGCGAGCGACCGGGCGTTGGAAATACCGTTGGCGGCCGGGATCTCGGCGGCGTGCACGTCGCGGCGGTTGAAGACCCCGTCACCGGCCATCACGCCACCGAGGGTGAGAGCTCGCCCACCCCGGGTGTCGGGCCCGAGGAACATCTTGAGCATGGCGGCGAGGGCCGGGTCGTCGGAGTTGTCGGTGATTGGCCGCCCGATGATCGGCGACACTCTCGGTTCGAGCGACTCGGGCAGTCCGATCCACAATTCGACGTTCAACGCGTTCGCGATCTCGTCGGCAACGAAGCGACCCGGTGTGCGGTGTTGCGGGTCGACCCGGCGGATCAGCTCCCCCGCGAGGTACCCGAACGTCACGGCGTGGTATCCGTGCCCGGCGCCGATCTCCCAATCGGGCTTCGTAGCAGCCATCCGGGTGGTGATGGTCTCCCAATCGAGGGCCTCGCCCAACGTGAGCGGGCCATCGGGAACGATGAGGCCACACTGGTGGCTGAGCAGTTGAGCGACGGTGGCGTTGCCCTTCCCGTGTAGGGCGAACTCCGGCCAGTGGGTGGCCACGAGGTCTGTGTAGCCCAGAAGGCCGCGCTCCACGCACATCCCGACCGCGATGGCGGTTATGCCTTTGGTTGTGGAGAACACGAGCTGCAGTGTCGAGTCGTCATAGGGCTTGGTGGCCGCTTCGTCGAAGGAGCCACCCGTGAGATCAACGACTTTCTCGCCGCGGTGGTACACGGCAACACCGGCCCCCACTTCTTCGGTGTGGATGAAGTTGTAGCCAAAAGCTGTTCGAACGCTCTCCCATCCGGGGGCGACCAGGCCGGTGATGTCCGTCATAGGCAAGACGCTACGCGCCCGGACGGCTTGAGAGGAAACCGGCCCGCGGTTCCGCCCGGTTCCGCCCGGGTTCCGCCCGGTCTTCGTATCGGCAGCAGTCTCGCCCTACGATGTCCGGGTGCCTTCTCCAGCGGATGTTCTGTCGTCACCCGGTCCGGTCCCGGAATCTGTCGAAGAAGTCTCGAAGGCCCTCGATGCGCACGGCTACCTGGCCGACGAGGGTCTCGCCACAGTCATTTTCCTGGCGATGGCCATGCGCCGGCCGCTGCTGCTCGAAGGCGAGGCCGGGGTCGGCAAGACGGAGGTGGCCAAGGTCCTCAGCCGGTGGACCGGAGGCGAACTCATCCGGCTCCAATGCTATGAGGGAATCGATTCGTCGCAGGCCGTGTACGAGTGGGACTACAGCCGCCAACTCCTGCACCTGCGCGCCGCCGAAGTGACCGGGACCGGATCGGGCCCAACGACCAACGACCTGTACAGCGAACAGTTCCTCGTCCGACGCGCGCTCCTTCGGGCCATCGATCACGGTGAGGGCCCGCCTCCGGTGCTGCTGATCGACGAAGTCGACCGGGCCGACGACGAGTTCGAAGCGTTCCTGCTCGAGGTGCTGTCCGACTACACGATCACCGTGCCAGAGCTGGGTACATTCACCGCGAAGACGCCGCCGATCGTGATCCTCACGTCCAACCGCACCCGCGATGTGCACGATGCGCTGAAGCGCCGCTGTCTGTACCACTGGGTCGAGCACCCCGACTTTGAGCGTGAAGTTGAGATCGTGCACCGCAAGGTTCCGCAGGCGTCGATCACCCTGGCCCGCCAGATCGCAGCTGCCGTCGAGGCGATGCGCGGCATGGAACTGTTTAAGCCGCCGGGGGTGGCCGAGACCATCGACTGGACGCAGGCGCTCGCGGCCCTCGGCCGCACGACACTCGATGAAACGACGGTCGCGTCGACGCTGGGAGCGGTGCTGAAGTATCGCGAAGACGCTGAACGGGTGAAGCAGATCGGTCTCGGTCAACTGGTCAATCTGGCCGCCGCCCGGGGTCTGTGATGGGCGTCGACCCGGATACCGGAGGGTTGGCCGACGAGCGGGAGCGCAGTTTCGGGGATCTGGTGTTCGACGCCGGCGAGGTTCTTGCGTTTCTCAACGAAGTGTGGCCCGGAGGTCAGCGGAACTGGACGATCCAGACGCTGACGCCGATGTTCGCTCGCGTTCGCGAACCGACGTCGGAAGCGAATCTGCGACCCGGTGGAACCGTCTCGGGTCCGACGCTGATGGCCCTTGCCGATGCGGCGGCCTACATCATGGTGCTCGGTCGACTGGGCCGAGCCGCTCTTGCGGTCACGAGCAGTCTGCAGATCGACTTTCTGCGTCGACCGACCGTTGGGGAGTTGGTGGCCGACGTCGATCTGGTGAAGATGGGTCGCAGCCTCGCCGTTATGAACATCCGCCTGTACTCGGTCGATCAAGGCGACGAACCGGATGTGGCCAAGCCGGTCGCGACATCGTCGGTGACCTATTCGCTGTCGCTGGTCTGACCGGCCGTTCCTCCGTCTCCGGTCCCGCCAACTCCCGTTCCGACCACTCCCGCCCATGGCTGACCGTCCCACACCCGACATCACCCGCCTGTCCACGAACGAGGTCCTTGAGCTCCTCGGCGCGCCGGCGACCCGTAAGCGCGCCGATGTTCTGGTCGGCCGGGGGGCCGGTCCGGAATCTGATGAATCGGGTCCGGTCCGTATTGCGGTTGCATTCTCCGTCATCCTGCGGAAGCTAGGCATTGCTGTCCCGGTCGGATCGGTGACAACCTTCGCCGAAGCGCTTTGCACGTTGGGGATCGACCGACGCGAATCGGTGTATTGGGCGGGCCGCGCGGTGCTGCTCCGACGGCCCGAAGACCAGGATCTCTACGACCGGGCATTCAATGCCTTCTGGTTCGCGGTGGTCGCGTCATCCGACACCGAGACCGTGACCCAGAACATCACTGTTGAGCTCGACGACGACGATGACACCGACGAACCCGGGGATGACGACGACGACGACGGTCCCGACGGCGAGACGATTTCCGTACGGTTCAGCGCTACCGAGACGCTCCGGCACAAGGACTTCGCCGAGTACACGCCCGAAGAATTCCTCGAGGCGCGAACCGCCATGTCAGCCCTTCGGTTCGTCGGCTCGCCCCGTCGGAGCCGCCGTCGTCAGCCCGTGGTCGGCAAGCGCTCCACTCCACACCCCGACCTTCGACGCACGGTTAGGGGCGCACTGCGAACCGACGGGCTCGCAATCCAGCGTTCCTTCACCGAGCCTTCGACCAAGCCCCGTCGGATCGTGCTGATCTGTGACGTGAGCGGATCGATGGAAGCCTATGCCCGGGCACTCGTGCGCTTCTGTCAGGCCGCGGTTGTCGGCCGGGGTCGGGTCGAAGCGTTTGCGCTCGGAACCCGCCTGACCCGGATCACCCGCGAGCTTTCGTCCCGCGATCCCGATCAGGCCATGCGCAACGCCGCGAAGCGGGTCATGGACTGGTCCGGAGGTACGCGTCTCGGCGAAGGAATGCGTGCGTTCAACGACCAGTGGGGCGTTCGCGGCATGGCCCGCGGAGCGATCGTGGTCATCCTGTCCGATGGCTGGGACCGCGGATCGCCCGAATTGCTGGGCGCCCAGATGGAGCGGCTCCACCGGGTTTCGCACCGACTCGTCTGGGTCAATCCGCTCAAGGCCGCCCCCGGTTACGCCCCCCTGGCCCGGGGCATGGCGGCGGCGCTGCCCCACGTCGACACGTTCATCGAAGGTCACTCGCTCGCCTCGCTCGAGTCGCTGGCCAAGATTCTGGCCGAGTCATAGACCTGGGTGAAGCGGCCCGGAGTCGAGTGCAGTTGTCGCCCATCTCGCCTGTTTCGGAGCGTTCTCGGCCGGTTTTGGCCGCGGTTGGGTACGAGTTTCGTCATGTTGGGCGAGGCAACCGGCCACGTTGGGTCGGGTCGGGTGGCCGCGGATGCTCCGGTCAGCGGTAGTTTGGTGGGAATGCGAGAAGTACTGAACGACATCGAACGCTGGCGCAAACAGAACAAGCGCGTCGCGGTGGCCCGCGTTGTCGAAGTCGAGGGTTCGGGTCCGCGCGACCCGGGCGCCACGATGGCCGTATCGCAAGACGGTCAGGTAGCCGGCTCGGTGTCCGGTGGCTGTGTCGAAGGGGCGGTGCTCACCGAGGCGCTCTCGCTGCTCGACGGAACGCGCAAGCCGGGTGTCGTCACGTTTGGGTATTCCGACGATGAAGCGTTTGCGGTCGGGCTGACGTGTGGCGGCACGATTCATCTGTTCATCGACGAAATCAACTGGTAGGCGCGCGTACCAATGGCCGACGCATCGCTCTACGAACTTCTACGCGACGAGATCCGAGCCGAACGTCCGGTCGCGCTCGTTACGCTGATTACCCGGGCCGATGGTGGCGACGTCGGCGGAAAGTTGCTGGTTCGTCCCGGAGTGGCCGCTCTCGGCACGCTCGGCAATCCGGAACTCGACCGGGTCCTGGCCCGTGATGCTGAAGGTGAACTGACTGCCGGACTGACAAGCACGCGCCACTACGGACCGAACGGTGAAGCCCGACAGGAAGGCGTAAGCGTCTTCATCGAAAGCTTTTCTCCGCCACCGAAGATGATCATTTTTGGAGCGGTCGATTTCACGGCCGCGTTGGTCCGGGCGTCGAAGTTGCTCGGCTACCGGGTCACCGTGTGTGACGCGCGCCCGGTCTTTGCTACGAAACAGCGCTTTCCCCTGGCCGACGAGGTCGTGAACGACTGGCCCGATCGTCACCTAAACGCAGTCGGCGGATCACTTGGTCCCGGAGATGCGGTGTGTGTGCTCACGCACGATCCGAAGTTCGATGTGCCCGCAATACGCGCCGCTGTCACGACCAGGGTTGGATATCTCGGAGCCATGGGGAGCCGCAAGACGCATAACACCCGCTCCGAGCGACTGAAAGAGGCCGGGCTTACCGAGGCCGAGATCGACCGCGTTATGGCCCCGATCGGCATCGACATCGGAGCCCGCACGCCCGAGGAAACCGCCATCTCCATCGTCGCTGAGATCATCGCGTTGCGCACCGGGCGAGCGGTCGCGTCGCTGCGAGATGGCGACGGACCGATCCACCGTCGATGACCGATGGCCCCGCCGACCCGACATTCCCGTTGCATCCGCCACCTGCAGACACTGCGGCCGTCCTCCTGGCGGCGGGCGGCGGAAGCCGGTTCACGGCATCCGCTTCGGCCCGGGACCTGCCGGTAACGCACAAGTTGCTCGCCCCTCTGAGGGGTCGCACGGTATTCCAATGCGCGCTTAGTAATGTTCTGGATGCCGGGTTCCTCTCCGTGTTGGTCATTTCCGGTGCGGCGAAGCTTCCCCTCAACGGATTGCCTTCGCAGGTTGAGGTTGTGTACAACGAACGCTGGGCCGATGGCCAGGCGACGTCGCTCGCTCTTGCCATTGACACGGTGCGGGAGCGGGTGAAGATTCACCGGATCGTTATCGGACTCGGCGACCAGCCGTTCATTCCGGCCGAGACCTGGTCCGCGGTGGCCTCGGAGAACCCCGATGCCCCGATATTGGTCGCAACGTACGACGGAAGACGTCGGAATCCCGTGAGGCTCGATCGCTCAGTGTGGGAACTCGTCCCCCGCGAAGGCGACGAAGGGGCGCGTCCGCTCTTGCGTAGTCACGCACGTCTCGTAACCGAACTAGCCTGCCAGGGCGACCCAGCCGATATTGACACCGCGGAGGACTTACTGCGATGGAGTTGACCAACGAATTCACTGTGAACGTGCCTGTACAACGGGCATGGGCGGTGCTCACCCACATTGAGTTGATTGCGCCGTGCATGCCTGGAGCGCAACTCGAGGAGATCGAGGGCGACGAATTCCGTGGTGGAGTGAAGATCAAGGTCGGACCGATCACAGCGCAGTACAAGGGCAAAGCAACGTTCCTTGAAAAAGACGATGTGAATCACAAGGCCGTGCTCAAGGCCGAAGGTCGAGACACGAAGGGTCAGGGCAACGCTTCGGCGATTATCACCGCGACGATGGTCGAGGTTGGTGCCGACAGTACGAAGGTAACGGTCACAACGGACCTGACCATCACTGGCAAAGTGGCTCAGTTCGGCCGGGGCGTACTGGCGGACGTGAGCTCAAAGATCTTGAAGCAGTTCGTCGACTGTCTTGAACATGACGTCCTGGTTCGGCCCGAAGAGACGCTTGCCAATGTGGCGGCGGCGAGTGCCGAAGCCGCCGCTCCCGTGGGAGCGGCAAAAGCAGGGGAAGGCCCAGCCGACCCGGCCCCTGCGGCGGAACCCACGAAGCCGACCGTGCGCAAGATCGAGTACAAAGAGGCCAAGCCCGTCGATCTTCTTGAGACCGCCGGCAGCCCGGTATTGAAGCGGCTTGCTCCGGCTGTGGTCATCGTTTTGATCCTGCTCTTTATCTTGCGCCGTCTGCGCAAGTAGCCATTCAGTGACGAACCCGGATCTCGATATCGTGACCGGGCTTCTCGGTCGACGACCGAAGACGGCGTTCGATGTCGTTGTCAGACGCGCCGACGGCGTTCCGGTTGTGACCCGCAACGCTCCGTTCGAAGACGACGGTACCCCGATGCCGACCCGGTACTGGCTCCTGCCCTCATCGCTCGCGAGCGAAGCGATCGGGCGGCTCGAGGCGGCTGGCGGTGTGCGGCTGGTGGAGACATTTGTCAGCGCCGAAGCGATCGAAGCAGCCCATCGGGCGTACGCTGCAGATCGCGATAGCGATGTTCCCCCTGGGTATGTCGGGCCCCGGCCGAGCGGAGGTGTCGGCGGCACGCGCGTGGGCACCAAGTGCCTCCATGCGCACTACGCGTACTTTCTCGCCGGCGGCGACGATCCGGTCGGGGCTTGGGTCAACGACCGACTCGAACCCGGCCAGCGCGACCGCCGTTAGCCCCCGGATGTGTGATTTCTCAGCCGCCGGCTAAGAAATCACACCCAACCGAAGTTTGTCGACGTCTATCGGTGTGAGTTGCAAGGTGGTTTCCGGGTTGCGTGACTGCGATCAGGCGGTGTTGTCAAAGCTGACGATCGTTCTCAGCAGGACATTTGCGCCCGCCACCAGATCGTCGGGCCGGGTGTCTTCAGTCGGGTTGTGGCTGACCCCGCCGATAGAAGGAACGAAGACCATGCCTATCGGGGCAAGGTGCGCCATGACCTGCGAGTCGTGGCCGGCCCCGCTTGGCAATGTCCGGTGGGAGAGACCGAGCGAGATGGTCGAGTCCGTGATCAATTTCATCAACAGTGGATCGCACGCCGCGCCCACGAGGCGTGCTTCGATCGATAGCTCGATGGCCGTTGCGGTAGCCGTTGCAACCTCGCCGCAACGGCGCTGTAACTCCACTATCGCTTCGTCAATTCGCCGGACGTCGATGTCGCGGATGTCGCACGCAATGACTGCCTCGCCGGGCACGACATTGCGTACGTTGGGTCGGATCTGGATATGGCCGCTTGTCGCCGTGCGGACCCATCCGGAGCGGGCGAGGTCGTCGATCTCGAGGATGATCCGGGCCGCGGCGACAGCTGCGTCGTGTCGCAGATCCATCGGGGTGGTGCCGGCGTGGTTGGCGGTGCCCTGAATCGCGACGAGCACATTGCCGCGCCCGGTGATTCCTTCGACCACTCCGATCGTCGCGCCTTCGTGCTCGAGCACCGGTCCCTGCTCGATGTGAAGCTCAACCATCGCGGCAATATCGCCAGGTTGGAGCGCAGCGGACGCCATGCGTTCCGGTTCACCTCCCGCCGTTCGGATCCGATCATGGAGGGCGATACCGTCGTCGTCAGCCCGGTAGTTGCTTCGAGATTCGTAGCGGGGACTTTAGTCCCCGCGTCAAATATCTGC
>JANMZO010000474.1:0-10399 GCA_031383405.1 Acidimicrobiia bacterium | reverse complement strand
GAACCTTGATGCTCAACAGCGAAACCCCCGACTCACGGTGTCCGGCGCTCGGCGAGGCTCCGGCGCAGAATCTTGCCGGTTTCGTTCCGCGGCAGTGCCTTGAGGAACTCGACCCGTCGGGGCACCTTGTAGCGGGCCAGGTGGTCACGCACATGCGAGCGGACGTCGTTCGCGTTGAGGGCGGTGCCTTGACGCTTCACCACGAAGGCGGCCAGCACCTGTCCGAACTCGGCATCGGGCACACCGACGACGGCCACGTCGGCGACCCCCTCGAGTTGCGACAGCAACTCCTCCACCTCAATCGGGAACACGTTCTCGCCTCCGGACACGATCATGTCGTCTTCCCGCCCGCTGACGTACAGAAGGTCCCCTTCGAAATGCCCGAGGTCACCCGATGAAAGCAGTCCACGCTCCTGCTGCTTCCCCCCACCCGTGGTGTAGCCGTCGAACCGAACCGAACCACCCACGAAGATGCGCCCGGCGGTCCCGTTCGCGACCGGTTCGCCGTGCGGGTCGAGGATCTCGACCTTGACACCCATCGCGATCCGTCCTGCCGTGGCCGGCGCCTTTTGGAGGTCGGTAGGGGTGGCGATCGTCGCTACCGCAACCTCGGTCGAGCCGTAGAGGTTGTAGAGCACCGGGCCGAAGTGTTGGAGGGCGTCGGTCACCAGTTTGCTTCCAAGCGCCGACCCGCTCGACGCGATGATCCGAAGCGAGGGCGTTGCTTCCCCGTTGAGCACATCGGCGGGCAGCGCCAGGATACGGGCGAGCATCACCGGCACGACGACGAAAACGTCGGCGTTCTGTTCGGCGACCGAATGCAGCGCTGCCGCGGGGTCGAAGCGTCGGGCGAGAACGTTGGTGGTGCACCGGCTGATACCGAGAAGCAGGTTGGTGAGGCCCCACGCGTGAAACAGCGGAGCGGCGATCACCTGCGTATCGCCGAGTCGGAACGGAATCCGCTCCAGCACCGCCGCTACGCCTTCGATTGCGGCCGCATCGGAGCGGCGGGCTGCGCCCTTCGGTCGACCCGTCGTCCCCGATGTCAGGATGATCATGGAGCCCTGCTCGGTTCTCGGCGGGACCCGGCCGCCGGCTCTCGCCATCTCCGCCATCTCCGATTCGTCGAAGCCGAGTCGGGAGCCGCAACGCGCCACGATCTCCGCGAACTCGTTGTCGTGAATCACGACATCGATCTGCTCACTCGCCACCACGTCGGCCAATTGTGGGCCGGCGAACCCGGTGTTGAGAAAGACCACGTCGGCGCCGGTCGCCGCGACGGCAGTCAGCCACTCGATGAAGCCCCGGTGGTTCCGGCACAGCAGGCCGACCCGCACCCCGCGACCGACCCCCTTCGCCGTGAGAGACTTCGCAACCGCGTTGACCCGGGTCCACAACTCGCGGTAGCTGGTGGTTCCGGCGTCGTCGACCACGGCGACGCGGTCCGGATACCGGGCAGCCGCCGCGGCGACACCGCCGGGCAGGGAGGCACCCCACGGGGCCAGGGCCAGCAACGCACGGGGAAGGCGGTCGGGGCGTTCGAAAGCCACGATGCTGGAGCGGGCCACGATGGCTCCCGCGGTCAGACGGCTCAGGAACGACACGGTCTCTACCCTACTCACGTGACACGCGAGATTCGCGGGCCGAATCGCCTCAACACGTAGATGGGACAACGCCCACACTCGCGGTTTCAGTGCATGGCGGCCGAAGGCGGTAGCCGGGCAAACGTGAGATCGCGTGCGGGGACCGGTCGCCCAAGGAGAAATCCCTGGGCATAGGTACAGCGGAGTTCTCTGACTATGGCGAGTTGCTCCGGCGTTTCCACGCCCTCCGCGACCGTCTCGATCGACATCTGATCCGCCAGATGACTCACCATGGCGACCATCGCGTTGTCGCGGGGACCGCGGCCGAGTTTGCCGGTGAACGACCGGTCGATCTTCAAGATGTCCACCGGAAGATCCCGAAGATACGCAAGCGACGAGTAACCGGTGCCGAAGTCGTCAATTGCGATCTTCACTCCCATATCGCGCAGGCTCAGAAGCCGGTTGTGCAGATACGCCCGATCACCAAAGACGCTCTCGGTGACCTCGAAGACGATCTGCTTCGGAGGCAGACCGCAGTCAGTCAAAAACGAGCGAACCCGGTCCACAAAGTGGTTCGACTGCAATTGGCGAACCGACAAATTGACCGCCATCGACACCCGGTGCGAGACCTGACCGGTTGATCTCCACTGGAGAAGTTGGTCGATCGCCGTTTCGAAAACCTGCCACCCGAGTTCTTCGATAACGCCCGATTCTTCGGCGAGATCTATGAATCCCGCCGGGTGAAGAAGCCCCCGGGTTGGGTGGCGCCATCGGACAAGAGCCTCAAACCCCACGACGTCCGGGATCAACAGGTCGCCGTCGCGGCCACCGCGCCGACTTGGGACCGTCGACCGGAGGTCGACGACGGGTTGGTACCAGACCTCGAATTGATTCTTCAGGCGCGTAGCTTCCCGCAACTCCGACAGGAGTCCGAAGCGGGCGCGGGTCGTTGTCTCCATTTCGTCGGTGAACACTTGATACCGGTTGCGCCCGGCCTCCTTGGCCTGGTACATCGCCAGATCGGCACGCCGCAACAGCGAGCCGGCATCGATTCCGGGATAGCGACCCGAGTGGAACGCCACCCCGACACTGACCGTCACCCGCACCGTCCGATCAGTCAGCTCGAAAGGTTCTTTCAGCGAATCGACGATCCGCTCGGCAATTCCCGTGACCGTTCGCTCGGAAGCGTTTTCGTCGATCATCACGACGAACTCGTCGCCACCCAGCCGGGCGATCGATGCGCTATGGACACATACTGCCTCTAGCCGTTCCGCCATTTGGATGAGCAGTCGATCCCCATGCTCGTGGCCGTGCGAGTCGTTCACCTCTTTGAATCCATCGCAATCGACGAACATCAAAGCGACAGACGAGGAAGTTTCGGCCGACCGTACCAGGGCAGCCGACAACCGTTCCATAAGCATTCGCCGATTTGGGAGACCGGTGAGCGGATCGCGCAGGGCCCCTTCGGCCAGGTTCCGCTCAACACGCTGACGCATCAGGGCCCCGGCCCCGATCTCACCTATGGTGCGAAGGAGTCCGAGAAGCTCGTTCGGACAATCCCAACCCGGCTCAATTGACGTGAGCATCATGATCCCGAGAAGTTCATCGGAGAACCGCAGGGGAACGGCCAGCAGACCTTCAATCGGTTCGGACCCGTCGACTTCGATGGCGCTGATCAATCCGTGGTCTTGCTGCGAAGCATGCTGCAGGACCACGCCGCCGGCCTTGAGGGAGCGGGCGCTCGACGTCACGGTCGTCAGATCAAGAAGCGCGATCTGGTCGCCGATCGGGGCGAGGTCACCTCCGGTCACCTGATAGGTCGCAAAGAAGACTTCGCCCGTGGCATCGGGGACGTAGATTCCGGCCCGGGACGCGTTCGTGAAGACCAGCAGTTCCTTCAGGCACGAGGTCAACAGCTCTTCAGTCATATCGACGGTCGCGGTGGCAAACGTCGTCGAGATCCGACGGACCAGGCGCTCGAGCGAGCGGTGTCGCTGCAGTTCCTGCTTGTACTGCGCGACATCGGTGACGTCACGGGCGTTGACGACGACCCCTTTGACGTTCGGGTCATTTCGGAGATCGCTGATAACGGCCTCAAAGGTCCGATACTGACCGTCGGCACCCGCAATTCGGATAACGCGCGGCGTGGACGCAACTTCAGGTTCAAACGCGGGAAACGGCGACGAGACGGACATCGCGTCATCGGGGTGCAGGAAGTCAAGCGCCGAGCGGCCAACGGCTTCATCCGGTGCGGTGCCAAGAAGCTTCACCGCACCCGGGCTGACGTAGGTCAACAAGAGGTCGTCGTCGTAAACGACCACCAGGTCAGACGAATGGGCAAGCAGCGATTCGAGTCGAACATGCGCCTCCCGGCTCTGCGCCTGGTTGGTTTGGCGGGCTACAACGATCGACCAGAGATCAGCCAGCCCGGTGATCGTGAATTCGGCTGCGGAGGCCTGCGCCGGGTCCCACACGGCGAGTACTCCCCAACCGTCGTTCGGCAAGCGGATTCCGTAGAGCAGCAGATGCTGGCCAAGATGACGCGTTCTTTTCACGAGCTCAGGCCATCGGCGCTCGAGTCGGGACATGTCAATCCATTTCGGGTGCGAGGACGGGATCCATCGGGAGAGGCTGGAGCTGAAGCCGTTGAGGTCGTGCTCGCGATTGAAGTCCTCGGCCCCGTCCACATGCCACTTGTACACGTCGATAAAAAGGTCGTCGGTCGCGGTTGGGCTGGCCGAAAGGGTGACCCGCGTTGCGCCAAGCACGAGGCCCGCTTCGGCGACCAACTCGTCCATGATCGACGAGAGGTCATCTGAAGGGGCACCGGCAATTCGTCGCGCGTTGTCGCCCAGGAACCGTTCCGCTTCACGAAGCTGCGCCAGCGTCTCGGATCTTGCGTGCTCGTCGGTGATGTCGCGGGTGATCAGCAAAATGCCGGTGATGAGGGGGTCTGTGCGATGGTCGACCAACTGCAGATCGGCGAGTCGGGTGACACCGTCGGCCCTCCGTAGCCGCAACGTCATCGCCGCGGAGCTACGGGTGCCATCAACCACCGAGCGGAAGACCGAGTCGGCAAGGTCCCGGTCCTCGGCGATCACCGACGCGAAGACCCTCCTTTGCGTTGCCGGCCCGGTGTGCGGTCCCACGTAGTCAGCCACACCTCGACCGGGAAGTATCACGAAACCGTCAGAGTCAATGATGGACACGGTGGTGACGTTGCCGTCGGAGACGCTCCGATGCTCGTCACCATCAAACCCCATACCGTGGGGTTTCGACGTTCGTCGCCCGATGCTTGAGGTGTACGCGTCGCGTTCGTGACGCTAAGACCGGTTGCCAGGACTTCATGCAGATTCGCGAAGACGATCGCGACGCGGAACCATCGATCCCATGAAGTTTCGACCGGGGGAGCGATCCACCGGCCGTCGACGTTGAACCTCAGGCGGGGCGGGTTTCGGGAAGACGTACCAGAGGGATCCGGCGCTCGGTTTTGGCCTGGTAATCGTTGTACCACGCCCGATCGGCGTTCAGCGCCGCCCAGTTGGTGGTGTAGTCCTCGCCCTCGAGAATCTCGGGCACCGACCAGAACCGGCCGTTCTGGACCCGGCACAGTACTTCGGGGTTGGCTGAACGGTCGCTCATGTTCACGAACCACGAGGGATCCGCCGGCGCCCCGGCGAACGACGCGACGACGATCCGCTGGCCGTTGGCATCGCGCCAGAACGGCAGCGCGACCTTATGGGTGGTACCGGACTTCCGACCGACGGTCGACAGGAGCACGTGGTGCATCCCAGCCTGGACCCATACGACGTCAAGGTCCATGGTCTCCATGGCCCCGACGTGTTGCTTGGTCAACGCGATGATTTCATCGTGGCTGGGCGTCGCCCACGCCTGTTCGACCTTTTGGCTCTCACTCATTGCGGCTGCTCCAATCGTTGTGGTTCTTGCCTCAGCCGAGGCGGTATGCGTACGCAGCGTTACCAACAGGTAATGGTTCGACCGACCCGTCGGTCAAACAAGGAGGGAGGCGAGTCTTTCGGCGTGTTCGTCGACCGAACCGAAGTGGGTGTCGAGCACCCATGACCGCTTCAGGTACAACTGGGCGTCGACTTCCCAGGTGAAGCCCATGCCCCCGTGTACCTGGATGCCGGCCTTGCCATTGAGCAGTCCGGCCTCGGTCGCAAGGATCTTCGCCACCGAAACGGCTCGATCAGGATCACCGACGTCGGGCTGATCGATTGTCGCAGCGGCCGCATCGACAGCCGCTCTCGCCACTTCCGCCCGGGCGAGCATATCGGCCAGGATGTGTTTCACCGCCTGGAACGAGCCGATCGGTCGGCCGAACTGTTCACGCTGCTTGGCGTACCCGGTGGCCAGCGCAGTGGCCGCTTGGGATATTCCAATCAGCAGAGCCGCCGTGAGACACGCACCGTCTCGACGGAGGGTGCGTGCGAGTTCAACACCTCCGATGGGCGTTCCCTTCGGAACCGTGGACAACTCGGTTATGGGCGTCGATGCATCGAGGGGACGCTCGACGGGCCGACCCGAGACCTCTCCTGCCCGGATCGAATGCACTCCGTCGGCGGCCAGGACAACGAGTACATCGAGCGAATCAAGGTGCTCGACGAGCAGAGGGCCATGTCCGGTTTCGAGAATGCCGACGATCGTTTCTCCGGTGGCGGCACCGTCGATCAACCCGGCAGCCAGGTGCGTGGCGACGAGCGGCCCGGGAACCAGGGCCCGACCGAGTTCCTGAAAGACCACGCTTGCGTCGGCCATGCCCAGCCCGACACCGCCGTCGGCTTCAGACAGTCGCAGAGAAAAGACGCCGGCGTCGGCGAGTTCGCGCCAACGGGGCCGATCGATCCGCCCGGATTCAATATGTGCACGTATGATATCGGCAGGAAACCGACCCTCGCACAGACGCTTCACCGCCGCACTCAGCTCAACTTGAAGTTCGTTGGGTTCGAGGTCCACGGGTCAGCGTTCCTTGGGAAGGCCGAGGACACGCTCGGCGATGATGTTGCGCTGGATCTGTGATGTCCCCGCCGCGATCCCGAGCGAGATGGCGTGAATCCGGCCGTGGACGTGTTCGCCGCTCGGCAGGCCGCCAATGTCGTCGAGCGAAAGCGAGGCGCGGTCGAGGATCCGGAACGCCAGATCACCGAGCTTGTTGCGGAACTCGGTGTACTGCACTTTGAAGACGTTGCCCCCGGGGCCGACCTGACCGGTGCGTTGTGCCTGCGAGATGTTGCGCTTTGTCAGGGCCCACAGGCCGTCGGCCTCCGCCGCGAGTCGCCCGACGTCGCGCCGGAGGCCGGCGTCTTCCCAAGCGGTCGTCGATCCCCGAGTGACCTTCGTCGCCAACACAGCCAGGTCTTTTAGCAGTTCCGTCGACTGGAGCATTTCCGACACGAAGGCGGTACCTCGTTCGAAGCTCAGCGTGACCATGGTGACCCGCCATCCGTCGTTTTCGTCGCCCACCCGGTTCTCAACGGGTACACGCACCTCATCGAAGAACACCTCGGAGAATTCGGTCGTCCCCTCCATGGTCCGCAACGGTCGGATTTCAATACCCGGAAGATGCATCGGAAGAATCAACCAGCTGATGCCCCGGTGTTTTGCGACATCGGGGTCGGTACGCACCAGCATCTCGCAGTAGTCGGCCGTGTGGGCGAAACTCGTCCAGATCTTCTGCCCGCTGATCACGTAGTGACCGCCGTCGCGAATCGCCCGGCAGCCGAGCGACGCCAGGTCACTGCCGGCATTGGGCTCGCTGAAGCCCTGGCACCAGACGTGTTCCCCCTTCAAGATCCCAGGGAGGTGAAACGCCTTCTGTTCGGGCGTTGCCTCGGCCATGAGGGTCGGACCGGCGTGCAAAAGCCCGACGAAGTTGTGCCCGACGTACGGAGCCCGCGCCCGTTCCGTCTCCTCAAGGAAGATCAGATGCTCCGATGGAGTCGCCCCTCGCCCCCCGTATTCCTTCGGCCAGTTGATCCCGGCATATCCGGCATCGAAAAGCATCTTCTGCCATGCCGTGTCATAGGCCCGACGCTCAGGCCAGGCATGGCGGGGCGGCTCGGGAGGAAGTGTCGGCAGCACGCTTGCGAGCCAGGTCCGCAACCCGTCTCGGAACCGCTCTTCAGCTTCGGTGTATCGAAGGTCCATACGCCGGTAGACAATAGTGAACTTTTCTGACGAAGTGTCAGAAACCGCAACCGGGTACGAGGTTCGGATACATGTACCCGCTCAGCGGGTAGAAACATCCAAACATCGCAGGTGCAGAGTACTCAGGCTGGCGGGACGAAACCTTCGAACATTCGGCGAGATGCCGTGAATGCCCCGGCCGGTTCGAGGCGGAAGTCGGTCGGGGCGCCTTCGACCCCGGACCAGTTGGCCACCAGGTCCTCGGGTAGGTGGGAGTGCTGCATGTAGCCGTCTGACACGGCGATGGTCGCCCGGCCGACGTTGCCGCCTCCGACGGTGAACCACTCCCCCGTGCATGGGCAGTCCGCGTGGGCGAGCACGGCAACGAGCGGGGCGACCTGCCCGGGTGACAGCCAGTCGGCCAACTCCGGGGAGGCCTTGTAACGGCCGAACCCGTTGCCTCGCACCGATGCATAGGGAGCCACCACGTTGACCTTGATTCCGTGCGCGGCACCTTCCAACGAGAGAGCCCGCGTGAGCCCGACCACGGCCAGTTTCGCTGCGCCATAGAGCGACATCCCGGGAATGCCGAACGCAGCGCCCGACGACACGTTGATGACCCGGCCGTAGCCCTTCCCCTTCATCACGCGCCACGCCGGGCGGGTCACGTTTACGGTGCCGAGAATCTGGGAGTCGAGAAGGTCATGGCACCAGGAGTCCTCCATATCCTCGATCGGCCCCTGGCGCACGACGCCGGCGTTATTGACCAGAACATCAACGGTTCCGAACGCATCGATCGCCGTCTGCACGATCGCCCTCCCTCCCTCGGAATCGGTAACGCTGTGGACACTTACCTCGGCTTCACCGCCTGCACCACGGATCTCGTCGACGACGGCGTAGGCCGGGTTGACCACTGGGGCCTCGGCGATCCCGTCGGTGTCGGAGATACCCACCCCGAGGTCGTTGACGATCACCTTCGCCCCACGGGACGCGAGGAGCAGGGCGTAGGAGCGACCCAGGTTACGACCGGCCCCGGTGACGATGGCGACCTGTCCGTCGAAGCGAAGTTCGTTCATGGGCCGACGATAACGCCGACGACCGGGTGACGTGCAATGGAGTGGGAACACGCACCTGACGTAGTGTCAGATTCGTGAGTTACGACTTCGAAACGCTGCTGGTCGACATCGACGCCGGTGTGGCCACGGTGACACTCAACCGGCCCGACAAGATGAACGCCTTCACGGCCCGGATGGCCGACGAGCTCGAGGCCTTGTGGAAGGCGTTCCGCTTCGACGACGATGTACGGGCCATAGTACTTACGGGGGCCGGACAGAAGTCGTTCTGTACCGGAATTGACCGGGAATCCGACATCCCGCAACCCCCGTCGCCGTATATGGTCGACGACCCCGGAACCCGGCTGGGCCCGAAGTCGGCTGACCTCTGGAAGCCGGTCATCGGAGCGGTGAACGGCATGGCCTGTGGTGGCGCGTTCTACATGCTCGGTGAATGTGAGTTCCTCATTGCCGCCGACCATGCCACGTTCTTCGATCCGCACGTTACGTTCGCCATGGTTGCGGCGTTCGAGCCGATCATCATGAGCAACTACATGCCCTTCGGCGAAGTGATGCGCATGTCGATCATGGGGAACTACGAGCGAATGTCAGCCCAGCGCGCCCACCAGATAGGGCTCGTGAGCCAGGTCGTGCCCGGGCCTGATCTTCTTGCGACGGCCCAGGAAACCGCAACCGCCCTCGCGGCCCAGCCCACCACCGCCATCCAGGGCACCATCAAGGCGGTATGGGCGGCCCGCCAGATGGGCCCCGCAGCTGCACTGACGCAGGCGGCCACTATCCTTACGCTGGGCAATCAGCCCGATGCTCTCGGGGCCGGCAACGAAAGCTTCAACAGCGGCAAGCGAATCGAATGGAAGCTGCGATGACGGTCACGCCCGAACAGCTCACCTTCGCCGGGAAGCTCGTCCTGGTCACCGGCGCGGCGCAGGGCATCGGTGAGGCGACAGCCCGCTCGTTCGCTGCGTTCGGTGCGAGCGTCGCCCTGTGCGACCGCGTGGCCGACCGGCTGGCGGCGGTTGTGGCCTCGCTCCGAGCCTCGGGCACGACCGTCCACGAGGCCGTGCTCGATGTACGGGACGAAGACGCCTCGAACGCCTGGGTCATATCGCTTCCCCCCGTAGACGTGTTGGTGAACAACGCGGGAGGTGGATTTTACGCTCCGGTGCTGGGCATAAGTTCGAAGGGCCAAACCGCGTTGGTCAACGAGAACTTCACCAGCGTCACCACCTTCGTGCGGGCGTGCGTTCCGAACATGCCGCGCGGTTCATCGATCATCAACGTCACCTCGGTCGAGGCGTTCCGGGCCGCTCCCGGGTTCGGAATCTACGCTGCGATGAAAGCCGCGGTGGAGCAGCTGACCCGCACGCTCGCACTTGAGTTGAGTGACCGTCGGATCCGGGTCAACACCATCGCCCCCGACGCCATCCCCACCCCCGGCGACGAGACGCTTGCCGTCGGGACGTCTGACTACGGACTCAAGGTTCCTCTCGGCTGGGGCGAGCCCGACGATTGCGCCGGAGCCGCGTTGTACCTCGCAAGCCCACTGGCCAAGTTCGTCACCGGCACGACGATCCATGTCGATGGGGGAAGCGACGC
>JANMZO010000454.1:0-2419 GCA_031383405.1 Acidimicrobiia bacterium | reverse complement strand
GCGACGGCCGACTACGTGACCACCGAAGACGGTACCGGTATCGTTCACATCGCCCCGGCATTCGGTGAAGAAGACAAGCTCGTCACCGACGCGCTAGGTATCGAAGCCGTGAACCCGGTCGATGAACGTGGCCGCTTCACTTCCGATGTGCCAACCTACGTCGACCAGCAGGTGCTGTCGGCCAACCCCCATATCATCAAGGACCTGCGGGCGATGGGCCGCCTCGTGCGCCACGACTCCTACGACCACTCCTACCCGCACTGCTGGCGTTGCAACGAGCCGTTGATCTACCGCGCTCTGTCGAGCTGGTTCGTCGAGGTCACCAAGTTCCGCGACCGCATGGTCGAGCTGAACAAACAGATCACCTGGGTGCCCGAGCATGTGAAGGAAGGCAGCTTCGGCAAATGGATCGCCAATGCCCGCGACTGGGGAATCTCCCGCAACCGCTTCTGGGGTTCGCCGATCCCGGTGTGGAAGTCCGACGACCCCGCCTACCCGCGCACCGACGTTTACGGCTCGCTCGATGAGATGGAGCGGGACTTCGGTGTCCGCCCGACCGATCTCCACCGACCAACCGTCGACGATCTCGTGCGACCGAACCCCGACGACCCGACCGGGAAGTCGATGATGCGACGCGTCGTCGAAGTGCTCGACTGCTGGTTCGAGTCGGGGTCGATGCCTTTCGCCCAGGTCCATTACCCATTCGAGAACAAGGACTGGTTCGAGCACCACTATCCCGGCGACTTCATCGTCGAGTACATCGGGCAGACACGCGGCTGGTTTTACACCTTGCACGTTTTGGCCACGGCTCTGTTCGATCGCCCTGCGTTCGACACCTGCGTCGCGCACGGGATCGTCCTTGGTAGCGACGGGGCCAAGATGTCGAAGAGCCTGAAGAACTACCCGGACGTCTACGAGGTGTTCGACAACCACGGCTCCGACGCTATGCGCTGGTTCCTGCTGTCATCGTCGATCCTTCGCGGCACCGACCTGGTCGTGACCGAACAGGGTATCCGCGACTCGGTCCGCCAGGTGCTACTGCCGATCTGGAACACGTACTCGTTCTTCACGCTCTACGCGAACGCGTCGAACTACAAGGCCAGGACCCGCACGGAGTCTGGCGATCCGCTGGATCAGTACATCCTCGGCAAGGTCCACGTGCTTGTCGCCGATGTGCGGGCGCAGATGGACGCCTACGACCTGTTCGCTGCGTGCAATTCGATCCGGGTTTTCCTTGACGCGCTGACGAATTGGTATGTGCGCAGATCACGTGAGCGTTTCTGGGATGGCGACGAAATTGCCCTCGATGTGCTCCACACCGTGCTCACCACGGTTTGTCAGGTCGCGGCCCCGCTGCTCCCACTCACGGTGGAGTCGGTGTACCAGGGCCTGACGGGCGAGGCAAGCGTGCACCTGACCGATTTCCCGAAGGCGGAATCTTTTCCCCACCATGAATCAGTCGTGACTGGTATGGACGGGGTGCGCGATGTCTGCTCGACCACGTCGGCCATCCGCAAGGCCCGTGGTCTGCGGGTGCGACTCCCGCTCGCGTCAGTCACCGTCGCCTCACACGATGCGGAGAAGTTACGCCCGTTCGCCGAGATAATCGCCGACGAGGTCAACGTGAAGGAAGTACATCTCTCCACCGACCTCGCGAGCGCCGGGAAGTTCGAGTTGCAGGTCGTTCCGGCCGTACTCGGCCCGCGTATCGGTAAGCAGGTGCAGCAGGTGATCGGCGCAGTGAAGAAGGGTGACTGGACCAAAGCCGCCGACGGCATCATCACGGCGGCGGGCGTCGCTCTGGAGGAGGGCGAGTTCTCGCTCCGCCTGGTCGCCGCGGATCCGGAACGTTCGCTTGCGCTTCCCGGCAACGCCGGAGTGGTTGTGCTCGACACAACGACGACACCTCAACTCGAAGCCGAAGGCATGGCCCGCGACCTCATCCGCCAGATCCAGGAACTCCGCAAGGAGTCGGGCCTTCAGGTCAGCGATCGCATCGCACTGGAGATCACGGCGCCGACCGCGGCTGCCGAGGCCTACTCAACCTGGACATCGCAAATCGCCGCGGAGACACTGGCCGAACGAGGTGTAACGATGACGGAGACCGCATCAGGCGGGGTCGATGACGCCGTGCAAATCGTGGTTGTCGGTCCGACCGGCGAACGGCACACCAGAACAGTCGAACTGTCAAAATAATAGTGCATGTTCTCGAAGTCCGGACGCGTGCGCCCTCCCGACAAACAGGGCGCTCATTAGGGGAAATGCAGTTCGGCCACCCGCGCCCGAACTGCGATTCACTGCACTAGTGCATGCCCGCATAAATAGCCCGCGTATGGTGGACTGGGGGTCCGTGGCTGTGTGAGGAGTCCTGAATGCCGTTTTCCGTGGCTGTTTTGAAAATTAAGAAGAACGAGCGGGC
>JANMZO010000430.1:0-2004 GCA_031383405.1 Acidimicrobiia bacterium | reverse complement strand
AAGCCGCGTCCCTTTACCCTTGATCGGGGCGACGTATTTGCTCCCGACCCGAAGTGATGGTTGCTGTGGCGGTTCGGCCCACTCGGCGCCGGTCGCTTCAAACAGGCGGGCGATCTCGTCGACATGCAGGTCTACGAGGTGCCAGAGATCGGGGATGAGCTCCCGGCTCGAAATCAGCCCGAAGTCGAGATGGTCGAGGTACGAGTGAACGGTGATGTTGAGGCCCATCCCGTCGGTGATGGTCGAAACGGGGATGTAGTTGTCGAGGCGGGCACCGGCGAAGTAGAGGGGATGCCTGGGCCCCGGCACATTCGAGATGACGACGTTGGCCGGGAGATTGACACGATCGGCAATGCGAAGCCGTGACGCCAGGCGGGCCGCCGAGGTGGCGACGATCGGTGACGCCAACTCGGCCCCTGCGGTCATTGCATCGGCAGGGACCAACTCGAACTGCCTCTTCGCCTCAGCCATGGCGATGCGGCACCGCGCGACCCGCTCGAGCGGATCATCACAGTCGGTCGGAAGGTCAGCGATGATTCCCGACACCCGGTTCGTCCAGGGATCCGACTCGTCGCCGGTACGGATCGAGACGGGCACCATTGCCCGCAGCGGCTTGTCGGGGAGCGCGTCGTGCTCCAGCAGATATGCCCGCAGCGCTCCGGCACAGATCGCCATCACGACGTCGTTCAGTGTCCCGCCGGTTGCGTTCTTCAGGACCTTGAGGTTTTCGAGCGACGTCGAACGCATGGCAAAGCGCCGATGCGCGGTGATCGTCTTGTTCCAGGGGGTCGACGGCGCCGGCGACAGCGGCAGTTTCACACGCCTTTCGTTGTCGGGTGCGGTCGGTTCACCCCGGGCGGCGACCTTCTTGATCGTCTTGCGTGCCTGGGCGAATGCGCCACTCAGGCTCGTCACGCCGGCCGACTCGGCCAGGTTCTGCACCAGGCGGAGTTGAAGCCGGGCAGCCTTGACCGGATTCGCCGCCAGGGACTGAACCGCCCTTTTTAGGAGGTCGATATCAGACGGAACGGATTCGCCCTCCCACAGAATGGGTTCCAGGTCGGCGCTCCCGGCCGGATCGGTCTCCGTCAGCATGTTCAACAGGATCACTCCCGCCGCGCCATCGATCGTGGCGTGATGGAATTTGGTCAACATGGCCCAGCGGCCGTCGGCCAGGCCCTCCATCACATAGACCTCCCACAGGGGCCGGGAGCGGTCCATCGGACGACCAACTATGCGGGCGACCTGCTCGGCCAACTGATCGGCCGCTCCAGGAGGCGCGAGACCGATGTGGCGCACATGGAAGTCGAGGTCAAAGTCGGGATCGTCGATCCAGTACGGATGGTCGAGACCGAGGGGCACATTGACGAGCCGACGACGAAGCGGCTCGGCCCGACCGATCATCGCCTCGAACTTCTTGTACACCAGCGGATACGGATCGAAGTCGGGCGTCGGGCGTTGGTAGATGGCCAAGCCGTTCACGTGCCCGAACGTCGTCGGAGACTCCATATACAAGAAACTGGCGTCGAGCCCACTCAGTTGCTTCATGCGAATGTCCTCTCGTCTGCACCACCGTGTGAACCAATGCCCCGATATCTTGCCCCGTTCCGTGCGTTTCTGGCGAGTCGTGTGGCCGTACCACCATGACCCGACGAGACCACGTCGGATACAACGCCGGTTGACCCACGGGTCTGCGGCCGTCATCTACTGTCGTGGCGTGCGCGTGCTCATCGACTCAGACGGCGGTATCGACGACGCGGTCGCACTCTGGTGGGCCGTCACCAATCCCGCCATCGACGTTGTCGGTATCACGACGGTCTGGGGCAACGTTGATGTCGACCTGGCCACGGCCAACGTACTGCGTGTGCTCGAAGCGGCCGGGCGCTCGGAAATTCCGGTCGCGGTTGGTGCTGGCCGAGCGGTGGGTCCCGGCCCGATCACCCGACCGGCCGACTTCGTGCACGGCACCGACGGGCTCGGCAACACGGGCCGTCCCCCGGCTAC
>JANMZO010000417.1:0-28609 GCA_031383405.1 Acidimicrobiia bacterium | reverse complement strand
CGGGCATCAGCGCTGCGTTCGCGCAGAACCAGTTGCTGCCTGCCGCCGGGTACGGCAGCGACCCGCGATTCTCGACCTTCTTCCGGCTTCTCGGTGAGATTTCCAACACGATCACGGGCGTGTCGGCCCGCGAGCGCTAGCGGAGCGCTTGTTCGCGATGTCCGGGTGTCGTTTCGCCCATGCGCTCGGACGCCTTCTCGCTGCGGGCGAGTTCGTCGGCGGCTTGGGTGGCGCGCCACGAGTCGACGGTCAGGGGTGACGACGCCTCCCACTTACGCTAGAACTGAAGGAATGCCGCTCAACGAAGAAGTTCTCGACCGCTACCGGATCGAGCGTGCTGTGTTCGCCGACCGACCGTGGGTCAGCTCGATCATGGTGGTGTCGATCGACAGCGCCGTCGATATAGGAGGCACGAGCGGGCCCCTCGGGAACGACACCGACCGTGCCCTTCTCGGCCTTATGCGACGCGAGCACGGCGCGGTGATCGTCGGGGCCAGCACGGCCCGCCACGAAAACTACCGGCCCTCCAAACATCCAGGGGTTCGTATTTTCGTGGCATCCCGCAATCCGAAGGAAGATTGGGACTCCGAGCTTTGGCAGGACGATCGCACGACCCTCGTCACCACGGAGAGCGCCCCCCGACCCCCTGCCCATGTAGACGTTGTCGCAGCAGGCGAGGCCGACCTTGATCTCCTGGGGGCGCTTCGTGAGATGAAGCGTCGTGGCGTTGACCACGTCTCGTGCGAGGGCGGACCGCGCATCAACAGTGCTTTCCTTTTCGCCGACCTCTTCGACGAGGTGAGCCTCACCATCTCGCCCCAGGCGGTCGGCGGAACCATTCAACGGCCCATCGGCGACAAGCAGTTCGAGCCGCGTCGTTATGCGTTGGCCTCCCACGGCGTCGACGACGACTGGGTGTTCCTCCGCTATCTCCGACGACGGCTCTCCGAAGGCAGCCCTCCGAAGGCGCGCCGCCTAGCTAGCTCGGTACACCGTCCGCAGCCTTGACGCGCCGCTGAAGGGTACGCATCATGTCGGGAACAATCACGGCGGAACCGACCAATGTCATAAGCATGCATACGATTCCGACGGTTCTGGCCGGGAAGGAACCCACAAGCCAGAAGCCGATGAACGGGGCCGAGACCGCTCGCATCCCCGTGGAGAATGTATGCAGGGACATGTAGTCGGCGACCTGGTCCCGCGGAGCGAACTTCGTGGCCCACAGGCTCCAGAGAACGTCACCGCCGGCAATACCGATGCCAAAAGCGACCGATGCGACAACAAGGCCGGTCGTGGAACGACTCGCGAAGAACAGACCGATGCTCAGTCCGAACGCGATGTTGACTGCGATCCGGAGGCCGAAGAAGTTCATGCGGTCGAAGACCCAACCGAACCACGGCGTGAGGACAAGGCGTACCAACGCCGGAACCGTCACCGTGAGCAGAGCGATCTTGGCCGCATCGGCGTTGACTCCGTATTTGGGGTTGCCCAGATACTCGACCCGCAGCGGAATGGTCATCAGGTTGGCCATCCCGATGAACATCCAGGAGGCCAGCGTGTTGCGAAGAATCGAGTCCGACTGCAACAGCTGCAGCCGCCGTCGGGTCGCTGACCGGTCGGTCGGCAACAGAGGAAGCGGTTCGGAAGGTATCCGCCGGAGGAAGAACGCCTGGGCCAACCAGGCCGCGAGGCCCAGGGCAACGACCAGCGGCCAGCGTCGGATGTCGCGCTTGAGAAAACCCCCGACGACCGCTCCGACAACCGCGGCGGATGCAACCTTCACCATGATGCTTCGGCCGACCAGTTGACCCCGTCGGGTGACCGGGTAGTTCGATGCATAGATCGGAGCGAGCAGGACGGTCACCAGGTCGGCCACCGCCAGCGCCACCATGGCCGAAGCAACGTAGACACGAAGGTCATGGACCAGCAGGGGCAGAATCAGCGCAGCCCCTCCAACGGCTACGACGGTCGAGGCGACGGTCGATATCCTCCATCGACGCTTCATTACGATTGACACCAGGAGAGGGCTCATGAGCATGCCGAATCCTCCGGCTCCGGCGATCAGCGATTTGGCACTGGCCGGCGCGTCGAATTCCTTCAGCGCGATGAGCAGAAAGAACGTCCGGCCGTAACTCTCGGATATTCCCTGGAAGAATGACCGGCCGGTATCGAGCCGAAACGTGCGTCGGGTCACCGCCGCGGAAGCGTCGGCAGCCGGCCCGCCGCTTGCGGCCTGGCCGGACAGCGTTTCCAAATCATCGGACCCCGGGTCGGAGTCGCGACCGTGGTTCACAGTTGCGAAACGCTAGCCGAAACGTACCTCAACTCAGGGGAGCGAAAGGATCGTCACCGTTCCGCTTGAGCCGTCAACGGAGATGGTCGCTCCGTCAGGTATACGATCGGTCGCCCTGACCACCGAGACAGCACAGGGAACACCCAGTTCCCTGCACACGATCGCTGCGTGGGAAGCGACCGCCCCGACGTTGACGACCACCGCGGCTACCGCCAGGAACAGTGGGGTCCACGAAGGGTCGGTGGTCGGAGCGATCATGATGTCGTCGGGTTGAAGCTCCCGAGCATCACCCGGGTCCAACACGACCCGGGCCACTCCAATTGCGGTACCCGGCGCTCCGCCGGCACCCTGCAGAACCGTACCAACCTCGACCGGGGCCGCATCGGCTCCGCCCCCACGGATCTTCCACGTCGATATCGGTGCGACTCCGTCGTCGTAGCTGACGATATAGGGAGGCTCCAGTTTGGCGATGCAAGCCAGTTGAGCGGCCCGCAGGCGAAGCTCACCCTGCAACAGAGCCGGATTAGCGAGGAAGCCGTCGAGCTCGGCGTCGAGGAGCATGAAGACATCTTGCGTGTCGTTGAGAACTCCCGCATCAACCATACGATTGCCGAGTTCAAACATGGCCAGCTTGGCTTCGTGAATGAGCCGTATGCATGCATTCTTTCCCTTTTCGCGCAGCCCGAAAAACAGCTTCGCCGAGGCCAGACCAGCCACCAGGGTCTGGTACGCGGTCACGTCGGCCTCAACTATGGCGAGCAGCTCAGCGGTCAGTTTCGCGCGCACGACTGCAGCTGCGATCCGAGCCTCGTGGGGCGAGCGGGCATCGTCTTGGAATCGGAGCCGTTCCAACATACTCAGGGCCAATTCCGGCTTGGTTGTCCACGAGTGCGCACGCATGTCCCACTCGTTTGGACCGCGGTGGCCGTGGTGGCTGAGGAGTTCCGCCCACGCGTTGCGGAACGCGACACCTTCGGCACCGGCGACACTCCCAAGGCGGGCCGGTACACCTTCGGGATCTCCATCAAACGCCGCCATGAGCGGGGCGGATCCCCGGATCAGTCGGCTGATGTCCCACATGGCGAACGACGCTTCAGCCGACTCGACATCACCGATCGCCGAAAGAACCCTCACTGCGTCACCGGATCGCCCTATCGCGCCGCAGATCGCCTGCACCGCGCCGGGCCCGAGTGACGCCGACAGGCACACCTCGCAGTACGGTAGCCACGCCTCCTTCAACAACCCCGCCATCAGTCGGGCCCGGGCGACCAACTCGGCATTGGACCGGTCAGCGAGTTTCGGTCGGGTCGTTACCGCCTCCAACGACATTGTGGATGCCGCGTCTTGGAGCGGGTAGCTGTTCGTGCTCATCACCCAGGCCATTTTCTCGCCGAGGATGGCCGCCTGCGTTTCGTCGTCGTCCTCGGGGTGGGCGATGTAGGGCGGCACTCCCGGCTGGTCACCGAAGTAGGCCTGGTCGATCGCCTCTGGAGACGCACCGGGCATCCGACAGCCCATGACGCGCGGCAGCGACAGTTGGTTGTAAAAGTAACCACCCCAGTTGCCGAACACCTCGGGCGGGTCGAGCGCGAACTCATCCATGCGTACGGCACCGAAACTCGCGAAGCCCTCCGCCACCCCGGGGATACAACCTTTGGCCCATCCAAGACTCCAGCCGAGCGGACTGAACGGGTCGGGACCCACCTCGTCGGCGTTCGCCCTCGTGTAGTACGGGAAACGACTGCTGAGGGCCGTATCGGTAATCCACGTGTCGGGTACGGTCGGTTGGGTATCGTCGCTGCCGGTCATGCCGGTCACACCCGTTTTCGCTGTCATGGCAAGGAAAACTAACCGCGCGATAGATTTCATGCTTGACGGCTCAACCGGTGCCGGTTGATTAAGGAGATTCGCATGGCTCGACTCGACATTCCCGACGGTGAGGCGCTCGAAGCATCCCGGCTCTGGATGCTCGCCCCCCACATGGGCGCCGGCGTAGCGGCACTCGGTAAGGCCGTGTACGAGACCTCGAGCCTTCCGATCCGCGAGCGCGAAGTGGCGCGGATGCGGATCGCCCAGCTCAATCAATGCGTCGTTTGACTGAATACTCGCGCTGCATCGGCGATGCAGCAGGGACTCAATGACGAGCTGTACAACGCAGTTCACACCTATGCCACAAACAACGGGTTCACGATCCGCGAGAAACTCTGCATCGAGTTCGCCGAGCAGTTCGCGATCGATCACACGGCGGTCGGCGACGACCTGTGGCGCCGCCTCCGCGAGAACTTCACCGACGCAGAAGTACTTGAACTTACGATCACGATCGGCTTTTGTGTTGGGATCGGCCGCGCCTTCCACGTGCTCGAAATCGCCCGCGACTTCGACACGCTTTGGAGCCGCGAGCCCGGCGGGGTCAAGACGGTGACACCCAAGGTGGCCCTGTAGGGGTCCGTCGCCAACATGAGGACCGGGTGTTGTGACGGCCCTCGACGCCGAATGGCTCGCCGCACCATCCCGGCATTTCAGCGACGGACCTCTAGCGAGTTCCCCGCCTATTCCCGCAACTCAAAAAGATGTGAGCTCCGTTGCTCGCGTCTCAGGCGCTGCGGGGATCGATAGGTGTGGACAGCGCCATCTCAGACTCGAGGATCTCGGCGGTGGCGAGGCAGCGTTCGTCAGCCAGCCACGGGCCGATCACCTGCACGCCGATCGGGATCTCACCGTCGGGTGTGACCGCCCTACCCACCGAGGTGACCGCAGCCGGAAGGCCGAGAAGGTTGGCCGGTTGAACCGGTCGAAACGTTTCGCCGACCCACGGAATGTCGGTCAGGTCGGTGCCCACGGTGAAAGGCAGCCGGGCCCACACCGGTGACACGATGACGTCGTAGCGTTCGAAAAACCCCGCCCAGGCGTCAGCGATCGCCCGTTGCTGTTCAATAAGCGCGCAGAACGTCGCCAGGTCGAACCGTTTCGACGCCTCGTAGGTGCCCGCCAGGAACGTCCTGGCATCGTCGCCCAGAACCCCCCACAGCATGTCGAAGTTCGGGGCATAGCTCCCCGTCAGCACCCCACCCCAAACCGCCAGAGCGTCTTCGTAACGCGGTGGCACGACCTCTTCGACACGATGCCCGTGGTTCTCCAGAATCCGACCCGACGCCCGTACCGCGGCGCTCACCTCGTCGTCGGTTCCACCTCCCGGGGGATCAGGAAGAAGAGCTACCCGCAACGGCCGGTCGGGCATACCGAACCCGGCCGAGGCCGGGACGGTACCGGGGTCGCGAGGGTGCGTGCCGGCGACGACGCTCAGCCCGAGGCGCACGTCGGCGATCGTTCTCGCCATCGGACCCTGAACGTTCAATGAATCAAGGCCGTACGAACCCACCCCCGGGATGGTCGTCGCAGCATCTGGAACCCGGTGACGCGACGGCTTGATCGATGCCGTGCCACAACACGTCGTCGGGTTGCGCAACGAACCGCCGATGTCATTTCCGAGCCCCAGCGCACTCATGCCCGTTGCTAACGCCACCGCTTCCCCGCCACTTGACCCACCGCAGGTTCGGTGGGGGTTCCACGGATTCTTGGTGAGGCCGTACATCGACGAATCAGTATGTACACGTAGGGCAAGGTCGGGCAGGTTCGTCCGGCCGATGATGATTCCGCCGGCCGCGCGGATCCGCTCCACCATCGGGGCATCCAACGTCGCGATCTGACCGGCCAGCGCAGGCACCCCCCAAGTCGTCGGCTCCCCTCGACGTCGATGTTCATCTTGACGGTGACAGGCACTCCGTGAAGCGGTCCGAGTTCGGCACCGATCGCCCGACGGCGATCGGCTTCGGTTGCGGTGGCGCGAGCTGACAGGTTGAACACGTCGACGACGGCGTTGACGACCGGGTTCACATCCGCGATGCGCTCCAAGTGGGCGTCGACCACTTCCGCCGCCGACAACTCACCGGCCCGGACCCGCCTGCTGATCTCGGTGGCGGTAAGCGTGACGATCTCGTTCATTGGCCGACACTACCGAATCCTCAGCGTGGATGGGCGCGTCTGTCAATGCTCTGTGTCGATGCTCTGTGTCGATGGGGGGCGCCCCGGCCCGGATGAGGACGGATCGGGCCGCTTCTGGTGAAATGGACACATGTCTGAGAAACCCACCGATTCCCCCGATTCCCCCGATTCCGTGGTCAACGCGTTCATTGCCGCCGTTGAAGCACGGGACATCGATACTGCGATGTCGTACCTCGACGCCGACTGCGAGTACCACAACGTTCCGATGAAACCGTTCTTCGGCCACGAGACAATCCGTGCCGTTCTCGGCTCGTTCATCGGGCCCTGCACGGAAGTGTCCTGGCCCGTTCACCGGACGGCATCGGCTGGTCCGGTCGTGTTCAACGAACGTACCGACCGCTTCCACATGCCGCACGGGTGGGTCGAACTTCCCGTCACCGGCGTATGGGAGGTCCACAACGGCAAGATCACCCTGTGGCGCGACTACTTCGATCTCGCCAGCTACACCAGCCAGATGCCGCCCAGAGACTGACTCCCTTCCCGGATCGGGTGCGACTTCGTAGACCGAGACTGAGAAGTCGCACCCACTCGGCCACCGGTCAGTTCTGTCCGGCCCAGTAGGGAGCCCGAAGGGTCCGCTTGTTGATTTTGCCCATCGTGTTGCGGCCGAGATCGGTTACATAGTCGAGCGTTTTCGGGCACTTGTAGGTCGACAGGTTCTCGCGGCAGTACGCAATCAGTTGGGCTGGCGTGGGCGCGTTGTTCGGATCGTTGAGAATCACCAGAGCCTTCAACTCCTCGCCCATCTCGGGATGCGGAATGCCGATGCAGGCCACATCCAGCACGGCCGGATGTTTGGCAAGTACCTGCTCGGCCTCGGCCGGGTAGATGTTCGTACCACCTGACACGACCATGTCGCTGAAGCGATCGGTGATGAACACATAGCCGTCGGCGTCGACATAGCCAATTTCACCGAGCGTGAAGACACCGGGTTCGATGTGCGCAGCCCTGGTCTTCTCGGCGTCGTTGGGATAGATGATCCCGCGACCGGTGGAGTCGACGAAGAACAGTCGACCTTCGGCATTCGGCCCGAGCAGGTTACCGTCGTCGTCGTAAATTCGGGCGCTGAACGGCGGGAGGCATCGACCGACCGAGCCGGGATGCTCCAGCCACTCCCCACTCGTGATCGAACATGTCGTCCCCACTTCGCTGGCCCCGTACGCATCGGTGAAGACCGGACCCCACCACTCGATCATGGCGCGCTTCACATCGACCGGGCACTTTGCTCCCGTGTGCGCGACGGACTTCATCGACGACATGTCGTAACGGGCTCTGACTTCCTCGGGAAGCGCGAGCAGGCGCACGAAATGGGTGGGCACCATCACGGCGCTCTCGGTTTTGTACCGGTCAATCGCGGCCAGGGTTCCTTCGGCGTCGAACTTGGCCAGAACCACCGACGGAATTCCGGCGACGAGCAGCCGCATTCCACTCAGCGGACCGGTGTGATACATCGGGCCGACGACGAGATGCGTTCCATAGCGGGCGAACGGGTTGGCCTTGAGTCCTTCGAGGTGCCGCGCGATCGTGGCACCGCCGGCAAACATCGTCGGCGGAAGATCGGTGCCCTTCGGGCGACCGGTTGTACCCGACGTGTACAACAGGTTGGGTCGGGGCGGCGCATCGAGCGGTGCCTCGTGGGCCGGACAACCTGCCAGCCACTCGCTCCAGTCCTGCACGCCTTCGACACCGGCGCACTTCCAACCGATGACCGTCTTCACCCCGGCCAAGGCCGCGGCCATCACACCGCGAGCGGCAGTCTCGGGACCGACGAACAGCACCGACGTCTCGGAGTCCTCGAGGATGTATGCCGTCTCCTCGGCCGTGAGGTGGAAGTTGACCGGCACCGTCGATGCTCCACCGATCAGGCCGCCGAGGTGGGCAAGCGCGGTTTCCGCCGCGTTCTCGGCATATACCGAGACCCGGAACTTCGGACCCAGGTCGCAGGCCCGGAGCCCGTTGGCCACACGATTCAACGCGTCGTCGACGTCGGCCCACAGCATGACCGAGTCTGGATCACGCAGGGCGATCTCATCGGGTCGTTCAGCGGCAAGTTTGCGGGCAAATTCTGGCATTGCGGGCACTCCGGGTAGAAGGGACGTGGAACATCGCCGGTTTGAAGCTACTGAACGACCGCGTTGAGGAACGGCGCGGAGAGGTCGGTGGGTCCTTGGTACTGTGCAACCAGCATGCGTGAGGCGAACAGCCACTCACCCCCTATGTGTACATACGTATCGTCGTAGTAGGCCAGGAGCATGCCGGGACCGCCCAGCTTCGGGCTGAAATGCTCCATGATGTACCAGCGACCGGTGGCCTTGGCCGGGTCGACAGAATCAAGGGTCACTTCACCGTTGAGAACATTCTGCACCACTGCAGAAAAGCCCCCCATTGCCTTGAGCCAGAGCGCGACAATGTCGGTGCGACCGTTGACGTGGCGGTCCTTCGTCAGTTTCCAGGATGCATCCTCCGCCCAGGTGCTGCCCCACTGGGCAACGTCGCGTTGCACCACAGCATCGGCGTAACGGTGGACAAGGGTGGAAATATCGTCTCGAAGTGAAGTACTCATGTGGTCAGCCTTCCGTTCTGTTGCGCTTCATGGTGATACCGAGCGAGCGGCTCGCTGCGGCGGAATCGTGGTAGTCGACCTCCCGGCGGATGCGGCCGTGTTCGAAGTCGATGTAGCTCATCCCTTCGGAGGTCCACTTCCGGCCGACGGCCTGTGCTCCGAAGATCGACGCGTCGGGAACCGTCGCACTCATGACCCAGCGCACGGCAACACCCTCGGCGTTCGTCCAGTAGCCATCAGGAAGCAGAACGAGATCGGGCCATTGTTTCAAGCCGCGATCGAAGAAGGTCCGAATCGCCGGCCATCCAGTGTGGGAGCCGCCGACGATGTCGTAGAGCACGGCGTCGGGGTGGAAGAAGCGTTCGGGAGCATCGACGTTGCCGCTACTCCACGCTTTGAAGAGCGACTCGACCGTGTCGACGCGGGGATCAGAACTCATGAATGCTCCTTGGCTGAGTTGGATTGGTCCGATGCTGCGGCTGTTCGTTCTCCGCTTCCGCCCGGATGTAGCTCAATCAGGCCGACCAACCGCTGGAGGAAGACCTGATGCAACGTAGTGCCGATGATCGCCATGTTCGGCGCCGGATTCACCCCCGACTGGAACAGCGTCAGGCACGTTCGATTCGCGCAAGCCCCCTTGAACAGGTTGAATGCTTCCCAATACGTCCACTGCCAGTCGGTAAGCACCACACCGTTCTCGGCCAGCACGCTCAGCCAGGCATCACGCGACATGCTGCGCGACCCTCGCATCGCCACGCAGAACGACCAGTCTTCGGCGGGGTCACCCAGGTGGGTGAACTCGAAGTCGGTAAGGGCGACGACCCGGCCATCGGCCACCACGACATTGCCCGGGCCCGCATCACCGTGGACGACCGCCACCTGAGAAAGCTCGGGCGCATTCGCGTGAAGCCACATTGCGGATTCTTCGAGGAGCGGTATCAGAACCGGCGACGCGCGCCGGTACGTGTCGGCCCAACGGTCGATCTGCAGGTGCGTCGCCTCGTTCGGCGTGCCCGGCTGCAGAACGAACGGAACTCCGGCCGCAACCGCGTCGACCGCGTGCATCTTTCTAAGCGCACGTATGAAGTCGACTGCGCTTTCACGATTCATAGACCGCTCGCTTCCGGCTTCGGCGCCACTCAGGAAGTCCATCACAAAGAACGGGAATCCGAGCACCTCCCCCGTGGATTCCATCCACCGAACGTTGGCCACCGGTACACCGGCCCCGGCCAGCGCCCGCATAACGCCAAACTCTTCGCCACTCGACGTGCCGAACACGCCCCCCTGTTCCATCCGCACCACGAACGGCCCGATCGGGTCGCGACCCACACGTGAACACTCGACCCGGCACATGGCCCGCGAGTGTCCGCCTGTGATGCGCTCCATCCGCGTCACCGTTACCGCCGTGCCCGAGACTTCGCTCAGGAATCGACCGAGACGCTCACGCATCGGGCAACCTCCCGTGAAATCCTTTCATAAGCACACTGTTCGCGGCGAGATCGTCGGCGAGATGGTCGAGTAGCAGACTACGCACACGCAAACGTCTGGCCACCACGGCGTTGTCGTCGGTCGGACCGGTGAGAAACGCCGATGCCGCTGCATACACCGCGGCGGCGTCGGCCCCGTTCAACACGACACCGTACCCGCGCAAGAGTGCTCGGATCTCAGAAACGCGGGAGCCTGTCGGGTCGATACCGCGGGTCGCTCCGTACCGGGCCAGGCTTATCAACTGGAGCACAGTGGATCGTGCGAACGCGTCGTCGACGGCGGGGAGCACGACGTCGGTGAGCGACCGCTCAACCGATCGCCACAGCGCCTCATCCAATGGACGCGTCGAACCCGGGTCGGCGCCGTCGTTCGACATCATGCCGCCCCTGACTGTGCCAGCCGGGCGGCCATGGCCCCTTCAGCGGCGAAATCCCAACTCGCTCGCCACACCGGGTCGACCAACGGAGCACGAAGCGCCGCCCAACCCTGGTCAGTGAACCATTCGAACGTTTGTCGGTGTCCGTCGAGCAGGTTGTAACGGGGCACAAATCCGGTGAGACGTGCGGTCTTCGCCGTCGAGAGTACGGCATGGTGTCGCGAGCCGAAAAGATGGCCGAACACCGGAGTACGGATGTCGGGAAGGGCCGAGTCGGGAACGTACACGACGTTTGGTTCGCGGCCGACAACCGTGGACAGGGCCTCCACGTACCGTGACACCGTGACTCCATCGGTAGTGGCGTTCAGTACCTGGCCGGCGGCAACGGAGCACGACGGTAGCAATATCATAAGCGCGCATAGGTCATCGACATGGCCATAGGACCCGGCCACAAGACCTCCGTGCGGTACGAGAACCGGCAGGCCGCGAAGCAACCGGAGGAACATCGGGGTTTCCATGTCGTAAATGTTGTTGTCGGGACCGTAGATGGCCGCCGGGCGCACAATCGTGACAGGAAAGCCGGTGGCCGAGTGGCGACGCAGCATCTCGGCTTCGGCCATCGCTTTGAAGCCCCCATAGGAACCAGCGCCCATCGGGTCAGTCGGCTGTTCCTCAACCCAGGGAAAGACGCCGACGAACGATTGATCATAGGCCATGATCGATGATACGTACACATAGTGACCGATGTTGCCGTCGAGCAACTCGAGAAGCGATGCGATGTCGGATCCGCCCGCGGCCATCACGAAACCCGACACGTCGAAAACGGCATCCCACGATGTTCCGGCCAACGCGGCCGCCATCGATACACGGTCGGTGCGGTCCGCCTTCAGCAGAGCCACTCCAGAAGGCAACGTGGTCGGCGTCTGCCCCCGGTTCAGCACGGCGACATCGTGGCCCCCTCGCAGTAGCGCCCGGACGAGTCGTTTCCCGACAAACACCGAGCCGCCAAGAACCAGAGCGCGCATACCAATGGCCTAGCGCGAGCCGGGGAAGCCCGGGTACGGTCCCAGAACGACAGACTCGAGATGCCCGGTGCCGCTATCAGTCGGGTCGTCAAGGTTCGTGCACCGACCCCATGTCTCGGCGTACGAGTACGGGTTCAGTTTCCAGCCTTTCGGCTCCACCACGTTCACCGGATGCGAGACATCCCAGACCTCGCCCTCGCTGATCAGATCCCCCCGGTAGACGCCCCGACCGAGTCCGTCATCGTACCCACCGAAGTAGCCGCCACCCTGCAGGTACACAGGGTTGGAGAGTGTTTCAACGAGATAACGCTCGACACCACCATCGGGTCGCCCCAGTGACACGGCCGCGTCCGCGAGTCTTCGCACCGGGTGAGCGTCGACCTCGACCCACCGGGCCTCGTGTGACACCGAGGTATAGGCGAACGCCAGTGATTCATCGCCATATGGAAACATGCACTGGCTTTCGAACTTCGTATACACACCCGCGGCGCTGTGATGGAACTGCCAGAACACGACCCGGTCACGCATCCGGAACACACACCACTGCCGATGGCCGGGCTGGGCGGGCGTTTCGCTCCGAGGCGGGGGGGCAACCACCACCGACCTCGGTCCACCCGTGTTGTTGCCCAGACCCCACGAATGATCTCGTACACCCGTCCAACCATCTACGGCGACGCGTCGCCCGTCGAATGCAATCCAGCCGGTCACCAGCGAACATTGATCGTAGTTCGAACGATCGCTGTGGAGCCGGCCATTGATGATCGTCTGCACGCGCTCTTCGTTATACGGTGGCGCAAAGCCGTCCCACCGGAGGTCGAAGGAGATCCCGTACTCGTTCTCGGCGGCTGAGACGTGCAGCGTTCGCAACCCTTCGATGATGTCGACCCGGAACGGGCCGCAGACGAGATCGTCGATCGCCGGCCGGAGGCGACGGGACCATCGCATGTTGTGCTGTTTGCCAGCCGACGAGATACACGTGAACGCGTCGAGCACATCGGTGTTGGAATGGAGACGAAAGCCCATGAAGAACGCGACCTCACCGGCGTCATCACCCATGGTGAAGTAGAAGCCGTCGCTCCAATGCGGTGACCCGTCGACCACGACATCAAAGGTCCCTCCCGCCTGGTGCCGCGGCCATTCGTCCATTTTCGTAAGCCGGTAGTGCATCCTCAACATCGTACGCGGCCACGAACCAGGAAATTAATCGCTTGGTGATTTTCCGTGCTGGTGATGAGCAGGCCGCCCCGCTCTCGAAGCCCCCGTGAACCCACGCGATGGCCACCCAAACCCGAGGTAGCCCACAAGCAAATTCTTCACGGATTGGCTACATTCTCGACGTGACCACCAACACACCGGGCTTTCCCGCTCACATCGCCGCCATCTCGGCTCTCTCGCTGAACGAAGTCCTCCCCGGCGACTCCGAAGTCGGGACAACCGTTTGCGTTCAGATTGAACGAATGCGTGAACGGGTCGGCGTCCCCGAGACGTCGGTCGGATCCACAATTGCTAGTCCGGCAATGTCGTCAGCACATCCGTAATGCCATGACCGAGACCACCATTCCCCCGAACTACTCCCCCATCGACCCAACCGTGTTGGCCGACCCCCATTCCGCGTACGCGGACCTTCGGGCCCGGTGCCCGGTCCACCGCCACGATGGGCTTGACAACCCGCTGTACACGCTTTCGAGCTATGACGATATAGTAGGTGTACTTACAGATACCGCAACCTGGTCGAACCGGCAAGGTCCCGGCATCACGAAGTCAACGAGTGTCGGCGACGTTCAACGGGATGATCCACCCGAACACACGCACCGTCGCCAGTTTCTGCGAGACCCCTTCCTTCCGAGTGCAGTTCAACGGACCGCCCCCCAGATCCGCGACCTTGCCGAAGAGATCGCCGACAATCTGGCCCACGACGGCAACACCTGCGAACTTCACGGCGACTTTGCCCTTGCCCTTCCAGTCGCAAGCTTCTGCGCGCTACTCGGGGTCCATATCGACGACCGCGAGAAGTTCAGCAACTGGGCCGACGAGATGGTGGCGGGCATGACGTACCCGGAGCGCGGGGCCGAAGGGCACCGCGGAATCAACGCGTTCGCAAGACGGGAGATCACTCACCGACGCGAACTCAAGGCGGCGGGCAAAGAACTCCCCGACGGGTTTCTTTCCTACGTTGCTACGGCCTCCTACAGCGCAGACGGAGCGCCTATGGACCTCAAAGAGGCTTGTAACACCGTAAGCCAGTTCCTGGTGGCCGGCCACGAGACCACGACATCGTTGATCACGAACCTGATGTGGAGGCTCCTCGAAGAACCATCCCGTTGGGAACGCGTCGTTGCCGACCCCTCGCTCATTGAGAGCGCCGTCGAAGAGAGCCTCCGCTTCGATCCTCCGGTCCTCGGTCTGTGCCGGACCAACAACGTGGCGGTCACGGTCAACACCATCCGCATTCCGGAAGATTCCAAAGTCATGGTGCTCTATGCCTCACCGAACCGGGACGCGTCGCTGTTCTCGAACCCCGATGAGTTCCTCCTGGACCGCCCGTTGCAGGACACAAAACGGCACCTCTCGTTCAGCTGGGGTATCCACTACTGCCTCGGAGCCGGTTTGGCCCGACTCACCGCTCGGATCGCCATCGAGACCCTTGTGCGAAACTTCCCCACCATGCGGCTCGCCGGAGCCACCGAACGGATTGAGGCTCCGTTCCTCTGGGGCCGCAAGACGCTTCCGGTCAGCTGGTAGCGACACACCCCGCGGCGACGGGGACCAAGAAGCCCTGTGACTCGCGCCACAACAACGTCAGGGAGTCCGGGTTGCGGCTGACGCCTCACTAAGGTCAACGGTCGTGCCGCTGCATCCCGAACCCGATCTCGAAGTCCTTCATACGCGAACATACGATGTGAAGGCGTACCGCAAAGATGCCGACACCCTTCTGTTGCGGGGAATCGTGCGTGATGAAAAGCCCGGCGGCACGTACATCACCCACTGAACCGACGACGGGTTCGACCGGATCCGGAAAAGAGTCAGATCCCATGCGGCAGATGCGCAAACTGACACCGCACCAGCGGCTCTCCGCCATGCGCTTCAACCTCAACACCTGCCACGTATGGGACGAGGAAGGCGAGCAGGTTCAAGCCATCCGGGCGGGGCGGGCCACCGAGGTTCCCGTGTGGATAATGAAGCGCTTCGCCAAACTCGGACGCGACCTGTCGACCTGGCAAAGGTTCGAAGACTGAGTTGGTCCAACTCGTCAGCGCAGCGCCAGCCACCAGTCTGCGATCTGGGCGGCGAAGCGTTTCGCGTATCGGATGCTCAAGTCGTCGGCGTCGTCGGGGAGCGGCGTGGCCTCCGTGGGCACAAAGCGCGACGCTCCGGCGATCGGATCGACCCATTCGAGGTGTATGGCTTCGATGATCGCTCCGAGCACCGGGCTGGCGGTCTCATGGTGACCGCTTGTCTGATGCGCGATGAAGGCCGGAAAATTGTCGAACGAAAGCAGACTGTAATAGGCACGCGGCTCGGCACTCCGCCAGTAGTCGTAAGCGCGCACTCCGATCTCGGTGGAATGCGTGCTTACGAAAAGCTCCTTGGCGATAGCCTCAAACCGAGCCTCCGTGCCTTCGCGAACGGTGATGTGGGCGAGGATCGTAGCCACGGAGTCAGCGCTTCCCGCAGGTAGTGCAACCGGTGTCACGAGCGAGCGTCTTTGCCCGGGCCGGATCGAACAGGTCGACATCGAGGCACCGGGTGAGATCGACCTCTGCTCCCACACGTCTAACCACGGCCGACAAAGCCCCACTCACCCATGATCTGCTGCTCCCTCACGTTCCGTTCCGTCAACAAATTCGCCGCACGCGAGCTAAATTCCGTGTGGCCGGTGGCCAGGGCCGCTTCGAGGGCGCAGGACATCGCTTCGCCAGCGAGTCTGTACACCTTGGTGACATCGTCGAGGAAGAGGCTGTCCCTCGGGCCGTCGCCCAGGGCTGCGAATGCTCCAGCAACTCCGGTCGCGCCCGGTATCGCCGCCAACACGTCGTTCGCAAACATCTCCATGGAGGCCGTTTCCTCACGCATCCACGCGATCTCATGAGCCGCTCGCATAGCCACATTTCGAAGGACATTCTCAACCATCTGCACACTTACTTTTGCGGCATCGGAGGTTACTTCCACTCCGATCACCTCAAGTAGCTCACGGCGACAGTCAAGAATGATTTGTTCGGTTGTGGGATAGGAGATCATGCGGCACCCCCCTGCGAGCTGGCGGCCCCCGTGAGTTGTTCGTGCATGGCGCGCAACGCATCGATCGGCTCCGCCAATCCCGCGCAGGCCGCCATGAAGTTCATGTGCCCGTTGATCGCCGCATTGATGTTGTACGTGGTCATGATGCCGTTGGTCTTTCCCTGTCCCATCGAATCCGCCGCCTGAACGATCTGGCTGAATACCTTAACGGCGGAGACCACCGAGAAGTAGCCGACGGTCGCCTGGTTCACATACAGTTCGCCGGCGCCCGTCTTCTCGCGGTACCGGGCCAGAAATGCTTCGGGCTCAAACCCGTAAAGGCTCGGCGGCGCTACCGCCGAGTAGGCCACGTACCAGCCAAGATCTTCGCGCGGGTCACCGATGTGTGCGTACTCCCAGTCGATGAGCCGATGGGAACCGTCGGTCGGATCGAGCAGGATGTTCGCCGGCTGCAGGTCACCGTGTTGCAGGACCAGTGGCATGGGGGGCGGCCGGTGGGCGTCAAGCCACGCGCCCAGATACCGCATGATCGGACTCGATTCGACCATGGCCTTCTCGGCCTCGGGCCACGACTGATTGACCGTCGACATATACGCTTCCCAGCTCGATGGCCGGGCGAGGGCCATAGGCAGCAATCCAACATCGACTGCGGGCACGGCGGCAAGCGTATCGATGAAGGCATCGCGATGGGCAATCATCTGCGGATCATCGACCGGGACTCCCGACGCGACCAGCTCGTTGAGCTTGGACTGCATCGACGGTCCGGCGCAGAAGTCGAGCACGATGGCCTTCGTCGTGAGATGCTCCCCGGTCGAGTCGTAGTACCGAGCGGCAGGCATGGGAACCGAGGCGACCGACGAAAGGCTCTGAAGCACGGCCCATTCGGTGTCACGGTCGGTGATCAACATCGCCTTGTCGGGTGGCGGGTCACCGCGAAGCACCAGCGTTTCGGCCACTCCGTCGCTCCATTGCACATCAGCCCGGGCCATGACCCGGCTGTATCCGCCGGTCATCAACGCGTAGCGACTGACCGTCGCTGTTCTTTGGCCGTCGACCGAAGCAAGAAATGCTTCGAGCCGTTTGGGCATCGCTTCAAGATCGTGCACTCGTCTCCTTAAAGGGTCAACAAACTCGACAACAACTCTTCGAGCAGTCACGGGCGGCGACTCGAAGCCCCAACGGTGCCTCAGGCGAGCGGCCCGCCCGCCCACCACCGCTCGAACATCGGCTCGATGGCGGACCAGACCAACTCAACAATAAGGCCGGTCGGCGGGACCACGTACGTGAAGACACCGTAACCCTTTGTCGGCTCACGTTGGGCGGCGACCACCTTCCATCCCAAATCCACCAACGCATTGGTTTCTGCTGCAACGTCGTCGACCCATACCCCGACGTGATGGGCCCCGGTGACACCGGTTCCGTCCCAGACCGAGCCCGGCGCGCCCTGCAACAACTCGAGATGCTGCGGACCTTCGGCCGAGTACGTGAACTTGAGCGGAACCGTGGTTGTTCCGGCGTCAGGGGTCCAAATCGACTGATCGCTTTCCTGCACCGAGCACCAGGTCAGTCCGAGTGACGAGCCCATTTCCGCCATGGCCGCATGAATGTCGGGGACCCTGACACCGAGGTGGTAGGTGCGACGAAAATCGACCATGGGTGAAGCCTTTTCGGAATTCGCCGGGCGCGCTTAGCGGGCCAGGATCGTGACACCGGAGATGCCCGGGGCCCCGTAGACGTGCGTGTACGCGGTCTTCGGCTCGTTGGGCACCTGACGCTCCCCAGCGTCACCGCGAAGTTGCAGCACATTCTCATAGACCTGTCGCAGACCCGAGGCCCCAACGGGTTCGCCGTTGGCCAGACAGCCTCCGTCGGTGTTGACCGGGAGACGGCCACCGATCTCCGTTTCGCCGTTCGCGATCATCTGTTCCTGCTCTCCGTCCTCGCAGAACCCGTTCTCGGCCATGTGCATGATCTCAGCCCCCGCCTCGGTGTCCTGCAGTTGCGCCAGGTCGATATCAGCCGGACCCATTCCGGCCATTTCGAACGCGGCCTTCGACGCGTCGACGGTTGGCCCGGCGTTGTGCTCCAGCGCAATGTGCGGAGCCAGCACCTCAAAGCTTCCGAAGCGGCGCGAACGGACGACGGCGGCCTTCAGAAACACCGGGCGATCGGTGTACTTGTGGGCCTGGTCGGCGTTGCAGAGGATGAGCGCCACGCCTCCTTCACCCGGGTTGCAGAACATGTACTGGGTGAGAGGGTACGAAAGCATCGGAGACTCGAGAATCTCTTCCTCGGACAGCGGCTTGCGACGCCAGGCCATTGGGTTGATCGAGCCGTTGCGAAATGCTTTCGCGGCCACTTTGCCCAGGGTGGGTTGGGTGATGCCGTACTGGTGCATGTAACGGTTGATCTTCATACCGAAGAACTGCGTGGTGAGCGCAAGGCCCGACGCGCCGTACCAGTCGCCGGTGCCCATCGACTTCGTGTCGACCCGGAAGGCACCCCGTTCGTGTTTGTCGAATCCGATCGCGATCCCAAGATCACTCATGCCCGAGCGGATCGCGCTGTAGGCGCTGAACAGTGCGGACCCACCGGTGGCACATCCGTTGGCGACGTTGATGAACTGCACGCCGGTGAGACCGAGCTTCGACACCATCGTGTCGGCCGCCCCGGCCGACTGGCTCCCGCCGAACGCGAACTGCATGTCTTCCCACTTCGCGCCGGCATCGGCGAGGGCGCGGCGCACGGCAACGACGCCCTGGTCCATCCCCGAGACACCGTCGGTTCGGCCGAACTCATGCATACCAATTCCGACAATGGCAACTTCAGTCATGGGGTAGTCCTTTTTTGGTAGATCGGTAGCTGGGCGATTCGACTGTTGATGATCGGGGGTTCCGGTCAGGAAACCGGTTTGAAGGCAAAGGTAACGACCTCGTTGCCATCAGCGTCGACGGAAAGCGGTACCAGGACCATCTCCATCTGCATTCCGATGATCAACTTCGCCGGGTCGGATTCCGTGAGACGCGTTTCCACCTTCACCTCGCCGGGAATTTCGACGTAGCCAACGCCGAACGGCACGAACGAGGCCGGGTCGGCATTGCCCTTGAAGGGCGGCGCCTTTGGTGGAAAACCCTGGACGGTGAAGGTCCACAGCGTTCCACGGTTTCCGAGTTCCACCTTCTCCGTGTTGGTACCCGCACAACGCTGGCAGCCCGATTGGGGCGGGAACGCGTGGGTCCCGCAGTCATTGCAGCGACTCCCGAAAAGATGGGGCCCGTCGGAGCGCTCCACGAAGACACCCTCAGCAACATAAACCTGGCTCGTCACAACGTCCTCCGTCTCAAGTCCGCTGATAATAGAACAAGAACTAATCGAACAATCAATTCTTTGCCCGGCACCGAACGCTTTCTCCGTGGTAGTGCCCCTTCGCAGAAATACGTTGAACGTCGTATGCACCAGGCCTGTCCGTTCACATCGAGTTGTCTGCTTCCCGACACTCAACGCGCTTCCGCTTCAGTGCACCAGTTGAGCGGCGCCCGTACGAGGCACCGGAGGTGGGCCGGAAGTGTCGTCAGCGACCCGCCGACAACTCCGCGACCAACTGACTGATCGTGTCAACCAGGCCGTCGAGTCGGGGCTCTTCGAGGATGGAGAAATGGTCGCCCTTCGTCGTCCTCTCGGCAAAGCGCCCTTCGACAACCCGAGCCCATCCAAAATCCGGGCGTTCGCTCGGCGACTCCTCGGTCACCCGCACCAGGCCCAAATTAGCCGGAACAGGTCGCGGGCGATGGGCCAGCAACACGGACTCAAGGTGGCTCTGGATGTCGACGTAGCCGTGCTGCGCTGCTTCTTCCCGCAGTCCCGTGCGCCGCAAGTCTTCCAAAGCCCGGCTATTGCGTACGCGCCACCACATGCTGATCACCGATGGTCCACCCTGGAGAACGTTCAGGAGCAGGTTCTTCCAGTATCCCCGGCGGGTCATGGGCGCGTTCCCCGGTAGATCGGTGTCGAGTGCGAGGATCAATGGGGTCGGGTTCCCCATATCGTGGAGTTGCGCCCCCATCTCGGCCGCGATGATGCCTCCCCCCGAGTACCCGATAATGACCCCCAACGCATCTCCGAACAGGCCATCGAGTGCGAGTTCCCCGAGGTAACGCGTCGCAATGTCGGGGACCGAACGGTCGACCTTCTCGCCCGGGTGAAGCCCGAACGCTTGAAGGCCGAATACCGGGCGGCCCGGTGTCACCCGTTGTGCCAACGCGTACAGACGAAGCAGGTACCCACCACCGCCGTGGATGATCACCGTCGCGGGTCCGGTTCCGCTGCGAAGAAGCTGAAGGCAGCGATGATCCGACCCGTCGGCATCGACCGCCGCCAGCATGAGTCGCGGCGTTCCCGCCGTCACCAGAGAGCCGAGCGGCAACCGGCGACCGAAGTGCTCGCGAACCTTCATGAACAATTCGACACCCAGCAACGAGTGGCCTCCGGCATGAAAGAAATTCTCGTCTGGACCGACCCCGGCACGCAACGTTTCCACCCAGAGCCTGATCATGACGGCCAGACGGGGGTCGGCCCCCATGAACCGCTCGATGACCACCTGCGTATCCTCCGAAGCAACCGGAAGCCCACGGGCGACGAGCGAGTTGCGGTCGACCTTACCGGTCGCCGTATACGGGAGCGCGTCGTGGATCTGCACAAACGCAGGCACCATGAACTCCGGCAGTCGGGCGTGACAGAACTCTCGAAGTTCCGCAGCTGTAACGTCGGCCGCCGTAAAGTCGGCGCCGCCGTGAGCCACGACGTGAGCCACCAGCCGGGCGTCGTTGTCTCGTCCGCTCGTCCGAATGACAATCACCGCAGCGATCCGGACGGCAGCGTGTTGCATCAGGATCGCTTCGACTTCCCCCAACTCAAGGCGCTGTCCGCGAACTTTCACCTGGTGGTCGAGTCGTCCGAACACGGTGACAACTCCATTCGGGTCGATCTCGGCATCATCGCCGCTCCGGTATGCGCGGACCGTTTCGCCACCCGGGCCGATCGGAAGCTCAACGAACACCGGGGTCGTGAGATCTTCCCGTCGGTAATAGCCGCGGGAAACACCGGGACCTGCGATGACCAACTCGCCCCGCTGACCCGCGCCAAGAACTTCCCCGGTCACAGGATCGATAAGTGCACAGATGATGTCGGGGTAGGCTGCCCCAACGGGGACCAGACATTTCGGTGGTTCGAGAATCTCGAAAGCGGTCGCGTAGACCGTGATCTCGGTGGGGCCGTACGCGTTCGTAAGACGTCCGTGGAATGCCTCGCGGAACTCACCGGCCAGTCGCACCGGAACCGGCTCTCCAGCTACGATCACATGGCTGAGCCTCAGAAGGGCCTCGCGCTCGAGTTCGTCGGCCATGAACAACGCCAGTTGCGTGGGGGTGCATTGAAGGTGGGTCGCTGCGTAGCGATCGACGATCGGAGCCAGAGCCTCCAGTCGCCGACGCACGACCACGTGCCCACCGCACGTAAGCGCACCTATGGTCTCGGGAATGCACATGTCGAAGGACAATGCAGCCCCGGCGACCCAGACTGCGTCGGTTGGCGACTGAAGCACCGTTTCATCGAATGCTTCAAGGAAGAACCTGAGGTTGCGGTGCTCGACGGCGACCCCTTTGGGAACACCCGTGGAGCCCGACGTGAAGATCAGATAGGCCAGGCCCATGTCTGGGCACAACTTCGGATCGATTACGTACGCTGGTTGGTGACGACCGTCTGCGTCGAGACTGTCCAACGGCAGTGTCGTGACCCGGTCGAGGTCCGCAACGCCTCCATCGGAGACGAGCCAGCCGAGGGCCGCCCCATCCACGATGCTCTGCAACCGGGCGATGGGAAAATCGGCATCGAGAAACGTCCAGGTGGCACCGACCGCCCAAGCGCTCAACGCGGTGAGGATCGGCTGCACGCCGCGTACCAGGCACATTCCAAGCACATCACCCGGCTTGACGCCGGCGCGGTGCAAACCAGAGGCCCGATCGCGAACGGCGGACCAAAGCTCGGCATAGGTCATCGTGTCGCCGCCCACGCTCGCCGCGGGAGCGGAGGGCGTTCGGTTCGCCCAATACGCCACGCGCTCCAGCAACGCGTCGGGTCTTTCGGAACGGGCAATCATAGGAAGGTCAGCGACGGCCGCTGAGGCGATGTTAGCCCGGGGCTTCGGACGCCTTCGACCCGGGTGGTCCAACGCCGACCGTGAGGCACTGAAACGCTTCGCTCGCCGTAGACGCCGTCAGGTCGTTGAACGCGGCGCGAACCGTCAAGCTGGACAACTTCCATAGTTACAACTCGACGCGCTGCCGAACCGTCTTGAGCGACGAGGGGAAACCGACCTACGTCAACTACGCCAGGTGGTCAACAAGCGAGGACCGGGCCCCCTCAAGCACGGAGCGCATCCCTTCCGCTGACCTCGACACATGGGCCTGCCCCGGACTCCCCCACGCCGCTTCGTTGCAAACCTCAAGGGACCACGGCACCGCGACTCCTCGACGAAGAAGACCCGCAACGAAGGATTGGGCGTGCATTTCGCCGGAACCGGGCGGATGTCGACACCGTAGACAGTCGTCGTAATAGCTGTCGAGTTCCGGGACCATCGGACCGTCGCTCATCTGGACTCCCATCACACGTTCGACAGGAACGGCGTCGATCAGGCGCTGGTCATTGGCCCCTCGGGCGTGATGCCAGATGTCGACGCAAACTCCCCCGTTGTCGCGGTCTGCGTGTTCGACGATCTCCAATGCATCCGCTGCGTCGACGATGTTCGTGAAGGGAAGGAACTCGAGACCGACGACCAGGCCGTGCTCGGCGGCCCGATCACATAGGCGGCCGAAGCGCTCCCCGGCCTCCGCTGAGGTTCCGTCGTACGACCCGATGGCCTGCAGGTAGCGGCTCTCGAACCGGTCCGCCATTTCCCAGGCGAGGTTCTCGAACTCGACGTGCGCCTCAGCCGGGTCGTCGAGGGCCCAACCCCGCACCACCTCGATCTCCGCGATGCACTGGCCGTGCTCGGCCAACTGCTCATCGAGCCATCCGTGGGCCAGCCCACCTTTCTTCAATCGCTGAAACTCGCCGATGAACAGACCGATCCCCGAGACTCCTGCCGCGGTTGCGGCAGCGAGTCGGTCTTCGAGAGGGTGATTCCACGCCAGGGAGAAATAGCTGAGCACCAGGTCATCAGGACCGAGTTCACGCGGTTTCTTGGACGTTCCCATGACGAAAGTCTGCCAAACATCTGGCGGCTGATTCGATTCCCCCGGTCAAGCCGGCCGCAGCGCAGCGCCGGGGAAACAACTTGCAAGGGATCAGACCCGCGATTCGCACTTCGGGGGCTGTCGCGGCCAGTATCGCTGGCCATCGCGAGCAGCACATGATCAAGGAGACGAAATGACCGAAAGACTTGCAGGCAAAGTGGCCGTGATCACGGGCGGCGCCAGCGGGATCGGCGCCGAGACCGTCCGGCAGTTTCTTGTTCATGGAGCATCGGTCGTCATCGCCGATCTCCAGGATGAGGTAGGTCACGCGTTCGCAAAGGAGTTGGGCGACCGGACCCGATTTGTCCGGACCGACGTCACCAGCGAAGACGACGTCGCCGCAGCGGTTGACCTGGCCGTTTCGACGTTCGGTCGCCTCGACGTGATGTTCAACAACGCGGGAATCGTCGGGGCCATCGGCCCGATCGCCTCAACCACCATCGACGCATGGAACGCGACGATGAACATACTGATCACCGGTGCGTTCCTCGGCATGAAGCACGCGGCTCGCGTCATGATTCCGCAACGTTCGGGAAACATCATCTCCACCTCGAGCACCGCCGGCGTAATCGGCGGGCTCGGACCACACACGTACACCGCGGCCAAACACGCGGTCATCGGTCTCACGAAATCTGTGGCGTCGGAACTCGGTCAGTACGGTATCCGGGTCAACGCCATAGCGCCCGGCAACACCGTCACCGCCATGACGGCCGCGGTGATGACCGGCGACCACACCAACCTGGAGACCGTCACCAAGGCCATCGCATCCACATCGCATCTCGGAATCGCCGGGACTCCGCTCGACATCGCGAATGCCGTGGTGTACCTGGCCAGCGATGAGGCCCGGTACGTCTCGGGGCACTGCCTGGTCGTCGACGCCGGCCAGACCACCAATGGCGGCTCGGCCCGCTTCCACGAATCAAAGCCGGCGCTCGTGGCCGAAGCCGGCAAGCGCACGCGAATCGGGTGACCTCTCGCCCGGGAGAGCTCGGGTATGAGCCGCAGGTGTCACAGGCGAGGGTCGACAAGCACCTTGGTTTCGGTCGATCTGCCACCGGCCAGATCGGCCATGACCGAGGCCAGGCTGTCGAGGCTGGTGGTACTCGAGTGCATCGGGTTCAGTCGCACCCGACCATCGGCGACTATAGCCATTGCCAGGTCGAATTCTTCGTGGGTGTACGCAAGTGCCGCAGTGAGTTGGATCTCCTTGACCAGCCAGATGCCGGGCACGATCGTGGCCGGCGTATCGGACAGACCGATCAGGCACACCGATCCACCCCGCCGGACGAGGTCCGCCGCCGACTGTATTGCGGGCGCGCGACCGACGCATTCGTACACGATGTCGGCCCCGAGCCCTTTCGTATGGTCACGTACGATCTGCCCGGCCTCGGCTCCGACGTCACAGGTCACGGTCGCTCCGAGTTCCGCAGCGAGCGCCCGCCGCCGCTCGTTGGGTTCAACAACGATCACCTCGCCCGCACCCGCCGCCCTGGCCCACTGCACAGTCGTGAGACCGATCGGTCCGGCTCCCTGCACGACCGCTATATCCCCGAGCCGCAGACGCGACGCGCGTACGGCGTGAAACGCGACGGTCGCCGGTTCGACCTGTGCCGCTTCCTCATCCGACAGTTTCACATTGGCCTTCACCAGGCGACTGGCCTTCACCCCCAGGCGCGGCGCAAAACCGCCGTGCGCAGGGTTCTTCACGTCGCGTCCGGTTGCGCTCAGGAACACCGTCGAGCACCAAAGGGCCTGCCCGGCCCGACACGCATTGCACGATCCGCACGGGGGAGGCACCGCGACAACGACCCGGTCGCCCTCGGACACGTTCCGAACATCAGCTCCGACCGCCGATACGGTGCCCACCCATTCGTGGCCGCAGATCGCCGGGCTGTAAGGGGCACCCGACTGGTAGGCATGAATGTCGGTGCCACAGATTCCGCAGAGGGCGATGTCAACAACAGCTCCGTCGGCGGTGGGCTCAGGAACCGGCACTTCGATGAGATCGACCTGGTGGAGTCCGGTGATGATCGCAGCTCGCATGATTGGCAGCGTAGGGCGATCGGTGTGCCGAAATGGAATTCACCTGGCGATCAATTGGCCGCCCCGGATTCACGATCCGGGAAATCCGGGATCTGGAAATGGAATTTACTCAGCGATCAATTAATGTCGTCAACATGATCATCATCGCCGGAACGATCGACCTTGACCCCGAGCAGCGTGACGCTTGCCTTGCCGCCTCCGTTCCGCTGCAAAGAGCCACCCGCGAGGAGGAGCCGGGCTGTCATGCATACTGCTTCGCCCCCGACCCCGTGGTCGAGGGACGTATCCAGGTCTACGAGCTCTGGGAGGACCAGGCATCGCTGGCCGCCCACTTCACGCACCCGAACTACCTCAACATGCGCACCACCATCGGGCAGTTCGGTCAGCGGAGAGGCGAACTGCCCAGGAAGTACCGTGTCGATTTCGCCGAACCGGTCTACGACACGACGTTCACCCCACGGGCCGACTTCTTCACCGCTACGCCGACCTGATCGATGACCCGCCCGTCCTTGACCTACCCGTTCAACCCTTTTCACATGATTCGCAACTACGAGGAGAACCATGACTGAAAGCCTCCCCCCCGGTGCCGCCCGATCCCCCGGGATCACCTACCAGCAACTGCTCGACACCGACACGCATCCGGTCCCCGAGGTACTTCGCCTCGAATCGCCGAAGTACCTGGGCAGCGATGACATCTCGGTCACGCGCTACACCTCGCGCGAATGGCACGAGAGGGAGATCGAGCATCTGTGGAAGAAAGTCTGGCAGTTCGCCTGCCGCGAGGAGGAGATCCCGCGACCGGGCGACCATTACATCTATGAGATAGCCGGCCTGTCTTTCATCGTTATGCGCACAGACGACATGTCGATCAGGTCCTATCCCAATGCATGTCTTCACCGGGGTCGCATGTTGAAGGAACAGGCGGGGCACTGCAGTGAGCTTCGCTGCGCCTTTCACGGCTTCGCGTGGACGATCGGCGGCGAATTGAAAGACATTCCGGCCCGGTGGGACTTCCCGCACGTGGCGACCGAAGAGTGGAGTCTGCCGTCTGTCAGCGTCGGCACCTGGGCCGGCTTTGTCTTCATCAACCCCGATCCGAACGCCGAGCCGCTCGAATCGTTCCTCGGTGGGATCGCCGACCAGTTCGCGGTCTGGGACCTGGCCAGCGCCTATAAAGAAGCCCACGTGGCGAAGGTGATCCCGGTGAACTGGAAGATCGCCCAGGAAGCGTTCTGCGAGGCGTATCACGTGAGTGGCACGCACCCGCAGATTCTGACCTACCTGGGCGACACGAATTCCCAGGTCGATATCTGGGAGAACTTCTCCCGGGTGATCACGCCCGGTGGCACACCCAGCCCGCTTCTCGATCACAAGCCGAGCGAGGAAGACATGTTGCGCGCCATGCTCGACGTGCGGGTGGGAAACGCCTTGCCGGTCACCTTGGCCGAAGGACAAACGATGCGGGCGCTGGGTGCAGAACTCGGTCGCATGCGCTGGCGACCGGTCGTCGGCGATGCCATCGACAAGATGTCGGATGCCGAACTCATGGATTCGATCGATTACACGGTGTTTCCGAATTTTCATCCGTGGGGTGCGTTCAACCGGATTGTCTACCGCTTCCGGCCGAACGGCGACGACCACCGCAGCTGCATAATGGAATGCATCTTCGTCTCGCCCTTCTCGGGCGACCGCCCGAAGCCAGCCCCGGTTCACTGGTTAAGTGCCGAAGAAACCTTCACCGACGCATCCGAACTCGGAATGCTCGGCAAGGTTTTCAACCAGGACCTCTTCAACATGCCGAAGGTTCAGCGGGGCCTGGAGTCGACACAAAAGCCCGGTGTCACGTTGGGCAACTACCAGGAGTCCAAAGTGCGGTGGCTCCACCAGAAGCTCGGTGAATGGATCGAGGGCAAGCACACCGGCGACATGGCGCCCGAGGCACAGAGCGCGGGCGCAAACGCATGAACGGCCTCATCCATCCATTCACCAAGGCGCTCTACGAGCAAGATGGCAGCGGCCTCGTGAAGGTCACCTCAGGGTCACGCACGGGCCTCTTTCGGTCGACGGGCGAACATATCTCCGGTGAGCTCGAAGAAGCCGATCCCCAGCTATGTGGTTGGGTCGCCGGTCCGGTGTTCGGAAACCACCGACTCGCCACCGCTCCAAAATCGTAGGTACACCTATGCTGCCGCCGGCAGGACATCCGAATGTTCTGGTTCTGACGGGCGGCCACCCGTACGTGGCCGACGCATTCTTCGCCGTATTCGACACGATCACACCGGGCCGTTGGACCCATCTCGCCCAACCCGGAGCGGCAGAGAAATTGACTGTCGAAGGGTGCGCTCCGTACGACGCGATCGTGTTCTACGACCTGCCCGGACTCCGGTTCACGCGTAGCGATCCACCCGCCGAAATGCCGGAACCGTCACCGTCCGTGAAGGCTGGGATCCACGAACTGCTCGAAGCCGGGAAAGGCCTGGTGTTCATGCACCACGCGGTGGCGGGATGGCCCGCCTGGCCGGAGTACGCGTCGATCATCGGCGGCCGGTACCACTACCAGCCCGCCGAACTGGCCGGAGTTCACTACCCCGATTCGGGTTACCGCTTCGACATTACGCACGAGATCGAGGTACTCGATCCAACCCATCCAATCTGCGCCGGCCTCGGGTCATCGTTCATGCTCACTGACGAGTTGTACATGTTTCCTGTACTCGAGAGCCAGGTCGTGCCGCTCCTCCGTACCTGCTTCCCAATGGATGACGCATCGCAGTTCTACTCAACGGACCTCGCGATCCGGGGCACCCGCAACAGCAACGAAGGTTGGACCCACCCCGCTGGCAGCGATCTCGTCGGATGGGTGAAGAACGCCGGGAATTCGCCGGTCGCCTACCTGCAGTTCGGTGATGGTCCGGTCACCTACGCCGACCCCAACTTCCAACGTGTGCTTAGCAATGCGATCAATTGGGCGGCATCGACCGTGGCCCACGACTGGGCACGCACCCGGAACACAGCCGCATCATCCGGGCAGACCACGTGACCCTCGGAATCGGACTGTGCCTTCCGCAGCTGGGCGAGCGCGTCGCTCTCGAAGCTGTGCGGGGGTTTTGTCTGCTCAGTCGATGTTCTTCGCCATCCAATCGGCGGTCATCTTCCCCATCTTCACGCCGTCGTAACCAATGCGCTGAGTCGGGGTGACTTTGAGAATCACCCGGCGAGGTGAGTCGAGGAACT
>JANMZO010000401.1:0-1572 GCA_031383405.1 Acidimicrobiia bacterium | reverse complement strand
CATCGATCCCCATTCGGGAGATGGCGGCCGGGCACCCAAACCGAGGAAGCTGAGAGTGGCGGTGAGGATGACCACCTGACCGAGATCGAGCGTGGCATTGATGAGAGCAGGAGTGAACGACAGCGGGAGGATGTGCTTTCGCAGTATCCGTCCCCTCTTCGCACCGATCGAGATGGCGGCTTGAATGTGATCGCGGTGTTTGACCGAGAGTACCTGACCGCGAAGGAGCCGCGCATAGATCGGCCACCAGACGACGACCATGGCCACGAAGGCGTTCCGCAATCCCGGCCCCAGAGCCGCAGCGATCGCCATGGCCAAGAAGATCGGAGGGAACGCGACGGTGACGTCGACGAGTCGCATGATGACGCCGTCGATTCGGCCACCGAAGTACCCGGCGATCGAGCCGAGCGCGGCACCGATCGAGACGGCGCAGACGATCACGGCGACGGACACCGGAAGGGTCTGGCGGGAGCCGTACAGCACCCGCGTGAAGACGTCGCGACTGAGCGCGTCGGTGCCCATCCAGTGGCTGGCGCTCGGAGGCTGCAACCGACGGCCCACGGAATCGAGCGGATCGTACCTGGCCCACAGCGGAACAGAGAGCATCACGACGAGCCACGCGACGGCCACCAGGCCGCCCCCGACGATGGTCGGCCGCCAGAACGGGCTGGATCGGATCCGGCTCACCGGCGACCGCGGATTCGTGCCGCTCACGAGAGCCGGATCTTCGGTTCGGCGACGGCGTAGAGCACGTCAGTTACCATATTGGCAAGCAGGAACATGGTGCCGCCGAATAGCGAGACCCCACTCACGGCGGGGTAATCGAGCGACTGCGCCGCCTGCACGGCGTAGGAGCCGATCCCGTTCCACTGGAAAATCGTCTCGGTGAGCACCGAAGCGGTGAGCAACTGCGCGAACGAGAATCCGAGGATCGTTAGCGTCGGCAGCCAGGCATTGCGAAGCACGTGCGAGATCATCACCCTGCGTTCCGATAGCCCTTTGGACCGGGCCGTGCGCACGTAGTCGGCGTGCAACTCGTCGAGCATGGCGGCCCGGACGAGCCGTGAGGTCGAACCCATGAACGCCCATCCCAGCACGAAACAGGGCAGCACGAGGCGTTGGAAGCACTGCCAGAAGAGTTTGCCGTCGCCGTTGAGAAGAGCGTCGATCGTGTAGAAGCCCGTCACGTCGGGGGGAGCCGACGTGCGGGGCGGGAGACGTCCGGGCCCCGGAAACCATCCCAAGCGGGCGTACAGAACGGTGAGCACGACCAGCCCGATCCAGAAGACCGGAAGTGAAGAACCGAGAAGGGAGAACCCCCGGCTGAAATGATCTGTGAGCTTATCTTTTCGGCTCGCAGCGACAGCGCCCAGAATGATCCCTCCTCCACCACCGAAAAGCAGAGCTCCCAGCCCCAGTTCGAGCGTGGCCGGAAGCCGGTCGCGGAGATCCGTCACCACTCCCTGACGGGTTCTGAACGAGGTCCCGAGGTCGCCCCTGCCAAGGTTCTTCATGTACACGCCGTACTGCTCGAGGATCGAACCGTTGAGGCCCCACCGGGCCTTTGCGGCG
>JANMZO010000396.1:0-7842 GCA_031383405.1 Acidimicrobiia bacterium | reverse complement strand
GTCGCCGACGTTGGCCAGGTGCGACGCGAGTTGCACCGCTTCGATGAACTTGCGCCCGGCACTGCGACCGCCTTTCACGCCGAAGCTGAGTATCGAGCCGGACCCTTTCGGATACAGACGCTTCGCAAGATCAAAGTCGGGATGCGACGGCACACGCGGGTGCTTGACCCACGTGACGGCATCGTTGCGCTGAAGCATCTCCAACACCAGGTCGGTGTTGCTGACGTGGCGGGCCATGCGCAACGGCAGCGTCTCGATCCCTTGCAGAAGGGCGAATGCGTTATGGGGGCTCATGCAGGCCCCGAAGTCGCGCAACCCCTCGGCGCGGGCCCGCATACCAAGTGCGGAGGGCCCGAACTCCTCGGCGAACACGATGCCGTGATATCCGGCGTACGGTTCGGTGAGCGTGGGGAACCTGTCGCTCGCCAGCCAATCGAACCGACCACCGTCGACGATCACCCCGCCGAGGGCGGTCCCGTGTCCGCCGAGGAACTTCGTCACCGAGTGCATCACGATGTCGGCCCCGTGTTCGATCGGACGGAACAGGTACGGCGTCGAGAACGTGGAGTCGACCATCAACGGAAGACCGTTCGCGTGCGCCACGTTGGCGACCGCCTCGATGTCCATCACCTCGATGCCGGGGTTGCCGAGGGTTTCGCCGTAGAACAGCTTGGTGTTGGGCTGCATTGCCGCAGCGAACGCGCCCGGATCGCGCGGGTCAACGAAGGTGGTCGTGATACCGAAGCGCGGCAGTGTGAGGTTCATCATGTTGTAGGAACCTCCGTAGAGGTTCTTCGACGCGACGATGTGATCACCAGCGCTCATCAGCGTCGCCACGGCGAGGTGCAGCGCGGCGGTGCCGCTCGCGGTGCACACCGCTCCAACTCCACCTTCGAGAGCGGCAATCCGTTCTTCGAGCACCGCCACGGTCGGATTCGAAATCCTGCTGTAGATATGCCCGGGAGCTTCGAGGTTGAACAGCGCCGCGGCTTCGTCGGTATCGGGAAACGAGTACGACGTCGTGAAGTAGATCGGGACGGCGCGGGCACCGGTCGTCGGGTCGGGCCGCTGGCCGGCGTGAAGGCTCAGCGTATCGAACCGCAGGAAATTGGGATCCACCATCTCGGCGACGTTACTAGCGCCCTGACCATGAATGTCTGTCGGGCGCGTCCACCGCTGAGGTGGTGTGGGTGCAATTTTCGACCGGGAGAGCACAAAAACGCACCCACACTCCACGAAACCTCAGGTCGGGTTGTCGCCGGGTTGAACAAAGCCCGTTTCGTAGGCGTGAATCACGGCCTGAAGGCGGTCGCGGACCCCGAGTTTGGTCAGGATGCTGCCGACGTGACTCTTGGTGGTTCCTTCCGAAACGTGCAGCTGTTCGGCGATTTCGGTGTTCGAGAGTCCCCGGCTGATGAGGCGAAGTACGTCGGTTTCGCGGGCGGAGAGCATCTTGAGGTTGGTCGGGCGGAGGGCCGGTGGCGGTGGTTTGCGGGTGTACTCGTCGAGAAGTCGCCGGACGATGAGCGGCTCGAGCAGCGCGTCACCGCGGGCTACGACGCGGATGCCGTGCAGGAGGTCTTCGGGTGCAGAGGTCTTGAGCATGAACCCGGATGCGCCGGCCCGCATCGCCAGGTACAGGTTCTCGTCGAGGTCGTAGGTCGTGAGCACGATGACCTTGGGTCCGAGGACCGTGATCCGACGGGTTGCCGCGATGCCATCGAGGGTCGGCATTCGGATGTCCATGAGCACGACGTCGGGTTCGGTGTCGCGGGCAAGGCGAACCGCTGCTTCCCCGTCGACGGCTTCGGCGACGACGTTCAGGTCGGGCTGGGAGTTGACGAGCATTCGGAGTCCGGCACGGATAATGGCCTCGTCGTCGGCGATGAGTACCCGGATGATGTCGCTCATGGGATTGGGACGGTGACGGCGAGTCGGAATCCACCCTAACCCCGAGGGCCGGCCTGAAATGTCCCACCGTAGAGTTCCACCCGTTCGCGAACCCCGGCGAGGCCGCGGCCCGTGGGGTCGGGTGGTCCAACGATCGTGGACCCGTTGTTGGTGATGACGATGCCGAGGGCAGCGGGGCTCCAGGTCATATCGACGTCGGCAGTGGAGCCGGGAGAGTGTTTCGTCACGTTGGTGAGCCCTTCCTGAACAATTCGGTAGACCGCGAGTTGCAGTCCCGTGGAGACGGCTGTCGGATGCCCACTCGTGTTGAACGTGACGTCGGCCCCGGACGCCTTGGCCCGGCTGATGAGTTCGGGAAGCGTGCCCAGGGAAGGAGGTGGGACGAGATCGTAATCGGACGCGGTCCGCAGCAGGCCGAGGAGGCGGCGGACGTCGGCGGCGGCAGTCTGACTGGTCGAGCGGATGGCGATGAGTGCCTCCCGCACTTCGACGGATGCTGCCGCCCCGGCATGTTCCGCTGCGCCGGCTGACAGCGAGATGCCGGCAAGCGCGTGGCCGATGATGTCGTGGAGTTCGCGGGCGATTCGTCGGCGTTCTTCGTCGACTATGGCCTGCTCCCTCGACGCCCACTCCCCAATCAGGCTGTGATAGGCCGATGTCGCCCCCTCGGCCTGGGCCGCTCGCCGCCTGATGAGTACGCCAACGGTCCACGCAGCACCTGCGATGGTCGCGTCGAAAGCGATCTGGACGGTGGCAGTAGACGCGGAGACGTAACCCGATCCGAGCTCGTGAACTGCTGTCCCCGCCGCGAGTACGAGCCCACCCACCAGCATTCCGATCGGTCTGGTGTAACGCGGCACGGAAAAGCACAGGATCATGAAGGAGAGGAAGCCGGCGGCGTCGGCCTTCGTGGAACCAGTGGAGAGCTCCACGAGAACACCGGCGAAGGCCAGCACCGCAGCAGTTGCCGGCGTCGTGCGCCTCCATGCGAGTGGCACTGTCTGCAGCACCACAGCCACGACCAGTTGCGCCCAATGAGCAGCGCCGCTGGTGAGGGACTCAAACAGGCCCAGAGCGAGCAGCCCCGAAGCGAGGCCGACTTCGGTGTTGGGAGGCCGCAGCCGCTGCCGTTCCACGAGCGAAGCATACAGATCCGCTGATCGAACCTCCTCAGCCTTCCGACAGACCCCGCATCGGCCGTCCGGCCGATCCCGGCCTTTCCGTGGGTCACGTTCGGGGCTGGAAGTCTGGCCGTAGGCCCGATGCGCCGGCGGGCACCGTGCGATTAGATGTGTGCGACCGGGTACCCGCTACGGCGGGCCAAGGTCGCCACCAGGGTCTGGCCGGCGAGGTGTGTTCGGCTCTCGGGATTGATCACGTCTCACAAATCCAGCCTCCTCAGCTCTTCGACAAGTACAAGGGAAACGAAATGAACCTGTCCCCGAAGCAACTTCTGACTCTCGGCGTTATCGGCCTCATCTCCTGGTTCGTGATCCCAACGATTACCCGGGCATTCGGCGTGGCCGACACCGGCGCACTCGCCAACGGCTTCTTCCTGATCCAGACGCTCATCGGATTCGGCGGGATCGTCTCGCTCTTCGTCGGGGCGCGCGCTTGGAGACAGGCACGCCGCTCCACGAACTGACCCACGTTCTACGGCACTTCGGACTAGAGCTTGGCTCAGAGCCATCCGTCGCAGTAGCGCGCATACTGTACATTTGGAGCGTTACCGTAGTGTACGCTTTGACGATGGACGTTGCCGTGACTGAACTCCGGGCCCACCTCAGCCGATGGATTGAGGCAGCGCGCGATGGCAACGACGTCGTGATCACCGACCGGGGGACCCCGGTCGCCCGAATCGTCTCCATCGACTCGACGGCGGTCATCGACCGCCTCACCGCGCAGGGCGTCATCAGTCGTCCGACCAGGGCGACCCGTCCGGTTGCGGGCGACCGGCCCCGGCCCTCGCCGAAACGACCGGTTGCTGACATCGTCAGTGACCAGCGTCGCTGATCGTGGCCATCGTCTATTTTGATTCGAGTGCCCTCGTCAAACTCGTGCTGGCCGAGACGGGCTCCGATATCGCCGCAGCACTCTGGAACGCGTGTGATGCTGCACTGTCGAGTCGACTGGCCTATCCCGAGGTCTGCGCAGCGCTCGCTGCGGCGGGCCGCAACCACACCCTTTCTGAGTCCGACGCTTCTGCAGCTGCGGCCGAATGGGACATGTTCTGGGCCTCGATGCGTCCGGTCGAGTTGTCTGCGCAAGTCGAGCAGAAGGCTGGTGAGCTCGCACAGGTTCATCGCCTCCGCGGGGCCGACGCCATCCACCTCGCCAGTGCGCTCGCACTTGTTTCACCGGACCTTACGGTCGCCGTATGGGACAAACGTCTTCACGCCGGGGCCGTTGCTGTTGGACTCAGTGTCGCGCCGGCGAGTCTGCGTTGAGTGGGTGGCGCGGCTGAGAATTCATTCGCCATGCAATCGGAGTTCCACGGCTTGCCTTGCCGCACGTCCAGATGAAGCGTGGCCGCGTCGTGTCGAAGGACCGGTCCTGTCCCGATTTTGGGGCCCCGGCGCGAGGGCTCTACCGTAGCTGTGGCGAAGTGCTGGAGAAGCGACTTCCTGGAATGGATACGAAGGTGAAGGCAAGTGAGCGTGGAACCGGATTTTGAAGTTGTCGTCATCGGGGCCGGCGTCGGTGGGATCTACCAGATCAAGCGACTCATCGACCTCGGTGTGAAAGCCACGGTCCTCGAAAAGGGCGAGGATCTGGGCGGCACCTGGCACTGGAACCGCTACCCCGTTGCCCGCTTCGATTCCGAGATCTACACCTACGGCTACTCGTTCTCCCGGGAAGTGCTCGACGAGTGGCACTGGAAGGAGCGTTTCTCCGGCCAGCCCGAGAACCTCCGTTACCTGAACTTCGTCGCCGACAAGTTCGGGCTGCGCGAACACATGCAGTTCAACGTCACCGTTGAAAAGATGGTGTTCGACGAAGCCGCCAACATCTGGCACCTGACCCTCGATGACGGCCGCGAAATGACCGCCCGGTTCGTGGTCACGGCCCTCGGTCCACTGTCGGCCCCGACCCCGCCGCGCATCGAAGGATCGGAGACGTTCCAGGGCCAGGCATTTCACACCTTCCACTGGCCGAAGGAACCGGTTGAACTCGCCGGCAAGCGGGTCGCTGTGATCGGCACCGGAGCCACCGGGATCCAGGTCATCGCCGAGATCGCTGACAAGGTCGGCGACCTGACGGTGTTCCAACGCCGACCGAACTGGAGTGCGCCGCTCAACAACGGTCCGATTTCGGATGAGGAGATGGCCGACATACGGTTGCGTTACGACGAGATCTTCGCCAAGTGCGCGATCACGCCCGGCAGTTTCGAGCACGAGCCCGACCGTCGGGGGTTCTGGAACGTCTCGCGTGAGGAGCGTGTTGCCAAGTGGGACCGCCTCTACGACGAACCCGGATTCGGCATCTGGCTCCAGAACTTCCTCGAAATCTTTACCGATGACGTTGCGAACGCCGAGATCTCGGAGTACATCGCGAATCGCATTCGTCAGCGGGTGAAGGACCCGGTCGTCGCTGAGAAACTGATCCCACGTGACCACGGGTTCGGCGTGCAACGACTTCCGCTTGAGACGAACTATTTCGAGGCGTACAACCGCGACAATGTGCACCTCGTCGACATCTCGGAGACGCCGATCGAGCGGCTCATCCCCACCGGTGTCCGCACTTCGGAGCGCGACTACGACTTCGACCTCATTGTCTATGCCACCGGCTTCGACGCCATGACCGGTGGGTATGACCGGATGGACATCCGGGGTGTTGGCGGCGTCAGCCTGCGGGAAACCTGGGCGACGCGGCCCGACACCTATCTCGGGGTCCTGATCAACGGATTCCCCAATCTCCTGATGATCGCCGGCCCGCAGAGTGGGTCAAGCTCGGCCAACTTCCCCCGGACGATCGAAGTCGGGGTCGACTGGGTCACCGATCTGCTCAACTTCGTCCACGAGCGCGGGCTGACCCGGCTCGAGGCGACCGCGGAAGCCCAGCAGGATTGGACCGAGCACGTCGAGTCGATGTACGGCTCGATGCTGATGCGCAAAGCGAAGAGCTGGTTCACCGGTTACAACTCGAACGTGGAGGGCCATGAGCAGGGCACGATCCGCTATGTCGTGTACAACGGTGGTGCGCCGAAGTTCGTGAAAAGGCTCACCACGGTGGCGCAGAACGACTACGAAGGTATCGACTTCACGTAGGCGGCTTCGATCGAAACCGCTGGTGTGGGTGCAGTTTGCACCGGAAGAGCGCAAAAGTGCACCCACACCCATCGATGTCTAACGTGCAGCTGCGTGGATCGCCGCGACTGTTCGCTCCAGGTTCCCGATCTGCGCGTTGGCCCCACGGCCGACCGGGGCGATCCGAAGCGTGTTGATTCCGGCGGCCGCCGTTGCACGAATCCGATCGGCGACCATGGTCTCCGTGCCGATGAACGAGGACGCCAGCACGAACTCGTCGGCAACGGCTGCGATGGCTGCAGGCTTGTCGCCGGACACCCACAACGCCTGCACCTTCTGGGCCATTTCGCCCCACCCGGCCCGGGTGTACGCCGCGTTGTAGAAGTTCGTCTTTGCCGACCCCATCGCGCCCAACGTGAACGCAGCCATCGGGCGGTACTTGGCGATCAGTGCTTCGATGTCATCACCGACTTCCAGGGTCGCGTTGATCTGCAGGTCGAGCGCGTCGAGGGTTCGGCCGGAACGCGCGGCCCCCGCTCTCAGATGGGGAATCACCCGGTCGGCCGAGTCGGTCATGAACGAAGTGCCGAGCCAGCCATCGGCCACTTCCCCGGTGAGCTCGAGCATCTTCGGCCCGAGCGTCGCGAGATAGATCGGGATCTCCGGCTTCGGCGGCATCGACAGGCGCAGGGCCTTACCTTCGCCACCCGGGCGCGGGAGGACGTAGTGCGGACCTTCACTCGTCACCCGTTCGCCCGAGATGCCCTTGCGGACAACCGCGATGTACTCGCGCAATCGGGCGAGGGGTTTCGCGAACCCGTCGCCGTGGAGTCCTTCCACAACCTGCGGTCCACTGACTCCAAGACCGAGGCAGAAGCGGTCGTTCGTCAACCGGGCCATCGTCAGGGCGGTCATCGCAGTCATGGCCGGCGTCCGGGCGCTGATCTGCATGATGCCCGTGCCGAGATGGATCCGTTCGGTCACTGCGGCCAGGTAGGCGAGCGGAGCGATGGTTTCCATGCCCCATGCCTCGGCCGACCATGCGAAGTCGACCCCGATGCGGTCGGCGGCACGCACCAGTTCAACCATGCCCTCCCAATCAGCTCCGTCGTAATACGCGCTGCCGATCGACAGGCCAATCTTCATTCGGGTTTCCTTTGGGTTGTTGGGGTCTGTGCCCACTCTAGAGTCTTGAGTGTTCCGAATTCCCAAGGAACCACCATCGATGCCGAAGACATGATCGACGACCTCAACGTCTGCATGACCCGGGTCAGCTATCCGGGTCGAACAGCGGGAACGGCGACCGCCGACACGGTTGATTTCACTACAGTCGGGGGTGGTAAGTAAGTACACATATGAATCGGTTCGTGAGCGGGCAGGTCGGCTACAGTAGCGCGAGGTCGGCGAAACAGAACCGCGTCCCGCCGAATTCGACCGGGGCGACAAACGGACCATCCTGCTGGTCACGCAGGTGATTCAAATCGCGTTCGCGCTGCTCGTCGGACGGTTGGTGGCGACGGGGCAGATTCAAATCTGGCACCTGCTCGTGGTCGCGTTTCTGCTCGGAATTTCCAACGCCTTCGAGATGCCCGCCGCGTCCGCGTTGGTGCCGGAACTGGTCGGCAAGGAGCAGGTCGCCACGGCCATCGCGGTGGATCGCGCGGTGTTTCACGGGACGCGCCTG
>JANMZO010000200.1:0-2390 GCA_031383405.1 Acidimicrobiia bacterium | reverse complement strand
GGTCACGGTGAGGGTGGGAGGCGGGAAGCCGGTCATTCCGGGAGCGTAGTGCGGCAAGCCGACGTTTCGAACCCCTGACTCGGCCCTTCGAAGTGTGGTGACGCGACTGAGGAACGTGGTTCGCCGTGGGACACCCCTGATTTGTTCTACTTGCCATGGGGTGGCATGCTTAATGTAGAATATTAGGCACGCCGAATATTTCACGCCGTTGTTTTGGGGAATTTGACGAGAAAGTTGAAGATTTAGGTCATGGGAGCAAGCATTCTGATCACCCTGCGAGAGGGGCTCGAGATCTCTCTCGTTCTCGCGATCATCGTCGGGTACCTCGTAAAGACCGATCGTTCGCGGTATCTGCGGCAGGTGTGGGTCGGTGTGGGGGCCGCAACGGTGGTCTGTCTGGTCGCTGGCGTGGCCTTCCGGGCGATCGTGGGCGAGTTCGAGGGGAAGTCCGAGCAGTTCATCGAGGGAACCCTGGCCTTTTCCGCCGTGGCCGTCCTGACCTGGATGATCTTCTGGATGCGTAACAACGCCCGTGGTCTGCGCGGCGAACTGCACACCCGACTTGATTCCGCGCTCGAACGCTCACCCATGACGATCACGGTTGTGGCGTTTGTCGCAGTGGCCCGTGAGGGGTTCGAGACGGTGCTATTCCTGATCGGTGCGGAGAACGAAGGCACGACGGGAGCGCAGGTCGTGATCGGCGGGCTCATCGGCCTTGCGATTTCGGCGGTACTCGGTCTGCTGATCTACCGGGGTGGCAAGAAGGTCAACCTGGCCAAGTTCTTCACCTGGACCGGTGGGTTGCTGCTGCTGTTCGCCGCCGGACTGTTCGCCAAGGGTGTTCACGAGTTCCGTGAATTCCTCGGTATCGAATGGTCGTTCGTCGCCGATTCACTCTGGAACGTGCGGTCGGGTCCGTTGGCCGAGGGACGCACGGTCTACGACTTCGTCAACGGCCTCTTCGGATGGAGTGCCGACCCCGAGCGCATCCGGGTCTTTGCCTACTTCGCGTACCTCATCCCGATCGGGTGGTTGTACGTGCGGGAGATGGCGAAGCCGATCACGTCGCCCCAGGTGTCTGCCGGCCAGGTAGCTGGCACATCGGCCTGATGCCCGGTTTGAAGGATAACCGTGAATAGTTCACAGGTATCCTTCAAACCGGCCGGCTCGGCCGAACGCGTCACCGCTGTCCCTTCGACAGGCCGGAGTTGATCAGGTACGTGTAGCTCTCGCTCACGGCGGTGGCCATGTCGGTGTCGCACCGGTCAAGTTCGACGATGTGCCACTGCACTTCGGGCCCGGATCCAATCACCCGAGGGATATCGATCGAACCCTGACCGACGGCGACCATGGCGCTCTTCGGATCGTCGGCGGGTCCGTCTTTTACATGGAGCAGCCGCACCCGCGACCCGAGTTCGCCGATGGCGCCGACGGGATCACCTTTTCCAACCGTCGCCCAGTAAAGGTCGAGTTCGGCGAACACCTCCGGATGGACCAGTTCGAAAAGGTGCGACCAAGCGGTACGGCCGTCGATCATCGTTTCGAACTCCCACCAGTGGTTGTGGTAGCCGATCGAGACGCCTCGGGCCGCAGCAATTTCACGGGCCCGGTTGAGCATGTCAGCACTCCTGCGGACTGCATCCAGGTCGACGAAGCCGTCGGGTCGGATCATCGCAACGACAAGGTTGGTGCAGCCGACCGTTTGGATATCGTCGAGCGTCGCCTTCAGCGCGTCGGACGCGAGGTCTGCGGTGTGAGCGCCCGCTACCACGAGCTCGCTTTCACCGAGGAGTTCGCAGACCCGGGTCGGGGTCAGCCCGTTGAACCCGGCCAACTCAATTCCGACGTAGCCCATTGCGCCAACCTGGCGGAGGACTGCTTCGAAGTCGACGGCCGCGGACTCTCTGAGCGAATAGAGCTGGACGGCGACGGGGATCGTTGCATTCACGAGAGTGCTCCTGCGGGGTCGTAGGTATGTTGGGTGGTAGGCCGTGGCGGGCGCGAGCATACCGGCAGCTCATTCGCGCCTGACCAACGCGCCAGACCCGTCAGCTCGTGGTGATGAGGCGACCATGCCCCGGACACCCTGCCGGTTTTCGGACACTCCTGCCTCTTGGAACTGAGATGTGAATGGCTCCGACCTCACATTTTCAACACAACGGCTGTCCTTGGCCATCGGAGCTAACGGCGGATCAGTTGATGAGCGGATCGCGAGGGAGGCCGAGGATGCGTTCGCCGATCTGGTTGCGCTTGATCTCCGACGTGCCGCCGGCGATCGACAGTCCGCGGTGCGCGATCGCGAGGTAGCTCGACATCGCCGCGCCACCGTCGAGGTAGGCCGTCTCGGGTCCGGCGAGATCGACGAGGATCGCCGCGGACTCGTGCCCGAG
>JANMZO010000234.1:0-4364 GCA_031383405.1 Acidimicrobiia bacterium | reverse complement strand
TAACGACCTCGAAACCGCCACGACCTTCATCCGACGACATGCGACGCGGGCATCACTTGGTTTGCTGCGGGCCGAGTCGAACGACAGCATGATGCTGCTCGCCGGGCTCGCCCATCATCAAGGAGATGACCCAGCGGCCCGACAGTTCCTCCTGAACGCATTCAACGGCCGTCATCCCGGCACCATTGCCTACGGACGCCATCTCGCCCGACAGCTCGGAATCTTCGACGTGTATATGAGCCAGCCCGACGATCCCGACGACCCCGTCGGTGCCACCCGCTCCCTTCATGCCCTGCGCGCCGAGGTCGCCCGCCGCGGCTGGGACTGAGCCAACTTCCGAATCCACCCGAGCTCGACCCGCGGCCTGGACCCGGCGCTGGTGACCCCCACCTACGATGCCGGCCCGCACACCGCGGCCCAAGTCCAGCAGGCTCCGGGATCCCTGGCGCGTCATCTTGCTCGATACGCGTCGGCCCGTGAGAAGACCCCGACAACGGTGACGCGTTGATGCCCCTCGTCGATTCGGTACAGAACCCGGTACGTTCCTCGGCGAGCGCTGTGGCGATCGTCCAACGGCGGACGAAGGCGCTTGCCGACGCGATGCGGGTTGTCGAGGAGCGGTCCAACGATGAATGCGAACGCAGCGAACGCGACTGCCTCCGGGAATTCTTCTACCCCTACGCGCGCGTATTGACATGAGTCACCAGGGCCTCGAGACCGCAATGCGGGGGGTTGACCCGGAACATGTCCGGTGACCCGAATCACGTTGGATTCCCGAAAAATTCAGTCGTAACTACTCCCTTGCCGCAGGCTTGAGCGCCTACATTGCTCCGGATGACTGATCCGTGGTGGCCGCCGGTTGAACTGCGGGTGTGCTGCGATGTTCGCCATCGACGCTGTCGCGGCCGATCCAGATGGTCGGCGCGATCGTGACCAGCTCGTTGCTTGAGCGCATGGCGGTGAGACTTGGCGTGACGAGCGTGACGCTTGCGGCCGTGGTGCGGCAGTCACTGTCCATCAGTATTTCGCTCATTCCGTTCGGTTTGGCCTTCGGAGTGTCGTGCTCGAAGGCCGGACTCAGCTGGTTGCAGGCGCTTGGCTTCTCGTCGCTGGTCTTCACCGGCGGCTCACAATTCGCGGCGGTCGGGGTGCTCGGTGATGGCGGAGGTGCGGTCGCGGCCATCAGCGCAGGTTTGCTCCTGAGTGTGCGCTCGCTCGTCTACGGCCTGGTCATGGCGCCGGTGCTGAAGGGGAGCGTGAAGTTTCGGGCACTCGCCTCGCAATTCATGATCGACGAGCCGGTCGCGGTCGGCACCGCACAGCGCGACCCGCACTCGCAGAAGGTCGGTTACCTGGCCGGTGGTCTGGCGGTGTTCGTGTTCTGGAATGCCACAACCGTGGTCGGGTCGCTGGCGTTCGGCGCAAACGGCGATGTGGTGGAGAAGTTCGGTCTCGATGCGACGGTGCCGGCAGCGTTCGCAGCGCTCGTGTGGCCCAGGTTGAAGTCACCTGATCAGCGGCTCGTCGCTATAGTAGGCGCGCTTATTGCATTGGTGTTGATTCCGATCGCACCCGCAGGCATTCCCATTGTCGCGTCCGGACTTGCCGTCTTCGTCGCCAACATTGCGGTTCGGAACGGGTCGCGTTGAACAAGGGCTGGATTGTCGTGGCCGTATTGGCCCTTGGAACGTATTCGCTGAAGTCAGCGGGTCCGCTGTTACTTGGCAACCGCAGGCTTCCGACCTGGTTTGAATCGATCGTCAACCGGCTTCCGGCGGCGCTGTTGGCCGCCCTCGTCGTGACCTCTGCATTCGCCTCGAAGGGTCGTGTCGTTTTCGACGCCCGTGCCCTTGGCCTGGCCGTTGCCATGCTCGCGCTTTCCCGCAGGGCGGGATTCATTACGGTGGTGGTCGTGGCCGCGCTGACCACCGCGTTGGCCCGCCAACTCGGCATGTCATAGCGCTCAGCCGAGCAGGTCGGGTGAACGTCGACGATTGGTGTTGTTGGGGTGTCACGGAGTCGTTTGGGTGCCGTCGCTGGAGCGACAACGTGTCATCGGAGCCGCAATCATCTCCCCGGCCAAGGTGCGATTGCGCGATCAGGCCCGGTCCGGCCACCACGTTCGGGGTGTGATTGCGCGATCGGGCCCGGTCCGGCCACCACGTTCGGGGTGTGACCGCGCGATCAGGCCCGGTCCGGCCACCACGTTCGGAGAATCGCAACCGCCTCGTCGTGGGCCAGCGGTCCGTGCTGGCGTTTGTGATCGAGAAGCATGGCGAGGGCCCGGCCAACGGCGGGGCCACCGGAAATACCGAGGAGTTCCATCACGTCCTGTCCGTTGAGATCCGGACGCTCCTTGGCTCGTTCTTCCTCGGCCGCAAGTGTGCGTATGCGCACTTCCAATTCGTCGACGCGCTGATGGAGAGCGGCGACTTTGTTGGCGTGGCGGGTTGTGCAGTCGCAGCGGACCAGCTCATTGAGGTCACCGAGCAGGTGGCCGGCATCGCGGGCGTACCGGCGGACCGCAGAATCCTCCCATCCGTGCTGATATCCGTGGAAGCGTCCGCTCAGAGCAACGAGCTCGCTGATGTCGTGCACCATTGCGGGTTCCATGCCGAGTGTCGTGAGCCGAAGGGTGGTCATGCGGCCACCGACAACCTCGTGGTGGTGGAACGTGACTTTCCCGTTCTTGATGCGGCGGGTCGCCGGCTTGCCGACGTCGTGAAACAGTGCCGCCATGCGGAGGCGTAGCCGGGGCGAGGTTTTGGAGGTCACGGCGATGCTGTGGGCCAGAACGTCTTTGTGGCGGTGAATTGGATCCTGCTCCATGGCGAGCGCAGGAATCTCGGGAATGGCCCGCTCGAGAAGGCCGTCTTCGAGCGCCACCATGAGGCCTTCGGTCGGCTCCTCGGCCATAAGAATCTCGCTCAAGCGCGTCAGATCCGCGGCGGCGGTGGGCGAATCGGCGGGAGAAGCGGCAGACATGGCCCGAAGAGAATAGGCGAGTGGAGCGGCCAAGCGGGCGCTCATAGTGCCTTGAGGGTCAACGGCGACCGAGTCCGCGGAATAGCATCGACAAAGTAGTTGTTGTTAGCAACTATCTGACCCTGTGCAAGATGCCGAAAAGAGACTCCATGAAATCGACACAGCCGCATGAAGCAATCAGCGTGCACCGGGGTGACGACCGCTTCCGGACCAACATCGGGTGGCTCGACGGCCGTCACAGCTTCAGCTTCGGGCGCCATTACGACCCGAACAACGTCGGCCACGGGCTGCTCCTCGTGAGCAATGACGACCGGGTGAAGCCCGGCTCGGGATTCGACACCCACCCCCACCGCGACATGGAGATCATTACGTGGATCCTCGACGGTGAACTCGAACACAAAGATTCCGAAGGCAACCACGGTCTCCTCTATCCCGGGCTGGCTCAGCGCATGTCGGCGGGCACGGGAATCTGGCATTCCGAGATGAACCCACGAAATGACTCCACCGTCCACCTTGTTCAGATGTGGGTGCTGCCCGACACCGAGCGAATCAGGCCCGGCTACGAGCAACTCGACATCAACGCTGAGCTCAACAAGGGAGGGCTTGTACCGATCGCCAGCGGCCGAGGTCATGAGGCAGCTGTCTCGATCCGTCAGAAGGGTGCGGTCTTGTGGGGTGGCCGACTGCAGGCCGGCCAAACCGTCGAAGTCCCCGACGACCGCTTCATCCATCTCTTCGTGGCCCGAGGAGGAGCATCGCTCGACGGCGCCGGCGATCTTGCCGAAGCCGATGCCGTCCGCCTGACCGGAGCCGGTTCCCGCAGCCTCACCGCTGATGTCGAAGGCGCCGAGGTTCTGATCTGGGCGATGTCGTAGGGCGGGAGCAGGACCTCCGGGAGGTTGGCCGTGGTTCGTCCGACACTGCACGCGACACCGGCGTGACCACCGTTCGTAGGAGATGGTGTCACGAGCGCCGGTACTCTTCATTGATGGGACTCGTGAAGGCCATTGGATTTGATCATGTAGTGCTGAAGTGCGCCGATGTGGAGAAATCCCTCGCCTTCTACGTGGATCTGCTCGGGTTGGAGCCTGAGCGGGTCGAGGAGTGGCGACGGGGCGACGTGTTGTTCCCGTCGGTGCGCATCACTCCCACGACGATCATCGACCTGTTCGGCCAGCCCGGTGATGGCACGAACGTCGACCACATCTGCCTGGTCATCGAGCCGACCGACCTGGGGGTCGTCGCAGCCTCCTTTCCGGGTTCGCGGCGCGGCGATCACCTCTTTGGCGCCCAGGGTTTCGCCTCCAGCGTCTACGTGCCCGATCCCGACGGCAACATTGTGGAGCTGCGTAGTTACCTCCCGCGCTGAATCCGCGGTC
>JANMZO010000227.1:0-8459 GCA_031383405.1 Acidimicrobiia bacterium | reverse complement strand
GTCGAGCTTGGCCGCCTGGGCCCGGGCGAAGCGGGTCACGGTTGACGTGGGCAGCAGGTTCGCAACATCCGACAAGGCGCCGACCCAAACCGATCAACCCGCTAAGACGTCAACGCGCAGGCGTCACTCCCCTCAACAGTCCGCCAGCGCTTCCAGCGCCTGACAGATTCGAGTGCGGGCGAACTCGATGCGACCGATTCTTTTCGTCTGCGGTTTTTGACCGACGCGATTCATCCAGGAGGCGATCGATTCCTGCCCGTACCGCCTCAGACCTTGATGAAAATTTACCGCTCACAACCAACTCGTCGATCGCTTCCGCCGTGGAGTCATCGATTCTTGTAACCAGTTGAACCATACGAAGAGCATACCAATATGCATTCGCGATGCACCCGACACACAGCGTGCGGATAGTGGATTAACGACCATTCAGCCAAATGCACCGCGCCGAAGCAACCTCAACCCAGGTCAAAGTCCTGTGAGCACCACCCGACTCCATGAAGCCATCGGCTACGTGCGCCCCGATTTGTACGAGATCTGACTCCGAGAAGAATTCTGGATATACACATTTTTAATCGTATATACTGGGCCAATGGGAAAGCACTTAGTTGATCTTGATGACGATGCTCTCAGCGCGGCGCGGGCTGAACTTGGCACAACCACAATCAAAGACACTGTCAATACGGCGTTACGTCGTGCCACGGTGGAACGCACGGTACGCATTAGGGAGGCTCTGGACATTCTTGCGAATGCCGACCTGGACGATCGCGAAGACGCGTGGCGCTAACTCACCTCGCCGACACCAGCGTTCTTAAACGTCTGGCAAACCCAGCAGTCCGGGCAATCGTTGAACCGCTCGCGCAGGCAGGTCATCTCGCCCGACCATCCGTCTGCGATCTCGAAATTGGTTACTCAGCGCGGAACGCGGATGAGTGGGATCGACTTGTTTCCGCGCTCGGCGCATTTGATCTCGCTGAGACTACCGCACAGCACGTCACGCGTTCGTTGCAGGTCCAGCGCCTCCTTGCGTCACAAAGTCAACGTGGCAGAAAAATCCCTGATCTACTCGTTGCCGCAGCGGCAGAGGCGCTCAACCTCACGGTGCTTCACTACGACGCTGACTTCGACCTAATTAGCTCCGTGACGAAACAATCATGCCAATGGGTAGTCACGGCAGGATCGATCGATTGAAGCAGTTACTTCGCACAACCACCGATTACACCCTCGCTCACAACGCCGGTTCTTGGGGTCTAAGGATCCTTCTGCGCGTGACGCGTGGGATCCGTTCCAGTTTTGGGAGGTCTACACGGGTGTGACCACGACGGCGGCGTGGGTACCGGTTTTTGCGAACGCCCGAACCGGTACACCTATGACGGGACTGGTCGGGTCGCTCATGGCTACTTTCGTCCTGGCCCGAAACCACCCACCACCAAAGCACAACCGCAAGCTAACGCGAAGCCCGTCGTGGGGCATCCTTCAACACTTGTCGACCTGCCCGACCTGTCCCCGCACCCTCAACGCCACCCGACAGCGACGGAACCCAGTGACGGAACCCAGTGACGGCCAACCACGAAGCGGCCGGACGGGAAGACGCTTCCTCCGTCTGGGCGATAACGACCGTTCTGCCAAATCTCGACGTCGAGAACGTCACCGGACTGGTTACTTGACCAATCGATGACCTACGCTTAACCGAATCAGTAGGTGTGCTTACCGTTTAAGGTGATCTCGTCAAACGCCGTGGCGATGCGCAGAGGAGCCCTGAGGATCGGAACCTGATGTGACGCTACAGTTCGATGTCGACGATTCTTTCGAGGCCGTGCAGGCCGAATACGAGGCGCGGGGCTGGGGCGATGGACTGCCGCTCGTCCCGCCGACCCCGGAACGGGTCGACGCCATGCTGGCAGCGCTCGGCGATGTCGATCCCGATGAGGTCGTCGCCACCCTTCCACCTCGCTTCGGCGAGGCAACGCGCCGACTCATCGCGGTCAACGCGGTTCTCGCCGGCTGTCAACCCTCGCAGCTCCCGGTGCTGGTCAGCGCCGTCCGGGCCCTGGCCCGACCCGAACTGAACCTCCGGGGCGTGAACGCCACGACGCACCCGGTGGCACCGCTGCTGATCGTGCACGGCCAGGCCGCCATCGACGGTGGTTTTAACAGCGGACTCGGTGCCTTCGGTCCGGGGAACCGGGCGAATGCCGCAACCGGTCGCGCACTCCGGCTCATTCTTCTCCACATAGCCGGCGCCGTCCCCGGGCCCGGTGACGCCTCGACCCAGGGGGGACCTGCGAAGTACACGTATTGTGTCGCGGAGAACCTGGCCGCCACTCCGTGGGAGGGATACGCTGCGAGCCGGGGCCTCACGTCCGCATCGGCGGTAACACTTCACTGTGGCGAAGCGAACCACAATGTCCACGACATGGACAGCCAGACACCCGAACGCGTCTTCGACAAGATCGCGTCGGCGATGGCCACCATGGGCCAGAACAACGTCTGTATCTCCGAGGGTGAGTACTTCATCGCGGTGTGTCCCGAGCACGCAGCGCTGGCGGCCGCCCACGGATGGTCTCGGAGCGACATCTCCTCGTACCTCTTCCACCGGGCCAAGCTCCCGGTCGCCACCGTTCGGAACCGCTTCGGTTCGCTCGCCTGGGCGCCGTGGATGCGGGCCCTTTCTGATGACGAGCATGTACCGATGACAGCTCACCCTGACAACATCCGGGTGTTCGTGGTTGGCGGAGCCGGCAAGCATTCGTCGATCATCCCAAGTTGGGGTATGACCACCAGTGTCACCATTCCGGTCGAACCCTGAACCCGGACCGGCGCCAGCACGGCAATCGGCACAAGAAGAGGAGAACCATGCAGATCTACGCACCGGATGGGACGGTCGGTACAGCGACCCGGTCGCTCGCTCCGTCAGTTCCGGTTCTGACCGGGAGACGGATCGGGGTGCTTGACAATGGAAAACCCCATGCGCGCCTACTAATGCTTCACATCGCGGAAGAAGTGGCGAAGCGTTCAGGAGCAACGGTAACCGTCGTGACCGATAAGGGCCACGGCCACAACGCCGCCACCGCCTGCAGTGAAGATGTATTGAACAAGCTGGCGAGGGAGGTCGACCTGGTCATCACCGGGTCGGCCGATTGAGGCTCGTGCACGTCGTGGAGTGTCCACGACTCCGTACAACTGGAACAGCGCGGAATTCCGACCATCGTGGTCACCACAACGGCGTTCACCCACCTGACTGCGCGCTGCAGCGCGCAGTTCGGGCTTGGGAACACAAGAACGGTTGTCGTGGCCCATCCCATTGGAGGTCAACCGGAGTCAACGATCATGAGGTGGGCCGAGTCCGCCATCGAATCGGCCATTGCCGCATTCACCGGACGGCCACCGTTAGGACCGAGCCACTCTTCATCCGCCGGGCCCGGCTGCGGGTCCCTTCCCGCGACCACTCTGGGCACAGCGATCGAGGAGATACGCTCGCTGATTGCCGCCGACGGAGGCGACATGCTTCTCGTGTCTGCCGACGACACGACCGTGAACCTCGAATTGGTTGTGACCGATGCGCACTGCGCAGAATGTGTGATGCCGCGCCCCTACCTTGAACGACTCTGCCTCGACATCGTTCAACGGTCGGCCCCCGGGTACACCCTCGTTCACATCACCGATCCGAGAGAATCGAAGTAGCGGGTGGCAATCACGATTGATCACGCCGGCAGGGTTGCTTTCGTCACCGGAGCCGGAGCCGGTATCGGTCGCGAGATCGCCCGTTGGCTGGCGCGGGCCGGTGCCGCCGTTGCGGTGGTCGACATACGGGCAGAAAAGGCGGAGGCGGTGGTCAACGAGATACGAACGGAGGGAGGTACGGCGCACCCGGTAATCGCCAACTTCCGAGACGACGACGCAATCGATGCGGCGGTGGATGAAGCGGTGAGCGCGCTGGGCTCCCTCGACATCGCGGTCAACAACATCGGCATGCTGCCCGTCGGTCGCGGCCTCAAGCCGTTTGTCGAGTCGCGAGGCGAAGACTGGCGCGACATCATCGATCAGAACCTAACACTTGCCGCGCTCTCGGCCCGGGCCGAGGCCGCGCACATGCTCAGCACCGGCAACGCAGGAGTGATCCTGTTCGTGACCTCGGGCGAGACCACCCGACCGTCGCCGCTCAACAGCATCTACGCCGCATCGAAAGCCGCTCTCAACCATCTTGTGACATCGATGGCGGTGGAACTCGGTCCTTCGGGTATACGGGTGTTGGCCATCGCTCCGGGCACCACCTTGACCGAGCAGGTGCACGCCGCATTCACCGACGAACACGTCGCCAGCATCGCCGCTTCCACCCCACTCCGACGCATCGGGGAACACGACGAACTCGGGCGGCTGGCGGTATTTCTGACCAGCGACCTCGCCCGCTGCATCACCGGACAGTTCATCCTCGCCGATGCGGGCGCGTTTCTGTCACGTAACCGGCCGATTGCTCCGATACAGGCAACCGGGCAGTGACATGATCACCATGCCCAGACTCGCCGACGAGCACGCTATCCGCAACGTTTTGCTTCGCTACTGTCGCGGCATAGACCGCATCGACCTGGACCTCGTGCGCGAATGCTTCCACCCCGATGCCCGCGACAACCACGGCGGCTTCGACGGGACCATCGACGAATTCATCGCCTGGATCGCTCGGCTCCTCCCCCGCTACGACGTGTCGATCCACAACCTCACCAATATGCTCATTGAGTTCCATCCGACCCGAGACGACGTCGCTCACGTCGAAACCTACGGCACGGCCGAGCATCAGACCATCGGTGGTGGGCCGCATCTGAACCTCTCGATTTTCTTCCGCTACATCGACCGGTTCGAACGTCGTGACCAGGGTGGATGGCGCATCGCCGATCGTGTAGGAACCACCGAATTGGTCCGGGTAAACGATCCGACTCTCGCGTTTCCCACCGACGAACGCTACCCCCGCGGCCGGCGCGGTGACCGGTCCGATCCCGTCTATCGGCCGTTCGACTGAGACCGTTCGACCGATAGACGTCCACGGAGCACACGAAAAGGAAAACATGACAGGCACGGGTCGACTTCAGGGTCGTAGAGCATTGGTCACCGGAGCGAGCCGTGGCATCGGAGCCGCCATCGCTGAACGCCTGGCCGCAGAAGGGGCTGACGTTGCGATCGTCGCCCGAACGCTGACTGAAGGTTCAGCGAAACTCGATGGTTCGCTTGAACAGACAGCGGAACGGCTACGACCTTACGGTGGTCGAGTTGTCACGATAGTGGCCGACCTTGCGAGCGACGACGACCGCTCCCGTATCGTTCCCGAGGCTGAAGTCGCGCTGGGCGGCCCGATCGAGGTGCTCGTCAACAACGCGGCAGCTGCGATGTACATGCCGCTCGCCGAGTTCCCGTTGAAGCGACGTCGGATCATCTTCGAGATCAACGTGCACGCTCCGCTCGATCTCGCCGCAGCCGTGATTCCGGGAATGAAGACAGCCGGAGAAGGCTGGATCGTCAATGTTTCCAGCGCCACCGCCCACCACTGGCCGGGGCCGCCCTTCGCGCTCGGGAGCCAGGGCTCGACGATCTCGCTGTACGGCGCATCAAAAGCTGCCCTCAACCGCATCACCAACGGCCTCGCCGCTGAACTGCACGGCACCGGTATCCGGGTCAACACCGTGGAGCCCCGGGCCGCAGTATTGAGCGAAGGAGCCGCGGCCCTGGTCGGCAAGACCCTCCGGCCCGACCAAGTCGAATCGATGGAAGAAATGGTCGAAGGGGCAATGACCCTCTGCGACTGCCCTGTCGACAGCACGGGTCGGATTTGCGTGAGCCTCGACCTCATCAGCGAACTCAACCTTGAGGTACGAGCGTTGAACGGCGGCCCGCGCTGATCCTCGGTTTGCTTCTGGTTTGTCGCTGATCGTGGCAGCATTTGTCGCCGGAGCCGCCCGAGTCGGCTAGCCCAACGAAGGGCGATATCGTGCGCAGGTATCGCCCTTTCGCTCCGGATATGAGCGGTTTCCCGGTCCGTTGGATCGATTGGCTTGTCCGACAGGTTTTGCTGTCGAGTGAAAAAGTGGCCCGTTCAGATTCGGGGTTTCGACCGAAGGGGAGACGTCTGTAGCAAAATGGAACCCACGACGGGCTGCTTCCCGGGCGCTGACTAGTCAAGAAACTCCACGACGATGCCAAGGCTCACGTAGGTTCCAGCAGCCCTTCGATCACGACTCAATAAGGGGTGGCCCGTGGACCGGGCGGCCAGACCAACCAGGCCGTCATAGATCGCTCCTCCTGAAATGGGGAGGGCGCGGAGTTCATCAGTGAATCGAACCTGATCAGCGGCGTCAACAAAAACGGAGTTGGGGAAGTTGTGCCTCAACAGGTCGAGGACCTCACCGGCGGATCGCCTCTGCAGTGCCGGCAGACGGGTAAGGACCGAGAACGTTTCAAACCAGGCGTGCCCCGCCAACCCGGTTGGTCGATCACCGATAGCGGCAAGCACCTGGAGGTGAGCGACGTGATCGGCGGAACAAAGCGCAACTGCAGCGCTGGTGTCCAGCAAAATCAGACCACTTGTCGCCCCTGTCACACCTGGTTTCGATCGACTCAACGTTGTCTGCCACGACGAAGCTCGTCGACGGCTTCATCGTCAAGTTCGTTTCCGCTCGCCGGGATCAGCAAAAATCGGCCAACTTCTTCTAAACCCTGCCCAGGCTCAACTTCGATGTGAATCCCAACTCCATCAAGTTCGATTCGAATTTGCACCCCAGGCACCAATCCGGCCCGTTCACGCAAGGCTTTTGGCACGACGATCCGCCCCGCCTGGTCAATGGTAGTAATCATGGCAGAAATCTACCATTTCCAGGCCCACAAGTGCCCACCAACACCAACACCTGCCGGGCGGGCGCGCGGGCGGGGCGGGCGACAGGGCCTGCAGCGCCCGCACGATTTTGGCGACACATCACCAGTGCTCCGGTCGGGCCGTTACGGTCAGCGGGTCAGGGTGAGCACGAGTTGGGTAGCGGCTGACGCAATACCGGCGACGGCTTCCACATCGACCGCGTGCGGCCAGCAATCGTCGGGTAGATGGAACAGCGGATTGCTTCCGACGAGCGTCAGGTATCGGCCACCGGCCAGGTGGATGTCGCGGGTCTCCCCGTTGGGGACCGTCCCCCAGGGCCCTCCGCCAACGGCAGGGTGTCCGGCTGTTGCCAATTCCGCACAGATGGCGGCGCGTAACTCATCGCTTGATGATTGAACCGACAGCCGCCCACCGGTCGCTCCGAGGTTCGCTCCGAAATGCACCCACGTCGCTCCTCCCGACCGGTCCCAGCCGGATCGTCGGCTGAGGAAGTCCTCCAGCCCGATATGGCCGAGTTCGTGTCCGGTGTTTGCCGTCATCACTACCGTCCTCCGAGGCGGAGAAGCCATAAGTGCGCTCACTACTTCGAGCCAGCACACCAGGCCACCACCGCGTTCTGAAGTTGACCGCCACCACGAACTGCGGGGTGTCATCACCACCAGCGGTTTGATCGACGGATCGGTCCCGGGCAACGTGACGACGACATTTCGCCCAACCGCCTTGACGCGTCGGCTGACGATCGTGACCCGCTTCGCAGCAGCCGCGGTGACGCGCTCCCGTTCAACGCTTGACACCTGAAGCACCGGCGGCCCGAACGGCGACAGAAAGGATTCGGCATTCAACAGTGCCAACCCTGGCCGCTCGCCGGTGGTTACGACCACGATCGCGCCGACCGGGGATTCCTTTCGCAGACCCCGAAACTCGCTCCCGTACACAGCAAAAGGTGCAAGCTCGACCACCTGAACGGATTCAGTGCCGCCAGGGGCGGTGTCGGGCGAGTCAAACAGCTTCTCTCCCTCGAGGCGTGTCCCATCGATGTCGACAAACGCTTCAACCGGTTCGACCCGGTCGACTGCGAAACTCTCCACGTCGACCCGCGCTCCAAGACGTTCCGCTTCCGCGACGAGCCAGTCCGCTCCCGCATCATCGCCCTCCGTTGCGGTGCGGTGCGTGCCCTGGTTGTCCCATGCCTGCAGCCACGCGGCGGCGCGGGCCACCCGATCGGCGGGCATGTCCCGGTCCTCAGAACAGCTGGCCGGGCTGGGCCTGCACGTACGAGCCGTTACGCGTGTCAGAGTCGATCAGGTCGGCGATCGCCTCACCCACCACTCGCGGAGTGACCCCGCGAGAAGCCACGAATTCCAACGCGGCACCCGCCGCAAGCACACGTTCGGTGGCAACGAATCCCGGGTTGATGTTGAACGCCCGAATCCCCTGGCCGCCGTATTCGAGCGCCACCATGTCGGCGATGCGGTGGAATCCGGCCTTGCTCGCGGCGTACCCGAGGGCCCATCCACCTTGACCGGCCGGGGTCGAAGGCGTGTGCTGACCGGCCCCGGAGGTGACGTTCACGATGCAGCCCGACTGCCGTTCAACCATGTGC
>JANMZO010000208.1:0-2883 GCA_031383405.1 Acidimicrobiia bacterium | reverse complement strand
ACCGCTGCGTCGCTACCGGAGCAGCCATGGACACCGCCGAAGCCGTCCGCTACGCCCGCACCCACATCGAGGCCGCCCGATCCGAACTGGCGCCCTCGTTCTGAACGGCCCACCGGCCACCCGTAACACGCCCTCGGGGCGCACACCTCACTCACTCAAGAGACAGCGCCGACCTCCTGAATAGCCGGCGCTATAGGGGTGATGTCGGGCCGAGTCGCGCTGCGAGCGTTCGATCGTGGGAGAGGTGCGAGGTGTGCGACCGGTCGGAACTCCCGCGACAACTTTGCCGACGATCAGGCCGCCACGCTGTCGTCGCGACAGGCGTCGGGACCGCAGCGGACCCTCGGCTCTCGACGAGGGGTTTCGGAAGCGCGATATCGTGCGCCCCTACCGGCACATGAGGGATACTCGCCTGACTCCTGGTCCGAGCCATCGAGGCCGCCAGTCAACTGTGGGGTTCGCCTCGGCACGACGGCACGACGTCCTCGAACAGGTCAGAATGTTTGTCGTGGTCGCAGCGACGCTCATCTTCATGGCACCGCTCCTGGTGCTCGTGGCCGTGGGCATCACCGCGTCCGCACGACGACCGCCGCTGCCATGGAGGACAGTGCTTGCGTTGGTCATCGCTTCGACCACCGTCTGGCTCGTCTACATCGGTTTGTTTCAGCATGAGACCCCGTGCATCGGCAAGACGACGGGCTGCCCGACCGTGTACGGGTACGACGCCCCACTGCCTGATGAACACATCGCTGGCATCGTGTTGCTGCTGGCCGGTTTTTTCCTGCCCGCGCTGTGGGTCGGCTGGCGTCGGCTGACGCCTCCATGGACGACGGGCGCTTCACTCGCACTCGGACCGACCGTTCTCGCTTGGTGGACCGCTCCTCGCGGCGACAATGACGGCCTTTGGGCGCTTGTCTTCTGGCTTCTGCCCGCACTCGGCTGCCTCGCCGTTGTTGTCGCCGCCGTCGCAGAGCGCGTCGGCCGCACACGTGCGGAACACGACGCGCCAGAGCGTAAGCTGACGATCGCGTTGCCATCCGATCGCCTCTCAGCCCTGGCGATCGACCTTGCGATCGTTGGTGCGGCATTGGTCATGCCGTTGAAGGCGCTGAGCGACGAAAACCTCGAGATCGTGGCCGCGGTACTCGGAGTCGCTACTGCGACCGCCTACCTCGCTGTTCCTCTCGCGTGGAAGGGACGAACGCTGGGGCAGTCGCAGGTCGGACTGTTCCTGTTCGACTCCACGACGAGTCAACCGGTTTCGGCCGTACGAGCGGCCCTTCGGAGCCTGGTCGTCGTCCTGGAGGTTGCGGCCGTTCCGACCGGCATCCTCGCGGTTCCAGCGCTTGCCGAGTTGGTCGTACTCGTCGGCTCCGGCAGGACGGTGACCGATCGCGTTCTCGGTACTGTCGTGCTGTCGGAGCGGCGAGGGGCCGGGCGCACGCTCGAGCCGGCAACGATCGGACCGGCGTAGGCAACGAACGCAGGGCTCAGCTCGGCGGTGGGGGCGGAGCCCGATAATCGCCTGCAACTCATGCCGCTGTCCCGGAACGCCGGATCCGGGGCACGCACTTCGCTCAGCGATGTTCCTCTGGTAAGCCGCTTGTAGCCGGCGCTATACGGGTGATGTTGGGCCGAGTCGCGCTCCGAGCGTTCGATCGTGGGAGAGGTGCGAGGTGTGTGACGGGTCGGAACTCCCGCGACAACTTTGCTGACGATCGCTATGCCGCGATCGCCAAGACCGCCGTGACCCGCTCGTATGGGTCGGAGTCGGGCGGGACCTGACGCACCGTGGCCGGACAACCGCGTGGCGTTGTGCGGTGCGTCGGGGCGAGGTACCGACCGCGGTCGTCCTTCAACCCGGGATCGTCCCGCGTTGGGAACCATTCGACGCTTGGCGGGGTAGATGAGGGTATGCGTTGGCGATCGGTCATGGTTCTGGCGGCTCTGCTGTTGTCCGGGGTGGTCGGAGATCGCAGTGGCGCATCGCCGGCGGCCGAGGTGATACCCGTCGACGGGGCGGGCGGTGTGTGGCGCGTCGGCCAGGTCGGGTCGGCCACACGGGTTGAGCGTGTCGTGGGGTCATCGTCGTGGTCTTCGACGGTGCGGGGCCGGTGGTCGTTGCCGAAGGTTGCGGCGCGTGGTCTTGTCGGTGGAGCGAGTGCCGACGGGTCATCGCTCGCGTTGGTCCAGGCGCAGGGGGCGGGTGCTGTTTCGTCGCGTTTCGCGGTGGTCAGACGGAGCGGGTTGAAGATGGTCGTGCTTCGTGGGGTTTGGAGCTTTGATGCGTTGTCTGTTGACGGTCGCACGCTGTTCCTTACCGAGTCAGTTGGTGAGGGTAGGTATTGGGTTCGGGCAGTGAACGTGGCTACGGGTCGTGCCGGGAATCCGATCGTGACGAAGTCGATCACCCCGACGAGCGTTGAGGTCGACGACGGCCCGATGGAAGGTCTCCCGATGGATCGGGTGGTGACTTCCGACGGTGTCACGGTGTTCACGCTTTATGACGGTCCGTCGTTCCCGTTCGTGCACGCACTTGATGTGGCCAGTGGCGGAGCGCTTTGTTACGAACTCATCGGGCTGTCGAACGTGGCGGTTGCCAGGCTGCGGTTGCGGTTTGGTTCGAGCAGCGGAAGCGTTGACGTGCGTGATGGTTCAGCGACCGTTGCCCAGATTTGGGTACCGTCCAGTCTGTACGGGCCATCGGTGCGGATCGCAGGGACGGCAAATGCGCCGCGGTAAGTATGTGGTTGCGGTCGTCGTTGTTGCCGCAACGATTGTTCCTGCGGCACCTGCGTTGGCGGGTGCTCCGGCGTTCGAGTGCCGCATCGGATCGATCCGGACGGTTCACGACACCCACCGGTCCGTTGCGTTTGTGCGTCA
>JANMZO010000197.1:0-18328 GCA_031383405.1 Acidimicrobiia bacterium | reverse complement strand
GCCAGATCCGACTCCAGGTCCTCGCCCACCCCCGGCTTACGGAACTCACCAATGAGCTCGGTCGAGGGCCGGCCATGTCGTATCCAGCCCAGCTGGTGCTGGCCAGAGAACTGACCGACTCCGGTCTCAGAGGAGAGTCGGCCGCCAAAGCAATGCGCTCGCTCCTGTACTTCGTCGGAGGTTTCATCCTGCAGGAAGGTCACTCCCGCCGGTCGGTCGGCACGAGTGACCTGTGGCGGGAATCGCCGCATGAGGGTGTGGAAGACGGATTGGCCGAAGCCATGACCGTTGAGCCCGACACCGACGCACTCTTCGAGAACATGATGAATCTCCTGGTCGCCGGGGTGCTGACCGGCGTGAAGAAGAAGCGCAAAAGCACCAGGACCGGGTAGGACCATCCGAATCGGCGACTTCGAGCGACCTGGCTGCAAGTGTAAGTCCCATCCTTCGGATGGTACGCGTCGGGTCAGGGCCGGGTAGTGCCTACCCGGTAACCATTCTTGAAATGACCGGCACATGAAGAGTGGGTGGTTCCCGAGCACGGCGCCTGCCTGTAGACCAATCAAGGTCAAACACGGCGGCGGCCGAGGTTCAGTGCGATCGTCCCGGTTTCGCTCCAGCTGCCCGGGCCAGATCGCCCGCTTCGTGGCGGGACGATACGCCGAGCTTGGCCATGATCGTGGAAACGTGGTTCCGTACGGTCTTGTCACTCAGGAACAGCCGACGGGCAATCGCCAGGTTGGTCATTCCGCCGGCGAGCAGTTCGAGGACATCGTGCTCCCGATCGGTCAATCCCGCGAACGGTCGGGCGCGCTGGGTAACCGAAGGAGCGAACAGCATGGCCAGCTGGTCGGACAGTCCGGCACCCACGATGAGCTCGCCTTCGACGCAGGCCCTGATCGCCCGCAGGACACCTTCCCGGTCGATCCCCTTCAACAGGTATCCGCGGGCTCCGGCCCGCATCGCGGCGGCGAGACTGTCGGCGTCTTCGGCCATGGTGAGTACGAGAACCCTGACATCGGGGGTGAGCTCACGAAGCCGGCGCATGGCGTCGAGTCCCGTCATCGTGGGCATGGCGAGATCAAGCAGGATCATGTCCGGCTGCAGGGCCAGTGCGAGGCTCACGGCTTCCTCGCCGTCAGCACCCTCCCCCACCACCTCCACGTCTGCCACGCCTTCGAGTGCCGCCCGCAGGCCGTCGCGGAAGACGGGGTGGTCATCAACGAGGACGACACGGATCGGGTTCATGTCGTGCCGAGCGGGATCGTCGCCGCCAGAACTGTTCCGTGTACCCGTCGCGAACCGTTCCGCTCGGCTGCGTCGAACGCGGTCCGGCTCCTGATCTCCAGGCGTCCGCCGAGTTCCTCGGCCCGCGCTCGCATGGAGGCGAGCCCGACCCCGTCGTGCTTTCCGGTCGACACCCCGGCCGGGATGCCGCTTCCGTCGTCGGTGACCTCCAGCCGCAGCTCATCGTCGACAGTCAAGAGCAGTCGACATATCCTCGCACCGGCGTGCCGGACGACGTTGGTCATCGCCTCACCGGCGATGCGTAACACAGCCACCTCAATCGCGGCGGGCAACGGCTTCATAACAACGGGGAGGACAATCTCGATCTCGGGCGCACCATCCACAGCACTCAAGCGGATCGCCTGCTGACGGAGAGCCTCACCCAGGCCAAGTTCGTCGAGCGCCGCCGGGCGGACGGCGCGAGCAATACGCCGGACCTCAGAGGTCGCCTGGCCGAGGTCGCGCTTCAGGGCCGCCAGGTGCGCCGCGGCCAGGGCTGGGGTACGTGCGGCGCTCATGGCATCGACCCGCAGCGTCATACCCGCCAGAGTGGGCCCAAGTCCGTCGTGGAGGTCGCGTCGCAAACGAAGACGCTCGTCCTCACGGCCGAGGACCAGCTTGGCGCGCGAATCACGAAGCTCGATTCGCAACCGAGCGGCCGCGACGGCACGCCCTGCTTGGAGGGCCAGTTCGCCGAGAAGCACGTCATCGCTGCCACTCAGCCCACCCGCATGTACTTCATTGTCGACATGCGGAACCGATCCCTGGCGGCGTACGACAAGATACCCGAGCAGTTCGCCGTGGTGAAGCACCGGGAATCGCCGCGACCTGCCACCGGATTGACCGACGGCGGCCACCACGCCCCCCGAGCTCCCGCCATCGCCAATCAGTTCAATGCCGACATAGGCGAGGTTGAGGGTTTCGGCGATGGTAGTGGCGGTGAACCGGAGTATCTCATCAGGGTCCGTGGCCTGATCGAGCCGATGACCCAGCGCTGAGAGCACTCTGTACGGCTCGACCCGCGCCCCACCGCTGAGCCTGTCCACGAGCCGTTGGATACGGACCCGGGCGGGAGCGAGGGCCATGGCCACGACGGCACCGGCCACCGCCGCTTTCGGGCCTTCGGCCGTGGTCGTGAAAACCGCCCCGATGGATCCGACGACGATGAGGTAAAGGATCGCCAGTCCCCCGCTGAGCACGACATACGACACCGACCGTCGCACCACCGCATCGAGTTCGAAAAGCCGGTACCGGAGCACCGCAACGGACAGGGCCCCGGACAGCGCCACGAGGAAGAGCGCCTGACCGCTTAGAAGAAACATCTCCGCCAGACGCCACCCTCCAATGGACTGTCCGACCAACATGGTGAGAAAGGACAGAGGGAGCAGCGCCAACGACGTCGCCACCCAGCGGATCTGCTGGCGGGTCTCACCGACGGCCCGCCTGAATCGCCAGGCCAGATCCGCGAGGGAACCCAGTCCGAAGACGATGAGGACGAAGACGGTCGCCGCGCTTACCGGGGAAAACAACGCGGCGAGTCGTTCGACACCCAGGGGATTTTCGATCTGGCGCAGGAAAGGATCGACCCCGTCGATCGGTTCCGGCGACAGGGCCTGAGCGATGGTCAGTATCCCCAGTGCAAGCATCGCGAAAGGGGAGGAACGGCGCAGCCATGGGGTCATGATCCGTTCTGTCGGAAAGAGGGCGGCGATCCACAGGCCAATTCCGAGCGACGGCACCGCCAGGAACGATGCCACCCATGCGGCGAATGTCCCCAGCGGGGGATGGCCCCCACGCGTGCGCAATGCAAAGACCGCCCAGGCGAACGCCAGCAGGTAGAGCGTCCCGCACAGGCCCATCGCCAGCAGCAGTCGCCCGATCGTGCTCCTGGATCGGTGCCAGACCAACAGACACCCGACCGCCGGCAGGCCCAGGAAACTCAGCACGAGCACCAGATCACGCGGGTGAGTCGGTTTGGCGATGCCGGCGTTGTTGGACACCATGAGGCCGATCGCGCCGATCATCGCCGTCGTCATCACGGCAGCAGAGGCGACGACGCCAACATGGCGAACCCGTGTCGACATCGCTTGAAAGCGCGGCCCGTGCATCCGACAAGGATCGCACAGTCGTTGTCCCGCGACCCCGGGACAACGCGTCACCACCTGATCGTGACGCGTGGCATCATCACAACAGGACAACAGAAGGTCAACACTCGTGGAAGCGGGCCCGAGCCCGGCACCAAGGAGATCCACCATGCCTGGCCTCATCGCCGCCGTCGTCATCAGCTTCCTGGCCGGATTGTTACTGCGGGACCGCCGGACATCGATAGCCATTGCGTGCGTCCTCGGGCTGGTGAACATTGTCGCCTTGGTATGGGCGGTCGCCGATGACAAAGGCGACGACCCATGGTGGCTCATCCCGATTGCCGTCGCCGGCAGCGCAATCAACGTGGGTGCGGCCTTTACGGGAAAAAGGTTGCGGACCCGTCGCTCTCCGGCGGACCGCGCAGACCCGATCAGTTGACACCCTCCAAGCGTGCCCGAATCCGCTCCGCTTGGCGGCCATCGGGGTTGCGGTGGTTCAGAATCTTCACGGCGAATGGACGGGTGGGGTAGCGCGTCGGAAGCCGGCCACCAACCGTTCGCGAAGCTCGTTGCTGTAGAGCTTGCCGTTGTCCTGTCGGGCAACAGGTCGATCACCTCGACGGCTCGCGGGCACTTGAAGTGGGCGACCCGCTCCCGACCACAGTACGGGCTGAGCCCGGTCCCGGTCAGGGCCGCGCGAGTCTCCCGGCGATGAGGGGAAGGTCGAGCACGTTCATGATTCCCGGACCATGCGAACAGACCGCAGGAATGCTGTTCACCAGGCGACCGGCGGCCGTACTGTTGCCGCCTTCCGCCGGATTGCCGGTTCCATCGTCGGCGCTGATGGTCACGTCGAGCGATGGCCGTCCAGCGATCACGACCTTATGCACGCCTAGCTTTCCGACCGGCGGCATCGGCCAGTCGGGGGCTATGTCAGATGTGATGCGCGTGACATGTTCGATTACCAGCCGCACCCGACCATCGACCACGCCCTGCACTTCGAAACGCATCGCTCCCTGCGTGCCCTGCTCGAACACTCCCATGCCGGGAACCTCGATCGTGTGCTCAAGCGGCCGACGTTCGATGACCGTCGTTATGGCTTCCAACTGCACGCCCAACCCGTCGGCCAGAAGGTTGAGCGTCGGGCCCCACACCTGGGTGAGCGATTCGGGTTGCAGCATCCGGGGCGTGACATCCATCGGCAGCCCGAATCCGACAATGTTGCGCACGGCATCGGGAGCGTTGTAGGTCGAGTAGTTGAAGATCTCCTGAGCCCGGATCTCGTCGATCCGGCCGCATACCCCCGACAGGACGAGCGGAAGGAGGTCCATCGCCCAACCCGGATCGACGCCCGTGGCCAGCAGTGTCGAGTGGCCCGTCTGGCAGGCACCGTCGACCCATCCGACCAACTCCTTCGGGGCGGTACGCGGGTGGTAGAGCGGATAGATGACCGGAGTCACCACGTTGACCCCGGCCGCAAGACACTTCACCACGTCGGCAATGGCCTCGACGGGCCGGAAATCGCCCGACGCGGAATAGACCACGGCGTCAGGCCCGGATCCCAGCACGGAATCAACATCGTCTGTGGCGACGATACCGACCCGATCCACGCCGGCCAGGTCGCCCGCGTCGACACCGATCTTCTCGGGTCCGTGAACGATCACGGCGACAAGTTCCAGCTCCAGGTGGGCGAGCACCGCCCGGATCGCGGGTTTACCGACGTTCCCGGTCCCCCAGATGGCGACGCGCCACTTCTTTCCGCTCTGCCGTGCTGTGGTCCCGGTCATTCCCGGGATGCTAAACCCTTACGGTGCCAATCATCATTGACGGTTCCAACCGTACGGAAGTCAACAGCAACGAACTCAGGGGTCCAGACAGAAATCCGATGACCGTGTCGGTCGCCGACTATGCCTCAGCGACCGGATGGGTGCTCAAGCCGGAAGGGTTCTGCCGCGACGAGGTGTGTGTACCCGTCCGAGACAGGTCATTTCAAGGATCCGACGGCATGCTCGACGTGAGCCGTGCCGCCGCCGCTGTGGGTCGGCTCGCTGTTGTCGACGCCCCCCGGGGCATTGCCGCTATAGGAGAACCGGCCAACCGGATCGCCGAGCAGATGGTCACCCTCCGGGCGCCCGACTTCACCCTCCCGGATCTCGACGGCAACCCGGTTTCGCTGCACGACTTCAACCGACGCAAGGTGCTGCTGCTCGCCTGGTCATCGTGGTGAGGCTGCCGATTCGAGCTGCCGGTCTGGCAGCAACTGCAGAACGAACTCGCGCCCTTCGGCTTCACGATCATTGCCGTGGCGCTTGACGCGGAGCTTGAAGCTGTAAGGACCTGGGCCAGCGTCGAACCGCTCAGCTTCCCGGTCGTGATCGACCGCGACCTCGCGGTGGCCGAGCTGTACGGCTTTGTCAACGTGCCGGCCAGCGTGTGGATCGACGAACGCGGCCGTATCGTCCGACCGCCCGACCAGGCTCTTGGGGATGACCGGTTCCGGGCCTTCACCGGGGTCGACTCCTCGGTACATCACAACCTGTTACGGGCCTGGGTCAAAGACGGTGTCCGCGACCTCGACGACGCAGCCGTTCGCGCCAACCTGCAGATTCCAACCGAGGATCTGCAGCTGGCCCGGCTCCATCGGAGGATTGCCGTCGACCTCCTCGACCGCAACGACACTGAGGGTGCTCACGAACATCTCGCGTCGGCCGAGGCACTCGCTCCGAACGATTGGACGATCCGGCGGGGGAATTTGCCCCTGAAGGGCGACGATCCGTTCGGACAGAAGTTCTTCGACTTCGTAGCCGAGTGGAATGAAGCCGGCCGTCCGGGCTACCAGCTTGGTACCGGGCGAGACGGCACAACCACCGTCGCCTGACCCGCGGTGGTGTGATTCTTCAGGCTCAGCCAACCAATCACACCAGCACAACGAATCACACCTGTCGCGAGACAATCACGCAGGAGCCGAAAGCGGCGCGGCCTGAGCCGGGTCGAGGTACTCGTCGAGCCCTACGATGCGACCGTCGACGATGTCGATTCTCAGCATCGCGAAGACCGCTACGGCTTGACCGTTGGGTGCCGTACCGCGCAGAACGTGTTGCTGGATGACACCACCGGGAAAGGGGATCCGGCGGATCTCCGTGTACTTCATCCCGGTCAGCCGACCGGTGAACCACTTGATCTGCCGCGAGTTGTCCTTCGCCGACACGACCAGTTGGTCGTAGTTGTGCCAAATGCGCGCATCCTCGGCATAGATCGACAGAACAGTTTCGACGTCTCCGGTCTCGATGGCCGCAAGGAATCGATCGACCAGCGCATTGTTGGACTCCGTCAAAGATTCATCGGGTTCGGTCATGGTCGCAAGCCTCTCATGGGCGCATCGCGATCTCCACTGGTAGACACTGCCCATGAATTCTGATGCGTTCGAGCCTCTTGCCCATTGCTCCGACGAGACCATCGACGCGGCCCTGAAGGAGATGAGCCCGCCCGCCCTCCTGGCAGCGCTCGTCACCGTGACGGGTGACCTCAGTTTGCTGCGCCCCGAACTTCGCCCGTCACCCCTTGCCCTCCGTGAAGATTCGGCCGGTCTCAGCCCCGACGCCCTGGACACGCTTCGGGTCCTGGCCGGTGGCGTCCTCCGCCTCTACCGCGACGAAGGCATGCCGTCCACTCCCCCGCTCTCCCGGGAACAACTCGCCCGGACCATGAGCTTCTGTGCCGGCGAAGATCTCTCCGACGACTATGTCGACATGATGCTCGCTGAACTCCACGGTGGCGTTGACGACGACTACGGCATCTCCTGGCGGAAGAAGCCCGCTGAGCACCAACTCGAGAAGTTCCGCGTGCTTATCATCGGCGCGGGGATGTCGGGCCTGTGTGCCGCCATCCGTCTCGATGAAGCCGGAATCCCCTACACGATCGTCGAGAAGAACGAAGGTGTCGCCGGCACGTGGTTCGAGAACTCCTACCCGGGTTGTCGGGTCGACGTACAGAACCACTTCTATTCCTATTCGTTCGAACCCAATCACGACTGGCCCGAGTTCTACTCGCGCCGCAACGAGTTGAAGACCTACTTCGAGAACTGCGCGCGGAAGTACGGCGTTGCTGAGCGGATCCGCTTCTCGACCGTCGTCGAACAGGCGACCTACGACGATGCACGCGCCATGTGGAAGGTTGACCTGACCACACCCGAGGGCCCCGAAACGATCGAGGTCAACGCGGTAATCTCGGCTGTCGGCCAACTGAATCGACCGAAACTACCCGACATCGCCGGCCTCGACCGGTTCAAAGGTCCAGCCTTTCACTCGGCGCGGTGGCAACACGACTACGACCTCAAAGGCAAACGGGTAGCGGTGATCGGTACGGGCGCCAGCGCCATGCAGTTCGCGCCGGAACTGGCCCGGGAGGTCGAACGCCTCATCATCTTTCAGCGGTCACCACAGTGGGCCGCACCGAACCCCGACTACGGGCGAACCGTCGGCGACGGCATGAAGTGGCTGCTGAAGAACGTCCCGGGCTACGCGTCGTGGTACCGGTTCCTCCTCTTCTGGCGCACCGGCGACGGTCTCCACGCCAGCCTGCAGACCGACCCCGGGTGGCCGCATCCGGAACGGTCGATGAACGCGCGAAACGACTTGCAGCGCGCCATTCTCACGCAGCACATCGAACGGGTGCTCGAAGGCCGACCTGACCTCCTGGAGAAGGCGATGCCCCACTACCCACCGATGGGAAAACGGATGCTCATCGACAATCACTGGTTCGAGATGCTGTGTCGCGACAATATCGACCTGGTGACCGATCCGATCCGGGAGATCCAGTCGTGTGCGGTGGTGACGGAAAACGGCCAACGCCGGGAAGTGGATGCGATCGTCTTCGGCACCGGGTTTCAGTCACACCGCTTCCTCTGGCCTATGCGCATTGTCGGTCGCGGCGGGGTGGTACTTTCCGAGGTCTGGGGCGAGAACCCCCGGGCCTACCTCGGGGTGGCCGTTCCCAGGTTCCCGAACTTCTTCTGTCTCTACGGCCCGAACACGAACCTCGGCCACGGTGGGAGCATCATCTTCCACACCGAGTGTCAGGTTCGCTACACGCTCCGATGTCTGCGCGAGCTGTTGGAAAGCGCGCATAGCTCCATGGACTGCCGACCATATGTCCACGAGGAGTACAACGACCGGGTGGACGCCGCCCACAGCCGAATGATCTGGACCCACCCCGGGATGCAGACCTGGTACCGAAACGAGGAGGGCCGGGTGACGACCAACTCACCGTGGCGACTGGTCGACTACTGGAAGATGACCCGCGAGCCCAACCCCACCGACTACATATTCGCGTGACAGGCATGAGATTCATGCGGGGCCGATACTGTCTCCACATTGATCGGCTGGGAGCCGGTGCACCTTCGAACGACAGGTGTACATTACTTGTACACCTATGTACAATTGACCTGTGTCGACCGCACCCGAGACCACTCCGACAACACCGATGGCGGGCGCAAGGACATCGAGGACTATTTCCGTGAGCGAAGCGCGTGCTGCGCTTCCGGAGATACTCAACCGCGTGAGCGCCGGCGAAGAGGTCACGCTGACACGACACGGACACGCTGTTGCGGTGATCGTTCGACCCGACACCCTGCGCTCACGACGCGCTGAGGTCGCGATGGCCCAGGCGGCCAGTGTCCACGATCTGCTGAACGCCGGGCGGCGCACCGCTCTCTCCGAAACCCCGCCGATAACCGCGAAGCGGGCCGAGGAACTCGTTGCCGACGTGAGGGCCGCTCGATCACGGCGGTAGAGCAATGGATGCCTTCGATGCCGATGTGCTCATCTACGCGACCGTCCCCGGCCATCCTCTCGGTCGACGGGTGAGGGCCCTGTTTTCAGACGACGCATCCGACACCGACCACACTGATCACGACGAACTTCTCGCGGGTATCGGGTCGGTGCTGCTCGTTCCTGAGCTCCTGACAAAGCCGATGCGCGAACAGGCCCTCGACGAATTGGCCTCTCTCGTGGCCCTGCTCGGTCGGCTCAACCTTCTGGCGACCGACCTGGCCACAGCCGAGTTGGCAGCCGCTCTCGGTGCGACGTATCGCCTTCGGGCCGCCGACGCGGTTCACCTGGCCACAGCGGTCAACGCCGGCGCGACCCGCTTCGTTACCAACAACGCCAAGGACTTCCCGAAGTCGATCAGCGAGATCGACATCACCTACCCTATGGACCTTCCGGATCACGATCCCTCAACTCGGAAACGACGGCGACACCTTTTGGGCAGTCACGGCACGTCGAGCCCACCGGTCCCGGGACCAGGCATTTGAAGCAGAACGGTCGATCACAGGCCGTACACGACAGCAGGGTCTCGGCATCGGAATGTTAGGTGTACACCGCCATATCGGGGCCCGGTATGACCGATTTGCGAAACCCGATCGGGCGGACGGGGGGTTTCCTTTACGCGTCAGTCACTGCCGTGAGGAATTTGGGGTCAGGTCCAGGAGCTGATCAGCAACTTCAACAACGCGTTGGTCGTGCGATGCAATCACCACGGTTCGCCCCCCGTCGGCGAGCGAACGAAGCAACTCGATGATGGAACCCACATGTGACTGATCGAGATTGGCGGTCGGTTCATCGGCAACAACGAACGTCGGATCGAGCGCAAGAGCACGCGCGATCGCCACCCGTTGCTGCTGTCCCCCCGAGAGTTCGCTGGGTCGGTGTCTCGTGCGGTCGTTGAGGCCGACTTCCCCCAACAGCAGCGCCGCACGCGAGCGGGCTTCGGCCATGGGTACACCGTCGGCCCGCAGCGGAACCAGCACGTTCTCCAATGCACTCAATGACGGGATGAGGTTGAAGGCCTGAAACACGATACCGACCGTCCCGCGTCGATAGCGGTCGAGTCCCGCCGCGTCGAGGCCGTTCACATCCAGGTCACCCACGAACACGGTGCCCTTCGCAGGCCGAAGGAGACCCGACATGCACGCGAGCAACGAGGTCTTGCCGCAGCCCGACGGGCCAAGCACTACGGCAATCCGGCCCGCCGGGATATCCATCGACAAATCCCGGATCGGTGTGACTGCTTCCGCCCCGCCGTACGTGATGGTCAGATCGACGACCCGCACACCGTTGGTGCGTGTCGCGTTCATGCTGAACCGAACGCAAGCGCAGGTTGAATCCGAACGACACGCCGCATGCCGACGAGACTCGCCACCACTGCGACGACAAGCGCAATCAACGGCAACGCCAGCGTCCATCCGATGGAGATCTCGACCGGCAGGTCAAGCAACGGTCGCATCGCGTTGCCGATCACGATGCCGAGAAACGAGGCGATCGCCGCCAACACGACAGCCTGGACCACGAGTCCCATCGCAATGGCTTTCGTTGAAACACCGTTGGCCTTGAACACCGCGAAGTCCCGGGTACGTTCAAGCACGGTGAGAAACATCACCGAACCGATGATGCACGCCGAGATGATCCACAGCAGCGTCATGATCACGATCAAGGTCTGCTGGGCATTCTTGAGAGGCCGGATCAGGTCGGTGACGGCACCGGAGCGGCTCACGCGTTTCCATCCGACCGGCACCGGACCCGGCGAACTGTCGGTTTCGATGAACCCTTTCGTGACGCGTTGACCACCTGCGACCAGACGCTGCGCATCGGCCATTCCCATGAAGATTACCGGTTGCCCACCGTAGAGCGAGGTTCCCTTCGTCTGGCCGACGACCGTGAAGCGCCTTCCCGAAAGCGCAATTGTCTGTCCGATGGCTACGTCAAGTGTCCGGTCGACCACGACTTCATTGATGCCACCGAGGCGTCGCCCGCTGACCACTTTCACCGGTCCGGCTGGCTCGATCCCGATCAGTGCCGCCTGCTTCACGCCTCGACGGCCCTGGACGGGGCTGTTCCAGAAGAAGAAGCCCTGGCCTCCAGCAATGGCGTCTGAGGACACGACCGATCCACTCGTGAACACGCCCAATTCCCCTTTCGCCATGAGAAAGGATTTTGCGCCCATCGCGTCGATGACTCGCCGCGCTTCGAGGGGAAACGCGCTGGCTACTCCCGACATCAGGAGGCTGAGTCCGAGAGTGAGCGCCACCGCGAGCACGGCAATCGTGAACCGCTTGCGCCTCCACTGGAGATCCCGCCACGTTGTGAACAGCATGGTCCGTCGTCCCTTCGAAGTCTCTGGTCCGGCCCGAGCATACGTTGGTACGGAAGAGGCGGGGCCTTTGTTCATCCTCTTGTTCATTCATCCTCTTGTTGACACGTAGAAGCCGGGCGTTTCTGACGAGTTTCTGACGAATCGTCAAATGTGCCCGGAACGGATACATTGCCGGGCGTGGAAGATCCGCGCACCGTCGCCGAAATCATCAGGTCGCGCGCCAACGACCCGAGGCGGGGTCTGCTGTACGCCGATGAGTCCTACACCTGGGGCGAGTTCGTGCACGAGTGCGCGACCCGCGCATCATTGCTGCAACAGTTGCGCAGGCCCGGACCATTTCACATCGGGGTACTGCTCGAGAACGTGCCGGAGTTTCTCTTCTGGTTGGGCGGAGCCGCACTGGCCGGTGCGACGATCGTCGGCATCAACCCGACCCGTCGGGGTGCCGAACTCGAACGCGACATCCGTCATACCGATTGCCAGCTGATCGTCACCGATGTGGTTGGTCACGAAGCGCTCACCTCCCTCGATCTACCCATTTCGAACGATCGGGTACTTCTCGTCGACTCCCCCGGGTACGCGGCCACGCTGCAGCCCCACGTGGGAGCCCCGCTCCCGGCCGACGACGGAGCCGTTGACTCGGCCACGCTCATGCTGCTCCTGTTCACCTCCGGCACCACCGGCTACCCGAAGGCCGTGCGCTGTACCCAGGGGCGGCTTGCGATGATCGCCGGGCGGGTGCGCGAGCAGTACGAGTTCACCGAAGCCGACGTCACCTATCAGGCCATGCCTCTCTTCCACGGCAACGCACTGATGGCCAACTGGGCCCCCGCCATGTATGCCGGAGCGACCGTCGCCCTCGGAGGAAAGTTCTCGGCGTCGCGATTCTCCGCAGACATCCGGAAGTTCAAGGCGACGTACTTCAACTACGTCGGCAAGGCCCTGACCTACATCCTCGCCACGCCGGAGACCGAACTCGACGCGCAGAACTCGCTCCGGCTTGCGTTCGGCAACGAGGCCAGCCATCGCGACATCGACGAGTTTTCGCGCCGCTTCGGCTGTCGGGTGATCGAGGGGTACGGTTCGAGCGAAGGCGGCGCGGTCATCAACCTCACCGCCGACACGCCGAAGGGTGCGCTCGGAGAAGGGCGGCCCGGCGTACTCATCCTGGATCCGGAGACCGGCCTTGAAAAGGCCAGGGCTCGTTTTGATTCCAACGGCAAGATCCTCAATGCGGAAGAAGCCACCGGCGAGATCGCCAACCTCCAGGGCGCACCCGGATTCGAGGGCTACTACAACAACGCGGAGGCCGACATCGAACGCGTACGCGACGGAATCTACTGGAGTGGCGACCTCGGTTACCGCGACGAGGCGGGATGGTTCTGGTTCGCCGGCCGCGGCGCTGACTGGCTGCGCGTCGACGGCGAGAACTTCGCGGCCGCTCCGCTGGAGCGTTTGCTGTACCGCTTCCCGGGAGTCGTGACCGCAGCCGTGTACGCAGTGCCCGATCCGCTCTCGGGCGACGCGGTGATGGCCGCCCTGGAATTCGAGCCGGGCCACGCGTTCAACCCCGTGGCCTTCGCGACCTTCCTTCAGACCCAACCCGACCTCGGAACAAAGTGGGCGCCGTCGTTCATCCGACTCGCGTCGGCAATGCCACTGACGGGGTCACTCAAGGTCGTGAAGCACTCGCTCCGCACCGAGTCCTGGGGCTGCGGTGACCCGGTGTACGTTCGCCCTCCGCGTGGCCCGCTCAGTTACGACCTCCTCACTCCGGAACGGGCCGAACAGTTGGCCGGGATCTACCGGGAACACGGTCGCGAAGATCTGCTCCCCGTCTGACCCTCGGACCGTCCTGGAGTGATTTCGGCGCTCTGAGAGCGCCGAAACCCCTCCGGAAAGCACGCACAACACGGTGATCCGCTAATCTGACGACTCGTCAGAAACTTGTGTCTTTCGAAGGTAAGGGGAATCCATGCTCGACGTCGTGATCAAAGGTGGCACTGTCATCGATGGAACCGGTGCGCCGGGAGTGCAGGCTGATGTCGGTGTGAAGGACGGCCGGATCGTGGAGATCGGCACGATCACCGACTCCGCCAAGGAAACGATCGACGCCACAGGGCTGATGGTCACGCCCGGGTTCGTCGACCCCCATACGCACTACGACGCTCAGCTGATGTGGGACTCGACGGCCTCACCGTCGCTCAACCACGGCGTCACGAGCGTCATCGGCGGCAACTGCGGCTTCACGCTCGCTCCCCTTCGCGACATCGACGCCGACTACACCCGCAAGATGATGGCCAAGGTCGAGGGCATGCCGCTGGCCGCACTTGAGAACGGGGTCGACTGGAGCTGGGAAAGCTTCGGCGAGTACCTCGGTCGTCTCGACGGCAACATCGGAGTCAACGCCGGCTTCCTCGTGGGCCACTGCGCGCTGCGTCGCTATGTGATGGGTGCATCTTCGGTCGGCGAGAAGGCGACACCGGAACAGGTTGCGTCGATGCAGCAGGAATTGGCCCGCTCCATCGAGGCCGGCGGTCTCGGGTTCTCCACCACCCTGTCGAAAACACACAGTGACGGCGACGGCAAACCGGTGCCATCACGCTGGTCGGACCGGGCGGAGGTGCTCGCCATGTGCGAGGTCGTCGGACGCTACCCCGGCACCACCCTCGAAGGCATCGTCGAGGGTTGCCTGGAGCAGTTCGCCGAACCCGAACTTGATCTCATCATTGCGATGTCGGCCACCGCGCGCCGACCGTTCAACTGGAACGTGCTCACCATCGATTCAAGCGACGAGGCGAAGGTCAACCATCAGCTGAACGCCGGCACGATAGCCGCAACGGTCGGGGCTCGAATCGTTGCACTCACGATGCCGGTCGCCGTACCGATGAACATGAGCTTCAAGAGCTTCTGCGGCCTGTGGCTTCTCCCAGGCTGGCAGGAGGAACTCAATGTGCCGTTGGCCGATCGGGTGGCGTTGCTCAGCAACCCCGTGCACCGGACCCGTCTGCACGAACTCTCGCAGAGGCCCGAAGCCGGTATCTTCGGCCGACTGACCGGATGGGGCCGCTACGTGGTCGGCGACGTGTATTCCGACGCGAACGTCGGTTGCTCCGGCCGTCGCATCTCCGAAATCGCAACCGAACGTGGCACGAGTGAATGGAACACGCTGCTCGACATCTGCGTGGCCGACAACCTGCAGACGATCCTGTGGCCATCACCGCAAGACGGTGGCGACAAGACCTGGGAACTCCGTAAGCGGGTTTGGCTCGACGAGCGGGCCATGATCGGCGGCTCCGACGCAGGCGCCCACCTTGACCGCATGTGCGGTGCGCCGTACACCACACGCTTCGCCGCCGACTGCATCCGTGGCCGTCAGCTCATCCCGATCGAAACCGCCGTGAAGCTTATGACCAACGATCCGGCCCGGCTGTTCGGTCTGCGCGACCGCGGGTTGCTGAAAGTCGGAGCCTTTGCCGACGTCGCCGTCTTCGACCCGACGACCGTCGGTTCCCAGAACGCGGCGCTCATCGCCGACCTTCCGGGCGACTCGGCCCGACTCACCGCCGGATCCATCGGCATGCACCGGGTACTGGTCAACGGCGTGGTCGCCATCCGCGACTGCGAGCCGACCTATTCGACGTCGGGCACGGTCCTGCGCTCGGGCCGCGACACCGACACCGTCAGCACCATCTGATCATCCGACCTGATCCACCGACACCCAAGAATCCTCTGAAAACGACAGACATCCCCATGCCACACACACTGCCTCTCGCCGGCGTTCGCATTATTGAATGTTCGATGCTCGGTCCCGGTTCCATCACCACGTCACTCGCTGACATGGGCGCAGACATCATCAAGGTCGAGCCACCCAGTGGCGACTACATCCGCGAGATGACGTGGCCGATCGTCGAGGGCACATCGTTGATGCACCTCCACATCAGCCGTGGCAAGAGGAGCATCACCATCGACCTTCGCTCCGAAGAAGGCAAGGCGGTGTTCCTCGACCTGGTCAGCAACGCCGACGCGGTTGTCGAAGCGATGCGACCTGGCGGCCTCGCCAAGCGCGGTCTCGGCTACGAGGTTCTCAAAGCGGTGAACCCGAAGATCGTCTGGTGCACGATCTCGGGCTACGGCATGACCGGGCCCTACAGGGACCTTCCCAGCCACGGCATCGCCTACGACACCTGGTCAGGTGCAGTGAAGCCGGCCGTCGACGAAGAAGGTTTTGTGCTTATTCCGGAGCACGCTTCAATCGGTATTCATGTCGGCCCGTTGTTTGGAGCGCTGGGTATTCTGGCCGGAATCATCCGCGCACGTAGTACCGGCGAAGGTTGCCAGTTGGAGATCGCGCAGTCTGACGCATCGGCGGCAATCGACTGGCTGCGAAGTGAGACCGAGCGGTCGTACCTCCGTCCGGAATCCGAGGTGACGGGCAACAAGTCCGACAACTATGAGCGCCGCCCCGCCGGAACCGCCGGCATGGCCGGTGGGGTCCGTTACGGGATGTACGAGTCGTCCGACGGATACGTCATGCTCATGGCCTCCGAGCAGGAGTTCTGGCGTAACTTCTGCGATGGAGTGGGCCGTCTGGATCTGTTTGAGAAGTGGCCCGGTAGTAAGTACGCAGATCATGCCCGCTGGAACCGTGAGTTGCAGGCCGAGTTGCGCGACATCTTCAAGACGCGCACGTCGGCCGAATGGCTGACCTTCGGCACCGAGCACAACACCACGATGGCGCCCGTGAATACCCCGAAGACGATCGCCGATGATCCTCAATTCCAGGACCGCCTTCCCTGGTTGCCGCAGTCTGTTCTCGGCACCGATCAGGTCCCGTCGCCGGTCAAGTTCCTCGGCGAGGACACTCCGGTTCCGACAAAGGCGCCTGACCAGGGGCAGCATACCGAGGAGATTCTCCGGGCGGTGCTCGGATATGGCGACGACAGGATCGAGGCCCTGAAGGCCAGCGGCGCAATCGCCGGTCGGTCCTAGAAGGGTCGCAGCTATGAGACAGCGGTTGGAAGGCAGGGTCGCCATCATCACCGGAGCCGCACGCGGCCAGGGTCTCGCCGAGGCCGAGCTGTTCGTTGCTCAGGGGGCGAGCGTGGTGCTCACCGACATGTTGGCGGAGGAGGGCGAACACGCTGCCGCAGCACTCGGCGCCAACGCACGCTTCTGCGTCCATGACGTGAGTCGGCCCGAAAGCTGGGCTTCGGTGATCACCGCCGCCGAGGGAGCCTTCGGACCGGTATCGATCCTCGTCAACAACGCCGGCATCCATTGGGTGCGCGCCATCGAAGATGAAGCGCTCGACTCCCTGAAGCACATGATCGATGTCAACCTCATCGGCACGTTCCTGGGACTTCAGGCGGTTCTCCCCTCGATGCGGCGCGCCGGGGGTGGATCGATCGTGAACATCTCGTCGCTGGCCGGAATGCTGGGCCTCAACTGGCACGGTGCCTACGGCTCCACCAAGTGGGCCATACGCGGACTTACCAAAACGGCTGCACTCGAATTTGCGGTCGACAGGATCCGGGTCAACTCTGTCCACCCGGGCGCGGTCGACACGGCGATGCTTCCGCCGGATCGTCAGGGTCTTGGCGACGCCCGCTTCGCGTCGAATCCAGTTCCTCGGGCGGCGCGCCCGTCCGAGATTGCCGAGATGGTCTGTTACCTTGCGAGTGATGCCGCAGCGTTCGTGACGGGCGCCGAGTTCGTCATCGACGGTGGCGCTCTCCTCGGAGGCAAACCCACTCCCCGCCCGACCACCTAACTACCCTGCCTCCACCAAACAGCATCTCCACATTCCACGGTGGTGGATTCGTTGCACGCCGACACCTCGAACCCGGACGCGTCACTGCCGGTGCCGCTGGTTCGGTCGACCAGGGCGAACGTTGCTGCGGACGCGACTGCGATCGCTCCGAGGATGCCCCCATGAGCGCACATCGTATGTTCCGCCGTTGTTCGCTTCCCGCCATCTAGTTGTCTCCCGCGTGTTGGTCGTTATCGGGTGGCGATAGCGATCCGTTCGTCGTCGAATACTGCGACGAGTTCGAGTCGGCCACCATACTTTCCAACACGGAACGAACAGTGGAGAGCAGATTGTCGTCGGCGGTTTCCATTGCGGAGGTCGACGCCTGGGCCCGCTCGAGCCGTTCCGCGAGCCCCATTTGCGTGAGTTGTCGGTGTCGTCGGAGCTCCGCGAGGTTGAACGCGACAGCGTCAGCTCGGGCCGCTTCTTTGATGGTGTCGATGCGGACGCGACGCGCGGCGCCGATGTCACCAACAACGTCGTTGAACTTTCGGTGTCCCATGATGATTCCTTTCACCTAGTCGGTCGGGTCGATACGACCCTCAGCGCGAAGGTCGTTGAGATAGTAGGAGAGCTCCGGTGGGTGAAGCTGCGCGTGATTCGGCGATGCGTGAGTCGCTCACTGGACGACACTTCGGCCAACTCACCCGTCAAGACCCGCATCCCCGCACGGAGTAACAACTCGAACAACGAGCCCGAACGGGTCCGGTTGTATGTCGAACGTCACTTCTTAGTACGAACATATGTACGTTTCTGTGTGGTACAGTGTGTGCGTGGATACGTGTCTCACCGATCAGATAGCCGTGGCTCGGGCTGCGGTGGATCGCGTGCTGTCCGGGCTCACAACCGGCGCCGTGACTGGTTCCACGGTCAAAGAACTCCGTTTGCTTTTGGACCGGGTCGATCTCGGAACCACGTTCGCGTACAACCGGTTCCGGGAGTCCGGTGCGTACCTGTTCGACGGGTACGCGAACGGGCCGGCATGGCTCGCCGC
>JANMZO010000192.1:0-4190 GCA_031383405.1 Acidimicrobiia bacterium | reverse complement strand
AGAGTCCGAGCGCGTTTGCGGCGGACGGTCCGCTGAGCCCGCTACCGGCCCCTGCGGCGGCGAATGCGGCGTCGGTCGGGTCGGGTCGTGATCTACCTGCTGCTGCGCAAGTGGCTGCCAAATGGCCGGGTGGGTGGACTCGTCTTGGGAGGGCTCCTCTTGGTAACGCTGGGCAGCCGCGTCGAGCCTCTCCGATCGAACAACCCCGACTTCGATCTCGTTGCCCCGGCCTGGCTTGCGGTTTCCGCCTTCGCCGCGCTCGCAGTTCTCCATCCCCTCGTTGTTGTCGCGGTTAGCTCGCAACCCCGGACGGACCAATCCAACGAGTCCGACAGGGTTTGTACTGGAAACAACCACCAGCCACGCCGTTCGGTCGATCACGACCCGACCCGACCGACGCCGCATTCGCCGCCGCAGGGGCCGGTAGCGGGCTCAGCGGACCGTCCGCCGCAAACGCGCTCGGACTCTCAACACAAGTCCCCCGTCAACCCGTTGTGGCGGTCGTCGGACGCCCCCCAAAAGGACTCCGCAACGTCCGATTCGTCAACCGATCCAACCCTCACCGCATCACCCTCAACCACCTGGAAATTGCCTTCCTCGAAGTACTCGCAGACTTCGACAACGTCAGCGAAATCGACTGGCCCACGGCCGTGACACGCCTCCGACGAATCGCGTCCAGCTCAGGCGTCGACCTACAACACGTCGGCATCGTGGCGAGACACGAACGACGTAAAGGGATCACGGATCGCCTCGCGTCCTTGGTGTCGGCGTGAGCGACATCAGGAGTTCCGAAGCGCGGCTGTTACGAGACGACAGCGAAACGTTCGACGCGCTGCGCGACGGTGCCGCCGAACGGTTCGCCATCGACTCCTCAGCCGTCGAAAAGGAATACTGGGCATTGGAAGCGCTCCGCGCCGCCACCGCACCTCTCGACGGCGTCGACGAGTTCGTGTTCAAAGGCGGAACCAGTCTCTCCAAGGCCTACGGCATCATCGAACGGTTCTCCGAAGACATCGACCTTCTCGTCATCACCACCGCAACCGGCAAAGCCCTCAAGCGAGTCCTTCGGCCCTCGCCGATCGAACCAGCACCGATCTCGGCATCGAACACGAACGCGCGCACGAGGGAAGGGGTTTCCTCAACGCTCGCTACACGTACCCGGCACGACGCGAAGTCGAATTCCTCAGCCCCGGTGTCCTGCTCGAAATTCGCTCGCCGAAGCGGCGCTCCCATCAGTCCACAGAAGATCAGCCCATCAGGCCCCTTGCCGGCGTAGCGCGCCGCGTGCTCGACGAGTTCGGGCAAGATCGCTGCCGGGACCGTCACGGTTCGTCGCCCTGCAGCGGTCTCCGGCTCACCAATGATCCGTTGTCCGCCGACCTCGCTCGCCGGGTACACAACCGAAACCGTTCCGCTCACAAGGTCGACGCGGCGGCGTGTGAGCGCAGAGAGCTCTCCCAGTCGCAACGTCGTGTACGTCGCCACGAGGATGAGTGCCCGGTAACGCGGATCCGATGCGTCGGCGAGCACAGAAAAGTGACGGTGTCTTCACGTACCGCGTGCCGGTAGGTGCGAAGAAGGCCCAGATCGAGCTCTGGGGCGATAGCGGCCTCGGCACATTCGCGATCTACTGCTACGGCGCCTGCTGAACAACCCTCGGCCTCGCCCAGCACGGCTCAGAACACTCAACTGGTGAGCTGGCGCTCCAGATCGACCGTGGCTGGATCGCGGGCGACGCCGAGATCGTCGATCATGCGCCGGCAGGCGTCGAGGGCTCACCCGACGATGACTGCTCCCGACGACGACTGCTCCCGACGACGACTACTCCCCACGATTGAACCGCCGATACGAGCGATCGACGATTGAACTGTCAGATGAGTGCAGTCCGCGCGGATCAAACCGGTCGGACGACCTATTGCGAGGCTGAACCTCCGGTGTTTGAGTGAGCTATCTGAGTTTTTGTTCACTTCCCGAAATCTACGAACGGAAACTTCCTATTGCGCGCTGAGAGTGGAAAAAGTTTGCATGATTACAGATGGCGAAGGTTCATTGAAGGTCGAATGTCTGCTCTCTGATGGACATGTTGTGAAGAAACGCTCCGATGAAGACGGAAATTCGGGTGCGCAGCGTGGTGCCCGTAGAGTGCGTTTGCTCGTGCTTATTGTGGCGTTCAACGCGGAGTCGACCCTGCGGGGGGTCCTCGCACGAATCCCTACCGAGGTGTTTGAGCAGTACGACTGCGAAGTATTGGTGATCGACGACGCGTCCGTCGACGCCACGTTCGAACAGGGCAATAACTTCGCCCGCGAGAACCTGCAGGTGCCCATAGTTGTTTTGCGCAATCCGGCAAATCAGGGATACGGCGGCAATCAGAAGATCGGCTACACGTACGCCATCCGCCGGGAGTTCGACATGGTGGCGATGGTGCACGGGGATGGACAGTACGCGCCTGAGGAGCTTCCGCGGCTCCTCAGCCCGGTCGCCTCCCGTGAAGCAGACGCTGTGTTCGGAAGTCGCATGCTGGCCAAGGGCGGGGCCCGCAACGGGGGAATGCCCCTTTACAAGCTCGTCGGTAACCGCATCCTCACCCGCTTTCAGAATCAGCTTACCGGGGCGAGCCTGTCGGAGTGGCACAGCGGCTACCGGGTTTACTCGGTGGCAGCATTGCGTCGGATCCATTTCGTACTAAACGATGATGGTTTCTCCTTCGACACCGAAATCATCCTTCAGCTTCAACATGCAGGCGCGAAAATCGTCGAACTTCCGATCCCGACCTATTACGGCGATGAGATCTGCTACGTCAACGGCACCCGGTATGCCGCGGAGGTGGCAGCGGCGACAATCTCAAGCGCGCTTCACAAACGTGGCTTGGGGGAGCAACGTCGCTTCGATCCCGTCGACGATGGAGATCCGCCATACGAGCTCAAGTTGGGGTACGCGAGCAGTCATACGTATGCCATTGCCGCGATTCCGCAGGGCGCATCGGTGCTTGATCTCGGTTCGGGTCCGGGTGGTCTGGCAAACGAACTGCAGCGCAAAGGGTGTCACGTGGCCGTCGTCGACGCTCACAAACCTTCTCAGATACCCGAAGGAACCATGGTCTATGTCCAAGACCTGAACGATGTTCCGGATCTTCCGATCGCCGAGTTCGACGTGCTTCTTGTTCTTGATGTCATTGAGCACCTGGCCAACCCGGAGTCTTTCTTGGACGGCTTGCGCGAAGACTTCGCGGACCGTCCGACCCGTCTTGTTCTCAGTACACCAAACGTAGCGTTCATTGTTCAGCGTCTCATGCTGGCGTGCGGCCGATTCAGTTACGGACGAGAAGGAATCCTTGATCGTTCGCACACCCGGCTGTTCACTTTCGGCAGCCTTCAGAGGCTCCTGCTCGATGCCGGTTTTCGGGATTTGAAAGTGCGTGGGGTCCCGGCGCCCTTTCCCAAGGCGCTGGGAGACACAAGGCTTGCCCGTGTCCTGCTGCGGTTGAATATTCTGCTCATTCGCGTGCGACCACAGCTGTTCGCGTATCAGATATTCGTCGAAGCACGCCCGACGCCGACGACCTCTCGTAGCCTCGGGCTGGCGCTTGACAGCCAAGTGCCGGTGTCCGGGGCGGCGTCGTTATCTTGAGCGTTCACACGGACACGAGGCGCACAGCCCTCATGGTGGCGACGTTGGCGGTTGCCTTCGGTGGCTCACAGAACGTCCCTCACACCGACCGGGGCCTGCTTCTCCTAGTTTTCGGAGCGGCCGTGTCTGGACTGGCCCTCCTGACGCAGCCCCGCGCAGGCGACGTTGCGAGGGTTCGGGTCGACGTCTCGGTTCGGACCGCTGTCCTCCGCCGTGCTTCTTCAGTTCAATCACGGTTTCGAGGCTTACTCGGCGAGACAGCGATGTGGGTGTTGCTCGTTCTCTGCGCGGCCAGCGCAATCCGAAGCCTGATTAACGCAACTGGAATACATATGGCGCTGCTCCCGGTAGCAATGTGTGCAGTGATCGGCCTCCTTCTATTTTGTGGGCGCGACGGTGTGGTCGGTCGTTGGTCTTTCGGCGCGCTACTCATTGGTTGTGTCATTTCCTACTGCTTCCTGTTGCGGCGCGCCGAAAGACCAACGACCGACCACACCGTCGCGCCCACAAAATAGAAGGAGGCCGATCACTGCACACATTGCTACCGGGAGCAGCGCCAT
>JANMZO010000178.1:0-19696 GCA_031383405.1 Acidimicrobiia bacterium | reverse complement strand
CGCTCACGTCGCCCATCACCAGGCGTGTCACCCGGGGCGGACTGGTGACCGAGAACCGCGTGGGTTGCCGCTCAACTTCGGAGTCGATGCGGAAGTCGTGGATCACCTGTAGATCCAGTGTTTCGAGGGTGGCAACGTCGCTGTCGGTCAACTCGTTCATATGGTCGCTCCGCCACAGCAGGCCCCGTTTCACGAAACCGCCGGTGAGCGTGGCGTATCCGCCGGCGTCGCGGAAGTTGTACCCGCCGGCGAGGTTCAGTCGCCTCCACGGTTCCGGCATCGTCGTCGGCAGATCGGCCTCGCTTACCCCAACCGACCGGGCGAACTGCAGAAGTTCGGCGGGAGTGGCCGTGGTGCGATCAGGAACGTTGGGCAAAGAGGCGTGATTCACGAGGGACGAGCCTACGGGACGGCGATCGGCTGTCGAGCCTTTCCGCCGCCCGAAAGCACCCGGCGTCCGCCACCGACACGAATGGTCACCGTCTCATTTAGCCAGTTCGACCCTGACCAACTAGGGTCTTTGGTTGATGTCTCCCGCAGCACATTTGGGCTCCGGCGGAGCATATGAACCCGCCACGCTCGTGGCCCATGTCGCCTCGAAGGTCGTTGGCATGCAGCGAGAGGCCGAGGTGCTTGCCGTGGCCTTGGCGACCGGACGTCACGTTCTGATAGAAGGGCCACCGGGCACGGGCAAATCCACCCTGTTGCGATCCCTTGCCGATGCCGCCGGTGTTCCGATGCGCTTTGTAGAAGGCAACGCGGAGCTCACGCCCAATCGACTTCTCGGGCACCACGATCCGGCGCTGGTCCTCCGCGACGGCTATACGCCCGAAGGGTTCGTTCCCGGTCCGTTGGCCGAGGCCGTGCGTGACGGAGGCCTGCTGTACCTCGAAGAGTTCAACCGGATTCCTGAGGAAAGCCTCAATGTGTTGATCACCGCGCTCGCCGAAGGCGAGTTGCACGTGCCCCGGTTCGGAAGGATTCCCGCATCGCCCAACTTCCGCCTGATCGCGGCAATGAACCCCTTTGACGCGGTCGGCACGGCCCGCATCGGGCAGGCCATCTACGATCGAATGTGCCGCGTCGCTGTCAACTACCAGGACGAGGACCACGAGCGGGAGATCGTGACGCAGGCGGTCGGACGCTCGAGTGCCGACCGGCCCGCCCGTCCTCCGGCCGCAGCGTTCGCGGCTGACCCGGACATAGCCGCATGGGCCGATATCGACATTGCTGTTGCACTCACTCGGGCGACTCGCTCACACGCCGATGTCCGTTTCGGGGCAAGTGTTCGCGGTGCCATCGACATGACGATGCTGGCCGGCGGCCTACGTGCTACGCGCGCTTATGAAATTGGCAATCTGCCCGTCGGTCGGCTGATCCTCCTCGATGCGGCGCTCGCCGCGTTGTCCGGTCGTATTCGGCTCGATGAGGCCTGTGACCGGCAGCCTGAGGAGATCATCGTCGAGCTACTCGACGCGATCATCAAGGCCCGCTTCGACCGGCCTGGTTCCTCGGACGGGGAGGATGATTCGGGAAAAGCTGAGCGCCCTGGCTCGTCGCCCCCGGGGGCACAGAGCCAGGGCCGAATCCTGACCGGAGAAGAAGCTCAGAAGGCCGTGCAGGAAGCAGCCCGACGCACGTCGGGTCGTAGCGAGCTGCGGCACAAACATGGTGAGCAGTTCGATCAGGTGTCGCCCGAAGTGGGCGAGCTCGACGCCCAGTCCGTGGTCGAACAGGCCGGAGTCGATCCCGACACCATCCTCTCGATGCTGGCCGATGCGGCCAACGCCACCGATCCGGCCCTGCGGGCCAAAGCGCGCAAGGTGGCAGCCCGGCTGTTCGTGACACTCGCGTCTATGGGGACCCCGACAAAACGCGGCATCAAACGAATGGTTCGCGTATCTGACGCGTTTGCCGGCGACGTCGACCTGGATGCGACGCTCGCGCGCACGGGCGGATCACTTCCGGTCTCGGCTGACGAATTTGTGACCCGACGGTGGGCGGCGTCGGAGCGGGCCATCTGTCTCCTTATCGATCGCAGCGGTTCGATGAGCGGTCACGGTGTGGCCATGGCATCCATGGGGGCAGCAAGCGTTGTCGTCGCGGCGGGCGAACGGGCGGAATGCGGCGTGATCATGTTCGCGAAAGACGCGATCGTGCTGCAGGAGATGGGGCAGCGGCGTCGGTTTGAGGATCTGATCGGCGATGTGCTGTCCTTGCGCGGGCGCGGGGTCACCGACCTGGCGCTCGCCCTCCGAGGCGCGCGGCGTCAACTCGGCCAGGCCACGGCCCGGGAGCGCGTCGCCATCTTGTTGAGCGACGGATTGGCCACGGAAGGCCCCGACCCGGTCACAGCGCTCAAGGGGGTCGACCGGCTTCATGTGCTCGGCACCAGCGACGAGCAGGAGTCGGTCGACGCCGGCCGATTGCTCGCCAAACGCGGTCGCGGCGTGTACCGGACCTGCACGACGGTTGCGGATCTGCCTGCCGCACTCTCCATGTTGCTCGGTGCTCAGTAGGTCACCGCAGTGTTCCTGCTGCGACATTCCTCAGGAACGGATGGGCTGGCTGCACTTCGAAGGTCCTCGGATAACACGGTTCACTGACAATTGGTGCGCGACTACCTTGTAGGTCGATGAATGACTCGCACCCCATTGTCGCTGAAGCTCTGGTTCGTAAGTTCGGCGACATCGAGGCGGTCCGTGGAGTCGATCTGCAGGTCCGTCAGGGTGAGGTGTTCGGATTTCTCGGCCCGAACGGCGCGGGCAAGTCCACAACGGTACGCATGCTTACGACCCTGTTGAAGCCGACGTCCGGCACCGCACGTGTAGCCGGGTTCGATGTCGATACGCAGGCCGACGAGGTCCGCAAGCGCATCGGTGTCGCATTGCAGGATGCCGCGATCGACCCGCTGATGACGGGCAGCGAGCTGCTCGCACTGCAGTGTGTGCTCTACGGTTTGCCGTCCAGCCGGGGCGAAGCCCGTTCCAACGAACTGCTCGAGCGGGTTGGTCTCGTAGCCGCCAAGGACCGCCGGGTCGGCACCTATTCCGGCGGGATGCGCCGCCGCCTTGACCTTGCCCTGTCGCTGGTGCATTCGCCGAGCGTGCTTTTCCTCGACGAACCCACGACCGGACTTGACCCGATGAGCCGGATGTCGTTGTGGGAAGAAGTGAAGCGTCTGAACGGGGAAGGCACCACGGTGCTTCTCACGACGCAGTACCTCGAAGAGGCCGACCAGTTGGCCGACCGGATTGCAATCATCGACGGTGGCCGTATTGTCCGAGAAGGTGACCCCAAGGCGCTGAAGGAGGCGGTCGGTTCGCCGACGGTGTTCGTTGAGGTTCCCCATGCCCAGGAAGTCGCGGCCCGCGAAGTGCTGTCAACGTTCGGCGAGTCCAGGCCCGGCGCTGAAGGCCAATTGGGCGTCGGGCTCCGGGGCGGTGCAGGCGCGGTGGCCGATGTGGTGCGTGCGCTCGACGAGGCGGGGATTCCACTCCTCCAACTCCACCTCAGTGCCCCGAGCCTCGACGATGTGTTTGCCGAAGCGACCGGACACCGCCTCGAAGGGGCCGCCTCCGACGCCGCCGCGGCCGGTCAAACGGGTGCGGGTAAACCCGGGGGCAAACGCGCACGCGGCAGACGGGGCAAGAAACCGGGGGCCGACGCATGAGTCTCTCCCCGTCGGGTTCGTCGGCCGGTGTTGGCGCCCCTGTGGCCACTGTGTCACCGGCATTGGAACTCAACCCGAAACCGGTTGCTCAGTTCCTCGCCTTGGCGAAGCGGGCGATTAACGGGTCAATCCGCCAGCTTCCCCTGATGGTCCCCTCGATCATCTTTCCGCTCTTCTTCGTGGCGATCAACACAGCCAGTTTCGAGAAATCTCTCCCTCTGCTCAAGGCCAACGGCTATCCGAAGCTCACGTCGTTTCTGACGTTCACGCTCGCTGCGACGGTCGTGCAGGGAGTGCTCTTCGGATGTGTCGCCGGGGCGACGGACATGGCGACCGACATAGAACAGGGCTTTTTCGAACGCCTCATAGCGTCGCCGTCGAGCCGCATCGCCATCATCGTGGCGAGACTGGCCGGCAGCGTCGTCATCGGGGCGGTGCAGGGCGTGCTTTTCACGCTGATCCTGATGGGCTTTGGTGCACGGCTGGCCGGCGGCGTTGGGGCATTCGTCGTGCTCCTCGTTTCGTCGGGGCTGCTGGCGCTGGCCTTTGGCGGATTGATGAGCGCGGTAGCGATCAAGACCGGGTCAGCGGAAGTGGTCCAGAGCAGCTTTCCGCTTGTCTTCATTCTCCTGTTCGCCTCGTCGGCATTTTTCCCTCGCGAGACGATGCGGGGTCTCTTCAGAACCCTGGCCGGCTGGAATCCGGTTTCGCCCGTTGTTGAAGGCCTTCGCGAGTTGATCATCAACGGGTGGTCCACTTCGGCGGCCTTGAAGGCGATTCTCATTCCGTTGGCATTCGGCGTGTTCGCGTTTGCACTGGCGGCCCGAGCCCTCCAGACGAGACTGGAGGCGCGATGAGCGTCGTCGATCCCACCGCACGCCGATCGTCGGACGCGGTCCACACGCAGCCTGCCGCGCCCGGCGGAGCACTCGGGGCCACGTCTTGGGCGCTGGCCCGCCGCAACCTCGTGAGTATCGCCCGCGTTCCTTCGGCGCTGATGCCGTCGCTCGTCTTCCCGATCTTCGGAACGATCGCGTTTTCCTCCCTGTATGGCGCAGCGATCCGTCAGTACTTTCCCAAGCTCAATGCACTCAACTGGTTCGTGCCGATCAACGTGATGCAGGGTGCTGCGTTCGGCGGAGTCTTTCTGGCCTTCGGCGCGATCCGCGACTTTGAAACCGGCATCATCGACCGGCTGCTCGCTGCGCCGCTCCACCGTCGGGCCCTGCTGATCTCGAGCATCTTCACCGCTTCGGTCAGATCCTTTCTCCCGTTCATTCTGGTCATGTTGATCGGGCTGGTCGGCGGAATGACGATCCCCGGTGGACTCACCGGTGTGGTGTGTCTGCTCATCGCCACGATCGGCACCGCGGTGCTCGGGTCGATGTGGGGCATGGGGTTGGCGTACCGCTTCAAATCAATGGCGGCCGCCCCCCTTATGCAGCTGGGAGTGTTCGTGCTGGTGTTTCTCTCGGCCACGCAGGTGCCGATGAACGGACTCAGCGGCTGGCTCCACAGCTTCGCCCGGGTGAACCCGGCCACAAACATTCTCCGCCTCGGTCGTCAGGGATTTCTCGGTCAGGTGACGTGGAACGACACGTGGCCGGGGATAGTGGCCATTGCGGGGATGGGTGTGTTCCTGACTATCTTCGCGGACCGCGGGTTGAAGAAACTCACACCCTGATCAACAGTGTTATGTCAACATATGATTGTGCGCATGTACGGGCTTACGAAGTGACGGCTCGGAGTCCGGTCGGTTCGGTTGCGTCAAGGGATCTTGAGCTTGTTCGCGCCAGTTCGCGCAGGCTGGTCACGATCAGTTGCTTGACCGCGTTTCCCCGAACGCCCATGGCCACCGACACATTCGGAGGCTGGCCCCACTTCACCCGGCGTTGATCGACGACCGTCATGCCGCGGGTCGCTTCGCCGTGGAGTTCGATCTCGACGTGTAGGCGTTCGAGTGTGAACAGTTCAGGGTGGGTTATTGTGAGCACAGCGCACGGGTCGTGAAGCGGTCCGAGGGCGTCGGTGAAGAACACGTCTTTGTAGGCGGTGGCGAAGTGGTCCAAGACATCGGCCAGGAACTCGGCCTTCTCTCCGCCGACTGCTCGGGTTGATTCGGCATCGTCGATGCTGACGAGGACTTCGTGGGTGACGTTGAGACCGCACATGATTATGTCGGCCCCGCACGAGAACACGATCGAAGCGGCTTCCGGATCGGCCCAGATGTTGAATTCGGCCCAGGTCGTACTGTTGCCGAACGTGGGCCCGCCTCCCATCAGGGAGATACCGCTGATGCGCTCGATGAGGGTGGGGTCAAGGCGAAGCGCAAGGGCGATGTTCGTTAGCGGACCGGTCGGCACGAGCCACATTCCTCGGTGCTCGTGCGAGGCGTGCAGCAACGCAATGACGCCGTGTTCGGGAGCTGTTTCGCGAATCAGTTCGGGAAGCACCGGGCCCGCCAGACCCGATGTGCCGTGGATGCTCGGGGCGAACACCGGCAGCCGAACCAAAGGGCGGTCGGACCCGGCGTATACCGGCACGTCGATGTCGAAGAGTTGTGTGGTGATCAGAGCGTTCTGCGTGGTTGCACTCAAGGGAGCGTTGCCGGCGACGGTTGAGATTCCGACGATCTTGGTGAAGCGTGAGGCCATCAGGATGGCGATGACGTCGTCGTGCCCCGGATCGCAGTCGATCCAGACCTCGATCGTTTCCGAAGTGGGCGTGGAGTCCTGAGGTGCTATGTGCGGTGTCGCTGCGGTCACCGTTCCGACGATAGCGGTCCGAGCCTCGCGGAGTTCAGTACGCGTTTTGACAGCTCCCCAATTCTGGATACGCCAGGGAAATTCGAGGCGGCAGGTCGTGCGGGCCAGGCGAAGTCGAACGAACGGATTGATGGTTCTCCATCGCCGTGCGACTGTCTGGCTTGCGGAGTGCCGGGCTTGGGCGACGGGCCGTTGCTCGTTGAGTCGGTTTTCGGGCGACTTTTGGCACTAATCGGGTGGTTCCATGAAAGCCGACCGTCGCGCATCTATCGCAGGATCGTGTCTGAAGAAACTCCCCAACTTCGGTGTGGACGCCGGTGTTGTCTCTCCACGAAAGGCCTGACGTATCAGCTCGATAGCGCACCACAGGACCAGCAGATTGCGCAACGTAAACACGACGGCGACGAACCTGTCATTGTCAACGGCGTATTGGGTGAATCTGCTCAGAGCGACGCCAGTGAGAAAACACGAAGCAGTGTAGACAGCCGTTATGTACCTCACTCCGTTTGACCAGGCAAGCACAACGAACGGCAAACCCCAAACGATATATTGCGCCGAGAACAATCGCGAGGACAACAGGAGAAGGAAAACAAGGCCACCAACTACGTACAGCCAATTTGCTCCCCGTCGCTTTGCTAAAGCCGTCAAAACAACAGCGAATGAGAACCATGCGACTGTCATGATGGGATCAAGAATCTCCCAATTGCCCAACCGGATGACCTGCGCTCCGGAGATGAACTGCACCGTGTGGGACTTAAGCATGGCCAAGGCGCCGACCACTGACTCGATCTCAAATCCGGTCCCCTGGCGAAAACGAAGGAACGTACGAAAGCCAGAAGGCGACCAGGCGATCCATCCGACAAGGGTGGCGGTCATCAGCAAAATCGAGTTCCTAGTGTCCTTTTTGCTCCCTTTGATGATGAGCCCCACAACCAGTAGCGCCGGCCAAAGCCGACACGCAAACCCAAGTGCTATCGGCAGGGCCGCTGAGCGGTCCGATTCGATCGCCCAGATCGCCCAGCAGACAAAGACCAACGCGAGGGGATCAAACCGGTACCAGGCACACGCGAATCCGAGTGTTCCAGCCACCAGCCACCGAACTGCGATTCCGCGAGCACGGATCGGATTCACTGCGATCAAAAACGGTAAGGCTATCAAGGATGCCACACACATGAACTGACCAAAAAACACTTGGAAGGAGTAGGGGGTCATCCACCGGGCGAGGAACGACGGCACAATACTGAGCGGGGGAAACTCCCATGTAAAAGAGCGATATGGCATGTTTCTGAGACCCCAGAAATGCCAAGAATTCCAGAAAATTATCGGGTCATAGGTGAAAATCGAAGGAAGCGAAAGGCAAGCGAACGCCAGTGCGATCGAGGACACCGCGGTGATAATCCAAAAGGCTAGAGGAAGGCTTCGAACTGCTCGAACCCAAGCCTTTAGAAGGTGCACCTGTGCGGACACACCTTGGTCCACCTCACCACCCGAACCACGAGCGTGCTCCTTGTTGTTCTCCGCACCCAACTCGGGCCGAATCGATGGTCGAGTTTTCACAGAATCATCGAATCGACAGTGACCGCCAAGGCAACAGGCTCCACTTTGAGCCGTTGAGACCGCCTAGAGCGAGACCGTTCGCGTTCCATGGGAAACCGAACACGACGCGTGTTTGCTGCCATCCGATCCCGCACGTAAGCCCAGCCCCGATCTGGCAAGCCATCGTGAAACACAACCACATTCGCCTCCGCATACGATGCCCAAATACCGTCCAATACCATTCGAATATTCTCAGTTTCACTGTACGTAGGAATGATAACCCGCGTTCCATCTTTCACTGGTGTCATGACTTTACCCATCTTCCATGTGACCCGCTGTAAAGGTTATGCCCATCCGCTCGGACTAACAAGGTGTCGATTGACCAATCATTCATCACCAATATGAACAATCATGGCCATTCGAACAAGTCAAATGACCTACTCCGTCGCGCTATTCGCTCACGCAGTCGGTCACGCAGTCGGTATCCAGCAAACAGCAAGTTCGCTTACGGTTATGTCGGCCCTTTCCAGCGTGACCGGAACTTCCTTCACCGCCTTTCCGACGGTGTCCCACTTCGCGTCTATGTCAAAGACCTCGTCGGAAAGCTGTTGCTCGAGTGCAGCCAACTCGTCGACCTTCGCCTCGACCCGGGCCTGGGCCGTGTCGGCCCGGTTGTCGGCCTTCGACGAACGCGCTCGACGACTCGAAGCCGACGTTACCGACCGAGCAATCGACCTAGCGCTCCTTCGACCGCCGAAGAGAGCTCCAAGCACCGCGCCGGCGCCGGCAATCAGTTCGTTCTTCTTGTCGTCCTTCGCATTCTCTTTCACCTCGTCGGCCCTCTGCTGGGCCAGATCGACGGCCGCCTGGATACGGTCTTTCTTCGCGTCGAGAGTGGCGCGGAGCTCGTTCGCCTCCGCGTCGGCCCGAGCTTGAGCCTCCGCGTCGCACCGCAGGAGGAACACGGCTTCCGTCTCACCGAGCCGCGACCACAATTTGAGGCCGTCGTTGCGAAACAGGGTGAGTGTCTGGTTCGCCGCCAGGTGATCGGTAAGGGCCCGCTGAGCGTTGCGGAAGTATGCCGCGTCGGCGAGAGGCGCGTCGGGCAGAAGAAACGTTGCGCCGGTCGGAGCATCGGTGCGAAGGTCGCGGGCGTCATAATCGACGGAGATCATCTTCGCCGGGTCGAACACCCGGGGGAGTGGCAATGCAACAGCTTCCCACTCGATCTGTTCCCGGAGGTCGGCCTTTTCTTCGTCGAACAGCAGGTTGACGCGAGCCACCATGGCAGCCTCGTAACGGGCGCCGCCGACCTTGGCGCCGACCTCGCGGGCCCAGGGTGCCCCGCCATCAAGGAAGTAGGCCATCGTGCCCTTGGCAACCGGGGGAGCAACGGGCACTTCGTTGTCGTTCAGGCTGGCTGGTGCCGACGACGCCGACGACGCTGCGGCCGAGCCGGATGCGGCAGCGGCAGCCCCTGCCTTCTGCATAGCCATAAGTGTACTTATTTGTTCGCGCGTGAGGGGGCCGCGCAGGTAGGCCAGCGACCACCGGGAGGTGAACACATCAGGTGTGGGAACGCCGGAACGGTGCAAGACGAATTCTCGCTTGCCGAGCCCGCTGATCGTTGCGGCGATCTGGTCGATGTCGACCCCGCCGGCCGCGGAACGCATGCCGTCGAGGAGACGGTCGCGGTCGCGTTCGGTTTGCAGCCGACCGATGACCCACGTCGTCGCGTTGGACAGTGCCTTGTAGTCGACATCGACCGGGTTCTGCGTGGCGAGCACGAGACCGACGCCGAAGGCCCGCGCCTGCTTCAACAGCGTGAGGATCGGCTTCTTGCTCGGGGGGGCGGCGGTTGGGGGAACGAAACCGAACACCTCGTCGAAATAGACGAGGGCCCGCAGCTGCGAGGTACCCGGCTGCTTGCGCATCCAGGTGATGAGCCGACCGAGCAGGAGGGTGATGACGAACTGGCGCTCTTCATCGCCGAGGTGCCCGAGGGTGATGATCGCTGCACGGGGCCGGCCGTCAGGTGTGCGGAGCAGCGTGTCGATGTTGAGGTCGACACCTTCGCCCCACGAGCCGAAGGCCGGCGAGGCGAGAAGGCCGTTGAGCTTCATGGCCAACGCCGTTCTGTCGTTGGCCGGGTAGAACGAGTCAAGCTCGATGACGCCGAGCTTGCGCATCGAAGGTTGCTGCACCTGCCCGACTAGTAAGGCGAGGTCGAGATCGGTGCCGCTGGACCAGGCGCGATCGATCAGGTTGGTGAGAAGGATGTGCTCCCGACTCGACAGAGGGTCGGCCTCGATCCCCATCAGGCCGAGTAGCCCCGAAACGACCGAACTGACCTCGTCGACCCGGGACTCGGCGTCGTCGATTGCATCGGCGGGCGCCCGGAGCGAGCCGATCAGGTTGAGGCCCACACCGGCGGTCGAACCGGGGGTGTAGATCGTGACGTCGGCCTTGGCCTTCAACTCGGCGATCGTGGTGCCGTCCAAGCCCCAGCCCGCCAGGCCGTCTTTCCACTGAGAAGCGACCGTCGCGGCGTCGGTGCCCTCAACCCACGGAGCGAAGTCTTCAGCCCGCAATTGCGGGAAGGTGAGCGTGAGATTCCCGAGGTCGCCCTTCGGGTCGATGAGCAGCGTCGGGATTCCGGCCCGCAATGCCTCTTCGATCAGAACCATGCCGAGACCGGTCTTGCCGGAACCGGTCTGGCCGACAATCACCCCGTGCGTCGTGAACGATGCCGGATCAAGCTCGATCCGCTTGCCGCTGCGCGTGTGGTTGGCCGGGTCTACTGATTCACCAACGAAGAGAGATGCCATGGGCCCTCAAACTACCTGCACCACCTTCGTCACGCGCCGTTTCGGGGAATCGCCGGTTTTCGGTCGATGCGGACCGGAACGCTCTAATACACTCACCCGGTGCCTGTCGACCTGACTCTTGTGAAGGGTGCCGTGATTGTCGGGGCGGGCGTGGCCTCGGGCTTCATCAACGCGATTGTCGGTTCCGGCAGCCTGATTTCGTTTCCCGCCCTGGTCGGTTCCGGTTTTGAACGACTCGCCGCGAACATCGCCAACAACCTCGGCCAGTTCCCCGGCTCGATGAGCGCGGTCTACGGTTACCGGCGGGAGCTCACCGGCCAGGCGGTTCGCATCCGCAAGCTCGTGCCCGCGTCGCTGGTCGGCAGCGCTATCGGTGCGCTACTGCTTCTTTCCTACCCGGGTTCGTTCAAGGACGTGGTGCCGATCCTGGTGCTGGTTGGTGTCGTTCTGGTTCTCTCGGCGCCATTGGTGCAGGCGCGTGTCAAGGCCCGACGTGCGGCGGCGGGCAACGTGGTGGCCGACGACCACATCCACCCACTTGCGATAGCGGGAGTCTTTCTGGCCGGAATCTACGGAGGGTATTTCGGTGCCGCACAGGGTGTGATTCTGGTCGGTGTGCTCGGGATGGCCATCTCCGATGAACTGGTGCGGATCAACGCGTTGAAGAACGTCCTGGCCATGACGGTGAACGGAATCGCGGCTGTTGTGTTCGTCATCCGGGGCGATATTCCGTGGCTTGGCGCCTTTCTGGTGGGGATCGGGGCGATCGCCGGCGCACAGATCGGATCGCGTATCGGCCGCAAGATCCCCCCCAATGTTCTCCGGGGGACCATCGGTGTCGTCGGCGTGATCGTCGCCGTCAAACTCTGGACCAGCAAGTAGAAGTCGCCCGGGTTTGTCGAACGACCTTGACCCGCAATCGGCTGTTTCCCGCAGGACGGTCAGGCCCGGTGTTCGGTCAGGCCCGGTGTTCGGTCAGGCCCGGTGTTTGATCAGGCCCGGTGTTTGATCAGGCCCGGTGTTCGGTCAGTGTGTCGATCCGAGCGACGGCTTCACGAAGGCCGATGAACTCACCGACGACCGCTTCAAGATCGCGTTGCATCGCGACCCATTCGGGTGCCGAGTCATCGAGGCGGGCCAGGGTGGCCGCGTGCATTGCCACGAGCCGGTTGTGGGCGGCTTCAACGTTGGTGACGTGTTCGTGCAATCGACTCGCATAGTGGTGGTTGGCATCGATCTGTGCACTTAGTGTCTGCTGAGCGGTGCCCAGTGCGGCGAGCTGGGCGTTGGTGTCGGCGAGCGCCTTCTCGAGGGACTTGGACCGGCGGTCGAGTTCCGATGCGATGGTGCGCACAACGGCCTTCTGCGCGAGGGCCTTCAGGGATCGGTGCGGACTGGGTTGATCTGCCATTACTCAAGGTCCTGTTCGAGGTGAAGTTTGGCTCTGATGTTCGCCCGGCGGGCGCCCACGTCGACTCTACGGATCGTACGCAAACGTTCGATCACAAAGCGCCCACCGGCGGCACTAACGGCCATGGCGCGCAGGTCGGCAAGCGCCTGCTTCGCACGGCGTTCCCGCTCATCGGGTTCGCTCATCACCCGCTGCATCAACTCGGCGGCGTGCCCGACGTCGGGTTCGGCCCAGGCACCGATTCCGCCGTAGTGGGCCACATCGCGGGCGATCGGTACCATCTCGAAGTCGACGAGCCAGGAGTTCTGATCGTTCATGAACTCGAGGTTGCCGGAATATCCCGTGGCAATTGTGGGAATGCCCTGGGCCATCGCCTCGGCCATGGTGAGTCCCCACCCCTCAGCTCGGTGGAGTGATATGTACACATCTGACCGCGCCACAAGGGCCTGACGATCGGAGAGATCGAGAAATCCCTCGATCAGGAGTACATCGGGTCGCAAGGAGGCCATCCAGCGGAGTCGCTCTCGGCCGAGGAGATCAACATCACCTGAGATCGACTTGATCACGAGTACCGGTCCTGACGCCGAGGGTACCGGGAACGCCCTGGTGAACGCATCGATGAGGCCCCACGGGTTCTTTCGTTCAGCCACGCTGCGGTGGTCGAACGAGAACAGGAAACAGAACCGGTCGGCCGGTATGCCGAGCGCGGCGCCCCGTGCCGTTACCTCGTCGGGATCCAGCCCCGGACCGGGCCCCGCAGCGCCGAGCGGAATCACCTTGACCGGTACCCCGTGATCGGCCGCAAGCGGCGCAATGGCCCGTGCTGCGTGGTGGCTCGCCGCCCACACTTCATCGACGTGGCGAAACGCGTCGCGGTATTTGTCAGGGAACGTCTCCGTCTCCCAGAACCACAGACCGATGGTCGGTAGATCACCGAACACGGAACCGACGGCGCCGACGGACCGATCGATGCGGGCGACCACCGAAGGGAGAGCATCGGCATTGGCCACGACCACATTCACGTCGTGGCGAAATCCCGTTGCCGCTGCGGGCTCGAACGGATAATGCTGCCGATGGGCCGTCCCGTCGTCGAGCACGAGGCTGTGCGGCACCATGGACCGCTGTACCGCTTGGTGGGTAAGGCGGGCCGCTTCACCCACGCCCATCTCCGCCTTGAACAGGCCGACCAGATTGATGCCCGGGGTCAACGTGATCCGCTCGGGTGCTGCATCGGAGGAGTCATGCCCGACCGCGATAGCCGTGTCATGGACGGGGAGATACGGGAGGACACCCGTGAGACTCGGACTGAAACCTCTCTCAGACCCCGACGTTCGAGCCCATTCGGTGAGTGCTCCGTCGTCGTCGGCGAACGCTGCTGCGAGATCGTCGTTGACGGACCTGGCCCGTTGCAGATAGCGGCTCATTCCTTCGACGCCTCGTTCGCGGAGCCACACCAGGAATTCTGCCGATTCGCCGAACGGATTGGGCGGCCGGGGCGTATCGTTCCGTTCGGCGCTGTGGAGTGCCTCAGAATACAACGCGCGCATAGTTTCGTCGTAACGGTATCCGTGAGCGAGATGGGCGAACGGCGACTCGGCGGTAGGGTCAGGTCGGCTGGACAGGGTCGCCGGGTTGTGGCCTTGGAGGAGGGCAGCGCTTCGTGTCTTTGCGGCGATTCGCAAGTCCATATGTGCACTTATTACTACGCGCGGCCACAATCCTCCCCGAGGAGACGCGACCCAGGGGCAGGACGGGTCGAACTCCGGGAACCGCAACACAGCGGCCGAACCGGCGGTTGATTCGTCGGCGTTGAGATACGAACGGGTAAGGCCGGCTACTTCGACCACCAGATCAGGAAATATCCGTTTGGCCTGATCCAGCCACGGTATCCGGTCAGTTCGAATTCGCGACGCTTCCACGAGGGGATGGCGGCGTGACTGTTCGATCCACCAGTCGAGGACGGCGGTCCCGGCATCGGTGACAGCAAACAGCTCGCGGTCGATGAACCCGTTGGTGGCCAAGTCCACCTCGTCCGGGATCCGTCCATCCCGAGGCGGGCTGGTGCGACGGATCACCGACGCGGCAAAACCGGATCCGGACCGCCCGACCCCCCCGGCCAGCATGGCCAGGTCCGACAGCGGGGCGACAACCTCCGCATCATCGGGAAGCGACAGTACAATGACCCGCCCGCCTGCGGCCGGGATCTCCCGGTCCTTCAGTCGAGGACCGGCCATCAGCAGATGGCGCACCAGCAGGGGCCGAAGAAGATCCACCAGTTCGTCGGGTCCGTAGAGAGCGACAAGACGGTCGAACTCACCATGGTCGAACCGCTCGGCCACGATGACTCGGACATCGGCGAGCACCACATTCTTCGAATCGGCGGTGCACCGGCCGTAGCGGTCATCGACCACAGCGACCAGAAGAGGAACCTGTGGGTGGTGGACGGCGAATGTGGAAGCCGTCCTCAGAGCACCATCGAACCGTCGCGTCGAAGTGACGATAACGGCACGAATTGAAGCAAACGCGGACACACAGCCAGGGTAGTCACTGGCCCGTGGTCACTTGGGCCAATCGCTTTTGAACCGCGCCGAACCGCGCCGAACCCCGCCGAACCCCGGCTACCGCTTCGCCGCGAGTCGCCTCGTGGGGGCCTTCCGGGCGGACTTCTTCACCGCTGTCGGCGCCGTCAGGGCGAGAGCCGACGGTGGGTTCCCCGTCGATACCGAGGCCGGATCTGCGCCGGGCTTCACGCCGAAGTTGATCTGACCCTGCGGCCCGCCGGTCGCCGGGCCAAAGGTGTACACGCGTATCGGCGAACCCATGCGAACCGGACCGGTCGAATAGGTACGGGTGAAAAACGCCCCTCTGCCCGTCAGGGCGTAGATCCAGAAGAGGCCTTTCGTTCCCGACGCCGGTGTCCAGTTTACCGTCGCGGCACCGCCGGAAACATCGACACTGTCGGCGATCAGTTGGCCGTTGAACCCAACGGCGTCGGTGTCGGCATAAAGCTTCACCACAGTGCCCGGAGCGGGGTTCAGATCGCGCAGCTTGATCGCGAACGTCGTGTCACCCGCATCGTCGTCGGCGAGTTTTATGTTGTCGATGCGCCAACGCCGTGGCCCGCGGTCTTCGTTGGGATCGAATCGGAACATCTCGATCATGTTGCCGGCCCACCCGATCCGGGGGGTGGACCGGGGATCCACCGCGTCGCTGGAAGGGTTCGTTTTCAGATCCACGGTGAAGGAGGCCTGGCCGGGGAAGGTCACGACATCGCGGGAAACCTGATTGTGCGAGCCGTTCTTCGTGAGGGGAGTTCCGGCGATCCTCCACATGAGGCGAGCGTTTTGGCCACCACCGGGCTTGTCCTCGAGGTTGAGTTCACCGTCGTACGTGAAATGCACCGTGGCGCGGTGGAAGTCATCGGCCGAGAACGCAACCGGAACCTTCATCGTCACGCCCGGATCGTTCATGACCGGCCCCGCATTGGTGCCTTCAAACACGCCGTTTTGGATCTGGCCGCTCACGTTGTCGGTCCGAAGCACGTCGTCGACCGAGGAAAAATCCCAGGGGTCACCGTTGCGGGCCGTGGTTGCGTAATCGTTGCCGCCGGTGACGTCGGGATCCTCGATGCTCAGAACCGGTCCGGTCCACTCGTTGACGGGTCCGTCAGCGGTATTCGTGAGGCGTACCCAATCGACGTCGACGTGCGTAGGTCCGTACGGCGAGAAGATCATTCGGAGTGAAATCGGGCGGCCACCCTGCCATGCGACCGAACCGGCCGAATTGTTGATGGGAAGGTCGTAGACGTGGGTCCCGGCCTCAAGGGTCACGGGCATGCCGCCCTCACACGAGCCGTCCTGGTGCAGGCACGAGTACCACCGCAGACCGGCCGGCGTATATGCCGAGGCGGTGACCTTCATGACAATCCGGTTGAACCGGTCAGTGTCGATCGGATGCAATGCACCGTCGCGGTTGGTGGGAACCGTGTCCGGGTACCCGCCCCAGATGAGATGGAAATACGAGCCCCCCGACACGTCGAAGCTGAGCTTTCCGTTCGAGACCTGGGCATGCTGCAGACCGACCGTGGTCTGCTGATCGACCAGAATCTGGTCTTCCGGATTGTTGTAGTCCCACGGGTCTCCCCATGCTTCAACGGCATAATCCGAACCCCCGGTGCTTTGTGCCTTCGCCGAGTTCTGCACGGCTGCGGGTACCGCAACCAGCATCGCCAGCGCCAGGGCGCCTCCGAGGGCGGATGGCACGCTCTTCCGGTTGCGACGTTTGGCGTTGGCCGAAGTCGGGGAACTCGATGACATGAATGGACCTTCTCGAACAGACTTTGGGATCTACAACGGACGAATCGGCGTGCAACGGCACGAAGGTTCGCCCCTCGGTTCTATCGGCCCATTCCCGGGCAGTACTCAATGGGCCGGTAGCCTCTTATCCCGTGACAACCGGTCCAGTTCCGTCAACGTCCACTGTGCCCGTGGTGTCGACTGTGCCCGTGGTGTCGACTGTGCCCATCCCCATGGTTTCGCTGTTGCTGGTCAATTACAACGGCAAGGATCACCTCGGACCGTGCCTTGACTCGATCGCAGAACTTGACTGGCCGGCTGACTATCTCGAGGTGCTGTGCGTCGACAACGATTCCCACGACGGAAGCCGTGACCTGTTGGCTTTGAGGTATCCCTGGGTCAAGGTACTGCCGCAGGAGAGCAATCTTGGTTTCTCGCCGGCCGTGAATCTCGCCGCCGAACAGGCCACCGGAGATGTCCTGGCCCTTCTCAACAACGACATGAAGGTCGATCGCGGCTGGCTGCGCGCGCTCGTGTCACACTACGAACCGAGCAGCGGGATCGTCTGTGTGGCCGGAACGATTGTCAACTGGGAGGGGACCCGCCTCGATTTCGGCGATGCCGGCATCAACTTCTACGGATTCGGGAGCCAACCGAGTCACAACGTGCCCATCGAAGATGCGCGGATCGTCGATGGAGCGATCCTGCCCTTCGCGTGTGGTGGATCGATGTTGGTTCAGCGCGAAGTGTTTTTGCGCCTCGGTGGTTTCGATGCTGCGTTCTTTGCGTACTTCGAAGACGTCGATTTCGGTTGGCGGCTTCAGGTTTGCGGGTACCGGACCCGCCTGGCGGCGAACGCCCGCAGCTTCCACCGTCACCACGGGACTTCGTCACAATTTCGCGTTCACGAGCGGATGGTGCTTTTCGAGCGGAATGCACTTCGCACGATCATCAAGAACGCCGACGCCGATAATCTGCCGAAGCTCCTCGCGTCTGCGTTGATGCTGGTCTCGGTTCGGGCGGCTCACGATGCGAGATCCCCCCGCGCCGAGTTCGACGTCGGTGTCGGCGCGGATGAGATGGAGAACGTTCATCGCCTCGGAAACTCGCGTATGCACGCCGTCAACGACGTCGTGCAGGACCTGCCCGAACTGATGCTGCTCCGTCGTTCAATTCAGGAGTTGCGACAGGTCCCCGATTCGGTCATCTTTACGACGTTTGGCGATCCGTTCGTTCCGCTCGGTAACGATTCACCGGGCTTCGTCGAGTCCATGGGCGACGTGGCCCGACTGCTCAATATCGGGGAACTCTTCTCGCAGAACCCGGTTTCGCATTTCGTTGTCCTGTCGAGCTCCGATGTCATCGGCGAACGAATGGCCGGCACTGCGATCCGTTCGTGGGAACTGGCCTGCGCCGTCGGACAACACATCCGGGTCACGCTGGCGTCTCCAACCCCGGTCGGCCGCACCCATCCGGCCGTCGACGTTTGTGAGTTCGCGTCGGCCGACGAGTTGCAGGCGCTCGTCGACTCGGCCGACGCGGTGCTCGTCTTTGGTTTCGATCTGAAACGCTACGAGTTTCTGGCCGGAACCCGCGCTCTAGTCGTTGTTGATCTCTACGATCCGTGGGTCTTCGGAAGCCTCGAACAGTATGACTCCATGGAGCGATCGGCGGCTGAACAGCAGAAGGATCACGAGATCGCCACGCTCAATGAACTGGCCGACATCGGAGACTTCTTCCTGTGCGCGTCGGAGCGTCAGCGCGACTTCTGGAGTGGAATGCTCGCCAGCCGAGGTCGCCTCGACAAAGCCGCACATGAGCAGCATCAGACTCTGCGCGCGCTTATTGATGTTGTTCCGTTCGGCGTGCCCGATACACCGCCGTCACCCTCACTCAGCCCGGTGCTCAAAGGTGGGCGGTATCCATCGATCAACGCCGATAGCAAGGTCGTATTGTGGGGCGGTGGTACCTGGGACTGGTTCGATCCGCTTGGGACGGTCGAGGCGTTCGTGCAGGTGCAGAAGAAGATTCCCGAAGCGCGCCTGTTTTTCATGGGACTTGAACTCGAAGGTCGTGGCGTGCCCGAGATGGCATCGACCCGCCGTCTCATCGACCGGTGCCACGAACTCAATCTGATCGAGCGCGGGCTGGTCGTGCTCGGACCCTGGGTTCCGTATGACGAACGTGGGGCCTTCCTACTCGAAGCCGATATCGGCGTTGTCGCGGCCAAGGATCTGGCCGAGGCCCGTCTTGCGTTCCGTACCCGGATGCTCGACCATTTCTGGGCCGGCCTGCCTACCCTTTCGACGTCGGGCGACGTCCTCAGCGAACTCGTCTCCGATCGTCACGCCGGGCTGGTCGTCGAACCGAACTCCGTTGCGGAATTGGCCGCGGCGATGGAGCGGCTACTCACCGACCGCGACCTGAGGGCCACGGCCAAGGCGAACTCGTTGGCGCTGGCCGATCAGTTCCGTTGGTCGAAGATCGTTTCCCCGCTCGCTACGATGTTGCGTGATCCCGGCCCCTGGCGGGCATCGCGAGCCCGACGCGCAAAAGTGGTCGGTGCCGCTGACCGTACCGGTCAGTGGGGACCGTTTGCTCCCGGTACCCAAATCGTGGGCACCGCTACGACCGACCGAACCCGAATGTCGCGTCGTGAGCGTGAACTCGACGAAGCAATCGAAATCCTGCGCATCGAACGCGACACCGCGGTCCACACCAGAAACGAAACCGCAGTTCTCCTGAATGACATTCAATCCCGGTTCGCCGCGTTGCAAACGGTTCCTGCTCCGTCGCTGACGGGCCGTGCCAAACGGGTACTTCGAAGGCTCAGGCGGCTGGTGCCCCGATGACAGGTCTTGCCGAAATCGTTGAGGGTCGCGAACTTCTCTGGAACCTGACTCTGCGCGAACTTCGGTCGAAGTACAAGCGATCTGCGCTCGGTTGGTTCTGGTCGATGCTTAACCCACTCAGCAGCGTCGCGATTTACGCAATCGTGTTCGGTGTCCTGTTCAAGATGAAGGCGAGCCCGGGTAACCCGAGCCGGTTCGACAATTTTGCGCTTTATCTGTCGTGCGCGCTGCTGCCGTGGAACTACCTTACGAACAGTCTCGGATCGTCGACGGGTGCGGTCGTCAACAACTCGAACCTGTTGAAGAAGGTGTACTTTCCCCGCGAGTACGTCGTTG
>JANMZO010000100.1:0-4481 GCA_031383405.1 Acidimicrobiia bacterium | reverse complement strand
TGACCGTGTCCGCCCGTCGGCTCGACCTACCGGTGGAGACCACCGCTGAGGTCCTACGGCGGGCACTTTCCCTCTGGCAGGGTCCCGCCTTCGGCGAACTCGGTGCCGGAGCGGCGAGTAGCGCGGTGGTGAGTGCGGTGGCGAGCAGGAGGGTGCCGGTCGGCAGAACTCCGAGGCGTCCCCAGTGTTGTTCGTTTGGTGAGTTGCGGCGATTGTTGGTCGTGTACATGGTGTCCGTCCTTGCTGTGCAAATGCTCCAATGTGACTCCAACTGCCGTTGGAGGGCGTCGAAGCACCTGCCTCGTCACCGATTTCAAGGATTGATCCGATCGATTTCAAAATGACTTCAACGTCTAGCAGACCCGATTTCTAAGGTCTGCCGGGACCCTGGGCGAGCCGTTTCTTCGGAGGTCACCTCACCGGGCCGCACCTTGAGCGGCCGCCACCATCGCGGTCGGCCAGCAACGCCGACTCGATCAACCACGTCCCGTCACCTGGGTGCGTGAACAACCATCCACCCGGTCGCGCAACACCGCGTCGTGGGAAGCCAGCTCGACCCGCATCGCCGAAGGATCAGCCTCCCAGCGTCGCGTCGAACCCTCAATGTCCGTGAACAGGAACGTGACCGTTCCCGACGGCCGCGCCCCACAGCATCCAATCCCATGGCCGAGTCTCCCATAGGGTTCTCTCCCCCACCACCGGCGTTGCGTTCCGGTTCTACCCGCGCGAAGGTTCGACAACCACCGTGGCACTGCTTATAGTCCCCGAGATGAGGGTCCGGCTGAGAGAAGCACGATGATGGGTTCGCCCGGCGGGGAGCTGTTCGACGCGGTCGTGGTGGGGGCGGGGTTCAGTGGTCTGTACCAGCTGTACCAGTTGCGGGAGCATGGGTTCCGGGTGCTGTTGCTGGAGGCGGGCTCCGGGCCGGGTGGTGTATGGCAGCAGAACTGTTATCCCGGTGCCCGGGTCGACTCCCATGTTCCGAACTACGAGCTGTCGATCGAGGCGGTCTGGCGTGACTGGATTTGGACGGAGCGCTTCCCGGGCTGGGAGGAGTTGCAGCGGTACTTTCGGCATGTGGTCGAACGGCTCGATCTGGCGCGAGACATCAGGTTCGACACGAAGGTCGCGTCGGCGGCCTTCGAAGGTGAACACGACGTCTGGGCCATCACGACGGCCGACGGCACCACGGTGCGGGCCTGCACCTTCATTTTGTGCACCGGGTTCGCCTCCAAGCCGTACACCCCCGACATCGCCGGGCTCGGAAGCTTTCTGGGCGACTGCCACCACACTGCACGGTGGCCACGCGGTGGAGTCAGCTTCATGGGTCAGCGGGTCGGGGTCGTTGGCACGGGTGCGAGCGGCGTGCAGATCGTCCAGGAGGCGGGCCGCGACGCCGCTCACCTGACGGTCTTTCAACGCTCACCGGTCACGGCCCTGCCGATGCAGCAGCGGCGGCTGAGCGAACGCGAGCAGCTCGATGCGAAGGAGCATTACCCGGAGATGTTCCGTATCCGGAATGAACCGCCGGGCAGCTTCTACGACATCGTTCGCCAAGACGTTTCCGCTCTCGCGGTGTCGGACGAGGAACGCAACGCGGTCTACCAATCGGCCTGGAACCTCGGCGGGTTCCACTTCTGGGCCGGGACGTTCAAGGACGTGCTCGTCGACGAGGCGGCCAACCGCACCGCGTACGACTTCTGGCGCAACAAAACCGTTGCTCGCCTGCGGGACCCACGGGTCGCGGAACTGCTCGCGCCGACCGAACCGCCGTATGCGTTCGGGACCAAACGCCCATCCCTCGAGCAGAACTACTACGAAGTGTTCAACCAGGACAACGTGACACTCGTCGATGTGCGGACCGAGCCGATCCTGCGGGTCACGCCGACCGGCATCGAGACCCAGGCACAGCACTATGACCTTGACGTGCTCGTGCTGGCCACCGGGTTCGACGCAAACACCGGAGGACTCACCGCGATCGACATCCGCGGCATCGACGGGCGCAGCCTGGCCGACCGTTGGTCAAACGGCGTCGACACCAACCTCGGCGTCGCCGTCGACGGGTTCCCGAATCTGCTGTTCCTCTACGGCCCGCAGAGTCCCTCGGCCTTCTGCAATGGGCCGACCTGCGCGGAGCTGCAGGGCGACTGGGTCGTAGAGATGCTCAGCTACCTGCGCGACCACGGATGGACGCGTTTCGACTCGACCCCGGAAGTCGCGCAGCAATGGACCACCCACCTCGAAGGCGTCGCCGCCATGACATTGCTGTCGCGCACCGACTCGTGGTACATGGCCGCCAACATCCCCGGTAAGCGACGCCAGCTACTGAGCTACCCGCTGACCGACGCGTACCTCGACCGCCTGCGCACGGTCGCCGAGAACGGATACGAAGGCTTCGTGCTCAGCTCCGGCCCTTCCCCCGGAGGCGGAGCGCTGCGGTGAGTTTTGTCCACTGCGTGGGAGTGGCGCGTTGCATGGAGAATCCCTTGGTGAACCATCGACGGGCGCGGCGGGTTCTACACTGAAACTGCTATGTCACGAGCAACTTCGGTCTTGCGAACGTGGAGATCAGCGGTTCCATTCATGGTTGTATGCACAACGGCCGCCCTTACCGCGTGCGCAACGAAGACCGCCCCTGTGGCGCTCAGCCCCCAAGCCGAACAGGGTGCGGCCGTGGCCAGGTCCAAGGGCTGCTTGGTCTGTCACAGTACCGATGGAAAACCCAAAGGCATGGGCCCGACCTGGAAAGGTCTGCTCGGCAAACCCCGCGACATGATCGACGGAACGACCGTGATAGCCGATGAGGCATACCTCCGTCTCTCGATCACCAACCCGGCGGCCCAGAGACTCATCACCGCGAACACGGCCATGCCAGTGGTCCCGCTGTCGGACCAGGAAGTCAACCTGCTCGTCGCCTACATCAGCGGGCTGTAGACCGAAGCACTGTTGCTCAACTCGCGTGCGACGCACGTGGGGGCTAACATCCGCCGATGGATGTCAACGGACGCACTTCAGTGGTCACCGGCGCGGCGGGCGGGATTGGCGGGGCTCTCGTGCGGGCGCTGCTGAACGCAGGCGCCGAGTCGGTCGTGGCCACGGATTTGTCGCTCGACGGCGTGGTGGCACTGGCCGATTCACTCCACGGAGACACCGCCCGCAGCGCGGCGGGCGGTCGGGTGTTTCCCCGTGCTCTCGACGTGACGGATCAGGCGGCCACCGAGGCTCTGGTTCGCGAGGTCGAAGACACCATTGGCCCGATCGACCTTTGGTTCGCCAACGCCGGTATGGCCACCGGCGGCGGGCCGGAAGCACCCGACGCCACCTGGAACGGTCAGTGGGAGGTCAACGTGATGTCGCACGTATATGCGACGCGGGCACTGCTCCCCGGATGGCTGGCTCGCGGGGAGGGGTACCTCATCACCACGGCGTCGATGGCCGGACTGCTCACGACGTTGGGTGATGGCGTGTACGCCACGACCAAGCACGCGGCGGTCGGTTACGCCGAATGGCTGGCGATCACGTATGGCGACCAGGGCGTGCGGGTGAGTTGTGTGTGCCCCGGCGCGGTCGACACGAACATGTTGCGCAGCGGTGCGGGCGGTGATGCCCTCAAGGCCTCCGCAGCCATCGGTGGCGGCGAGGTACTGCCTCCCGACGAGGCGGCGGCGAGGATCCTGGCGGGCGTCGCCGAGGACCGGTTCCTCATCCTCACCCACCCCGAGCTCAAGACGTTCATCGAGCGCAAGGCCGGGGATCCCGAACGGTGGATCGGTGGCATGCGCCGACTGTGGAAACGGACGCAGGATCTCCTCGCGTCGTCGTGAACTTCGGCGGCGCCAACGAGGCGAGTCGCCATCCGGACGCAGCCCGGTGGTATGTCGGGCTCAAACGGACCGGACCCTCAACAGCCCGTTGCCCTGTACCCCGGAAACAGATCGGCGGCTGGGATCGGCTTCTGGTAGTGGGCTGCGGTGTCGGGATTGAAGTCGTTGGTGGTAATCCAGATTGTCAGGTCGTGGACGTAGCGTTCGCCGTGACCCCGCGGAGTGATCGTGTCGGCGGTCGCAGCGATGCCCAACGACGCGCTCTCGGAACTCACGCGATTCGGGTCGCCGACGGTGCTTCCAGGTGGGGTGAACGTTCGCCCGTCGGCATTGCGAAACGCAATCGTGCCATCGTTGGGGTTGCCGGTCATGGTCCAACCGCAAAACCGTCCGCTGTGGGGATGGTTCTTGCGGCACTCACGCCGAAACCATCCCCATAGACCCGGGGCCCACCACCCGAAAGCGAACATAATCCGACAGGCGGCCCGCGAAGCACCCAGAGAAGTGCGCCCGACGGGCGAGAGTCGAACATCGCAATTGGAATCGGCTTCAACTCGTGGGCACCCGGGGGCGCCGCGACCAAGGAGACCTCATCGGTTCCACAAGGACAAACGATTCAATCCCGTCGTCTGCCACTCTCAAGCCGACGTCCGCCAC
>JANMZO010000051.1:0-4041 GCA_031383405.1 Acidimicrobiia bacterium | reverse complement strand
ACCCGGCCCGCCGGTGAGCACAATTCTCAGAGGTCGCCCGGTTGCGTTCACTCCCTTGTCCCCTCTCCGGTTGCCGTGGGCGCAGGCCAGCGGCGAGAGCATCCGAACGCCACAGGGCTGCTTTACTGGGCTCGTGGACATCACCGCGTTGCTCGATTCAGATGACCCCTATCCGGAGTTGAAGCAACTCCGTGAGTCGGGTCCGCTGCAACTGTCGTCCCGTGGGTACTGGTTGGCTTCGGGATACGACATGGCGCTCGAAGTGCTGCGGCATCCGGGGATGGGATCGAGCCCTATCGCAGCCTCCTACGTGCGGGCCCTTCCGCCGGGTGCGGCCCGCGACGAGATGAGCCATCGCATCAACTTCCTCGACCCGCCTGACCATCCGAGGGTGCGCGGCCTTGTGTCGAAAGCGTTCACGCCGAAGCGCATCGCCATGCTCCAGCCGTGGATTGCCGAAACCACCGCCGCTTTGCTGGATGGATTGCCTGCAGAAGAGCCGGTCGATCTGCTGAAGCACTTCTCGCACCAGGTTCCGTCGCTCGTCATCTCGGAACTTCTCGGCGTGCCGAGCGAAGACCGTGACCGGTTGACCGGCTGGAGTGATGCGGTCGCCCCGCTCCTCAGCGTCGGAATGACCAGTGGCCAGCGCAACGCGGCGATCGCGGCGGCCGAAGAGTTTCACGCGTACCTACGCGCGCTTATTATCGAACGACGGAAGGGGCTCGGCGACGACCTCCTTTCGGCGCTGATCGTTGCCGAAGAAGCGGGCGAACGCCTGAGCGAACCGGAGCTCATGTCGCTCGTCGCTACGCTCTACTCGGCCGGTCATCGCACCACACGCGATCTCTTTACAAACGGGCTCAGCGTGCTGTTGCGCGTTGCCGAGGGGGTCGAGGCCGTCGTCGAAGGCCGCTGGTCGGTGGCCGACTTGGTCACTGAGTTTCTCCGCTTCGAAACGCCCACGCATTACGTCAGCCGGTTCGTCATGGATGATCTGAGTCTCGGCGCACACGACGTGCACCAGGGTGATCGGATCCTTGTCCTGCTGGGTGCTGCCAATCACGACCCGGAAGCCTTCGACCAGCCGGATCGGTTCGCACCTCAACCGAGACCGAACTCCCCGCTGTCGTTCGCGTTCGGCGCTCACTACTGCCTCGGCGCGTCACTCGCCCGTAGCGAAGCCGACACCATGCTGAGCGCCCTCGTCTCCCGTTGGCCCCATGTTCGCCTGGCCCCTGGCGCAGAACTCCGTTGGCACCAGCGCGGCCCGTTCCGCGGCCTCGACCAGCTGATCGTTGAACTTTCGTAGCAGCACTCGACCCCGTTGCGACGGCTCGCGACGGCGTAGTTCCCTTCCCGCGGCCCGAGCGTGACCGTGGCTGGTCGGACCAACACCGTCGACCCCCTGAGCAGACCGAAATGCGCAAACGGCTCCGCGGTATTGAACGGAGCGGACCCGCTCGTCAGGTGCGACGGTCGAGGTTGTCGGGGCGGTCGGTCAGGACCGTGGCCAATTCGTCGTCGGGGTGGGCTACGAGCCACGCCGGTTTCAGTGCGGCATCTTGTGGCGACCCACCTGACCGGTCGGCCTTCGCCGCGCCCGTCGGCGTCGCCGTGCTTGCGGCGTTGTTCTCGACCGTCTCGAGATACACCGAACGACCCCACAGGCGGGCTACCGCTGGAAGTGTGCCCTGCGCGTATTCGGTGTCGAGGCCACTGCCCTCATGGCGGTGCTCCAACCACAGAGCGCCCTTGCGGAACGCATCGCCGTCTGTCACGACGATGCGCGGAGTGCCCCGTCGTGACAGGTCTGCCACGAGCTTGTCGCGGATCTCCTCCGCCTCACGGGTGGTGATGCGGATGCGGTCACGTTCGCCGGGTTCGCGCTCCCACGCGAACAGCTTGCACCGCTCTGCGACGCCGGGTGTGAGGAACTGGGCGATGAGCGACACGTCGTCACACACGGCCGCGAGTTCAAGCACCCGGGCGCGTCCGGAGATCTCTCCGGCCCCGGGGAACCGAATTCGTTCCTCGTCGGTCGGGCGGTCGTAGATCCGCTCGACCTCCTTCCACAACTCGTAGCCGAGGTTGTACGGATTCACCGACATCTGATGCGGCTGGCCGACCGACGCGTTGAGGCGGTCGTACTCCACGAACTCGTCGGTCGGCAGCTGCAGGCCCTGGACAATCTGGCTGTGGACCCAGACGGCGAACCCTTCGTTCGCGATCTTCGTGCGACGCTGCGGGCTGAAGTACGCCGCCTCGTCGCGGAGAATCGAAACGATGTCGCGCTGCCAGTCCTCCAACCTCGCCGCGTGGGCGAGGATGAAACCGAGAAGATCCGGTTCGGATTCCCGGGGGAAACGGGCCCGCCAGGCGTCGACGTCGTCATCGTGTTTCCGCTGCACCGCGGCGGCCTCGTGCGGAAAGAGGTCGGCGTACGGGTCGACCGGTCGCGACGCGGGTGGGCGCGCCGCCCGACGCGGCATGACATCCATCGGAGCGTGAATGGCGAGCGCCTGCACGTCGTCGACGAAGTCTTCAACCCTCGCCTGCCCGTGCCGGCGCGCGTAGTCTTCGATACGCTCAGCACCGGCCCGCACCCGATGGAGGAACTTGCGATCGGTGGCGGCGAAGTAGCTGTTGTGCTGGAAGAACCAGCAGTGCCCGTAGACGTGCGCGATCACAAGAAGCTGCGCGACCCACGAGTTTCCTTCGAGCAGATACGCCTGGTAGGGCTCGGTGTTGAGCACGAGCTCGTAGATGCGCGAGCGCCCGTGGTCGTGATTCAGTTTCATCTGCTCGTAGTCGCGCCCGAAACGCCAGTGTGAGTAACGGCCCGGCAGACCCCGCGCCGCGATGTCGTAGATCCGTTCCGCCGGGGCGAAGTGGAACACGACCTCGGGCACTTCGAGGCCGAGGGCCGAGGCGAGCGCGCGGCACTCGTCGTCGAGGCGCTGCAGGTCTTCGAGCCCGTACGCCTTGGTGGAACGCTCGGCGATCTCGGAGACCGCGAGCGCGAAGGCGTCACCGGTGTCTGGACGTCGATCATCGAGTGAGGCACAGCATCCGTTCATGCGCTCAGCACCTCCTCGGGGGCGGGGGAGAAGATGGTTTTGAGGGCCTGCCAGATGTCTTCGTCCTTCGTGACGCGGGCGGTTTCGAGACCGTCGATCCCGGCCTTGCTGAGCACGCCGTACAGATGATCGCCACCCCAGTGGTACCGCTGCGCGCGGTCGATCTGCACGTACCCGATGAGGTTCGCGATCTTCGACGCCTCGGTGACGAGCTCCAGAAGCCGGGGGTTGTCGTCACCCCAGTTGTCGCCGTCGGAACAGTGGGTGATATACACGTTCCACTCGTTCAGGGGGAAGCGCGTCTTCTGGATCGACAGCGCCAACTCATAGGCCGAAGAGCACTTCGTGCCACCCGACTCGACCCGGGTAAAGAACTGCTCCTCGTCGCATTCGACTGCTTCGGTGTGGTGGGCGATGAAGACGAGTTCGATTGTCGAATAGCGGCGACGCAGGAACCTCGTCGCCCACCAGAAGAACAGGCGCGACGCCCGCTTCTCGAACGCGCCCATCGATCCCGACACGTCCATGAGCAGGAACACGACAGCCTGCGACTTCGGGCGGCGACTCTCGCGGTAGGTGAGGTAACGGATGTCGTCGCGGTCGAAGCCGCCGATGCGGGCCTCGCCGCGGGACGCGTTGCGTCGCAGGTTTGCCCGCAGCGTCGCCTTCTTGTCGAGGATCGGACCCTTGCGGGCCCGGTCGTCCCAAAAGATCGAGTCGGTCTCCAACTGCTCCCGGGCCCGCGGGGCCAGACGCGGAAGTCCGAGCTGTTCGAACAGATGCTGTTCCACCTCGTCCATGTCGAGTTCAACCTCGTACTCGACCGAGCCGGGGTCGTTCGATGCCTTCCCCTCGCCGGGCTGCTTGCCGGGTTTGCTGCCGCCGAGGTCGTACACGTCACCGGCTTTGCCGTCGCCGCTCTGGCCGACCCCGTCGCTCTTCCCGCGGTCGAAGATGAAAC
>JANMZO010000395.1:0-22575 GCA_031383405.1 Acidimicrobiia bacterium | reverse complement strand
TGATGATGCCTGTACCGCCCGGCTGTCCGACCGTTACGGCCCACGCTTCCTGGTATCCGGTGTCTGCGTAGGACTCTCCGTTCCCGTTGCCCCAGACGCCGGGTTGGCTCCAGAACCGATCGCTGATCTGCAGCTGCAACTTGTTGTCCGCACCGAAGCCGAGCGCGTCGATCCCACCTACCTTTCGCGCGTCGGTGTCGAATCCCGAACCAACGAACCCACCGCTCGCCTTGATTCGCTTCATCACGCCGAGAGGAACCGCAAAGATCACGCGATCGGCTGTCACGACAGCGCCACTCTGAAATTCGAGCGAGACGCGTCCGTCCGCCGTTCGCCTCGCCGCCACCAAGGCATGTCCGAGCGCAACCCTGTCGACACCTAATTCCACGGCCTGGGCCAGTGCGATCTGCTGATTACCGCCAACGATCTTCCAACGCTCGTCGGACTTTCCGTACACCCACCACGCCCCGGTCCCACCGCCGTTGCTGAACCCGAGCAGTGCGAGCAGGTTGAGCACTGACTGGCGCTCGGTGTTCTCGCCGTACTCGATGGCGTAGGCGACATCGATGAACCGCCCCAGTCGAGAGGTGAGTCCACCCGGGACATACCGCTGGATCCATTCGGCGATCGTCATGCGCGACAGGGCAAGCGCAGCGGAGGACCAAGCTGCGTTGTAGGGCCATGGGTAGGGTGGCAGAATCGACATCTGCGACTGGATGAGCTGTTCGAGCCCGGCGGCCTTCCAATCCGCGACGGCCTGTGGCCAGGGGTAGTAGCCGCCGTTGAACCACAACGTGTCCTCGGAACCGTTGGTCGCCTGGGCATGTCCGCCGAGGTCGATCGTGGAGAAGCCATATCGCCGGCAAAGCGCGAACACGGTCTTGTGCGACGAGTCGATAAGTTCCCCGCCCCACTCCGCCCATTGGCCGGTTTCGAAGAAGCCGTCGTTTGACCTGGTGAATGTGCGACCGCCTATGCGGGTGTTGGCCTCGTACACCGTAACGCGGGTGAAGCCCGCGTCACGGAGGGTCATCGCCGCAGACATACCGCTGATCCCGGCGCCAACGACGGCGATGGTCGGCTGCGAGCGTGGGCTGGGCGCAGCGTCGGCCCGACGGGCAAGGATGAGCTGTCCGATCGAGGATGCTGCGGCTGTGCCCACGACCCCGGCGGCGAGGAGTTGCCTGCGCGTGAAGCCCTCTTCGGTGGCCAGGTACTCACGCTGGCGTCCGACGGCCTCGTCGGTGTCGACGCCGGTCAGTCGCGCCGATCGGGAGGCGTCCGCCAATCTCTGGAGCCCGGAGGCGATGTTCGTGCGGGGCATAGGAAACCTTTCTCCGCGGTCGTTTCGCCCCGAGTCTGCCGCTTGTCGTGCCGTGTGTCCAGCAGGCGAGTCCGGAAACACCGCGCCCAACGCGCATGCAGTCAATCCCGGCACCCCGCGCTCGAGGTTGGAAGGGACAGTCGACCGATCGCCAGATCGCATTCGGGACTGTCCTCGGGCGATGGCCAGAAGTCGGCCCGCCGACGACCGACGAGACACGAGAATCCTCCACGACCGGGAGAGCACGGACACCCGAAATTACACCGCTGAACTTATCGGCAGTAGCACTGGCCTAGCGGCCCTGGAAATTTGGCGGCCGCTTTTCGATGAAAGCCCGGCCAGCTTCGAGTGCGTCTTTGGTCGCACCGATCGTGACGGTTTGCGTCCAGCCTTCGGCTTCTAGCGCCTGATCCATGCTCATTCCGCCACCTTCGTTGAGGAGACGCTTCGTCATCCGCAACGCAAGCGGTGGACCAGCCGAGAGGCGGGCGGCCCAGTCATCGACGAACGTGTCGAGTTCGGCCGCTGGCACGACGCGATTGACAATCCCGATCCGCTCAGCTTCGGCGGCGGATATCACGTCGCCGAAGAACGCCAGTTCCTTCGCCTTGTGGATGCCGATGAGCCGGGGAAGGATCCACGTGCCACCGAAATCGATGGCCAGGCCCCGCTTGGCGAAGATCTCGCTGAAGCGGGCGTTGTCGCTAGCTACGATCAGGTCGCAGCCGAGGGCCATGTTGCATCCGGCTCCCGCGGCCACGCCACCCACCTTTGCGATCGTCGGTATCGGCATGCGGTGAAGCTCAAGCGCAACATCGCTGACCTCGCGCATGGCCACCAGCTGATGTCGCGGCGGAGCATCGGAAGAGGCGGACGAGAACCCGGCTGATAGATCGGCTCCGCTGCAGAACTCGTTGTTGGCCCCGGTGAGGACCAGACAGCGGACCGTGGGATCGGACGAGGTACTGCGGAGGATGTCGTGCAGATCCGACCACATTTTCGCGTTGATCGCGTTCTTCTTTTCGGGTCGGTTCAACGTGATGGTTCGGACTCCATCCAAAGTACCTTGGCCGTCGGTTACCAGTAGGGTTTCATAGGTGCGCATAGTAATGCCTCTCGTTCGTGTTCTAGAGTTCGGTGGCGTTGAACGTGTCGCACTGCGTTGGTTCACCCGTGTTGAAGCCCTGCAGGAACCAACGCTGACGCTGGGCGGCCGAGCCGTGGGTCCAAGAGTCGGGGTTGATGCGACCCTGCATCTCTTTTTGAATACGGTCGTCGCCGACGGCCGCGGCAGCGTCGAGACCCAGGCGGATGTCGTCCTGGGTGAGTTCAACGATCAAAGGATTGGGACCGCTCGTTGCGTTGGCAGCCCAGACCCCTGCGTAACAGTCGGCTTGCAGTTCAAGGCGGACCGATCCGCTGTTCGGCCCCGTTTCGCCCTGCTTCACTTGATCTGCGGTCCCGAGCAGGTTCTGGATGTGGTGCCCGTACTCGTGGGCGATCACGTATGCCTCGGCGAAGGGGCCACCCTTTGCGCCGAACTTGGACTGCAGTTCGGCATAGAAGTCAAGGTCGATATACACCTTTTGGTCGGGCGGGCAGTAGAACGGGCCGACGGCCGAGGTGGCCGGGCCACAGCCGGTTTCAACCTGTCCGTTGAAGAACGTCGTCGGGGCCTGGATGTACTTCTGGCCGTTGCGGGCAAACTCGTCGGCCCAGAACTTCTGGGCCGAGTTGACCACCCCGACGATGCGACAATCCTGTCGATTGTTGGCGTCGGCGCCCGTCTTGCATGTTTCGGCGATCTTGGAGTTGTCGCCCTGTCCGGTCGTCGTTCCACCAAGTTGGGTCGTCGTTCCGTTGCCGCCCCCACCGACCTTGGCCATAATCAGGAAGACGATCGCGATCAGAATCATCCCGCCAATACCCATCTTGCCTTTCGGCAAGCCCATGCCGCCGCCCATGCCTGGTAGGCCCCCGCTCGACCGCCCGGAGCCTCCCCCGGATCGGTTGCCCCGTTGGTCATCGATCTGACCGGTATCGAGTTTTGCGTCGTCATCAAATTTCATGTGGGGGGGCTCCAAGCGAGTGAGAACGGAGTCGAGCCTACGGCGCTTCGACCCAGCGTGTCGTAACCGTGGTGTCGGTGACCGGGGTGATTTCCCGTCTTACTGCGCCAGCGCGCTCGAGAGACTCGAGATGTGCGCTGACCGATCGACCGGCGGCCTTCACGAGCCGGGGATCAAGGCCAAGATACAGCGCTGTCACCAACTCCCGCACCGTGCGGGGTCCACCCGCCAGCTCCAGTCGGATCTGCCCGGTCCGCTCGTTTCGGTGGTCGATCAGACGCCTCACGAACGAATGCGCGTCGGGGATCGGCGATCCGTGCGTGGGCACGTAGATCGTCTCCCGGCGCGGAAGCAGTTTGGCCAGACTGGACATGTAGTCATCGAGGTTCCCGCCCGGCGGCGAAATGACGCTCGTCGACCAACCCATGACGTGGTCACCCGTGAACAGCATCGAACCGAGCGCGAAACACAGGTGGTTGGCCAGGTGGCCCGGGGTATGGACACTTTCGACCGCCCAGTTGGTTCCCGTGATGGCTTCTCCGTCGCTCACATAGACGTCAGGAACAAAGTCGACATCGGACCTCTCCTCGGAACTCTTTTCGGCGTCGTTTTTCGGCGCGACTTCATCGGCCACGGAGGTCTCGGCTCCGGTGCTTTCTCCGAGCTCGGCCTCTTCGGCTTCCTCCGATTCCGCCGCCGGATGCGGGCCGAAGCCGTACGTGGGAGCGCCGGTTCGTTCCCTGATCAGGCGTGCCCCGGGTGAATGGTCGGGATGGGTGTGCGTGATGAGCTGATGCGTGATCCGCTCGCCCTTGAGCGCGGCAAGGATTGCTTCGATGTGAGGTTCGTCGGCAGGCCCGGGGTCGATTATCGCGACATCGCCGCGTCCGATGATGAACGTGGCCGTGCCTTTGAACGTGTAGGGCCCGGGGTTCTCCGAGACGACGCGTCGGATGCCCGGGAAGACTTCGTCGACAACCCGGTAGGTCACTTCCAGCGAGCGATCGAAGTGGAGAGCCATGAAGCTATCTTTCGCCGGTTTCCCCCGCCGGAGCCAATCGAATCTTCGGCCGCGTTTCTCCGGCCGGGCCAGCTTGTCAGGTCCGGACGGAGCGGGGCCAGGGTCGAGCCCTCGCGACATCCGTGCCAAACTCCGGCGCAGTAGGCCGCGTCGTCGGCCAGTCGTATGCCCACATAGCGAATCGGATCGAGGTTCGGGTGCCGCTCGCTCCAGTCGAGGAGATTCGGGATCAGGCCAGCGGCGAGCAGTGTGAATCGGGCTCGTTTGCTGAGCAACGCGCATGCGATGGCGATCGGAAGGTAGCTGCGCCAAATGGCCGACGCCAGTTGGCGCCCAGCCCCGATATAACCGTGCAATGCTAAGCGCGCTGCTAATTTTCTTGGCTCGGCCACCGATGTGAGTTTCTGCGGGAGGGCTGCGGCGGTGCCGACGACCACCGCTGCCGAGGCGGCCCACCCGAGGGGGTTCGCAGTGGCCAGGAGACCCCAGGCCAGAGCGCTCCATCCCGAAACCGCGAGTGGAGGCACCTGGCCCGGGTGACGCTTGGCCAGTTCGGCGGCCGACGTTCCGTATTGGAAACGGCGTTTTAGAAATGCACCCGGGGAAGTGCGGTGGTCGTGCTGGACGACTGACGACGGCTCGTATCGACACACGTGTCCCGCCGCGTGAAGGCGCCACAGGAGATCGACATCTTCGCCGACGTGCATAGAGGTTGCGAAACCGCCGATGTCTCGTATCGCGGCGGTGCGGGCGACGAGCGCCGCGGCGGGTACGTAGGCCACCCGGGTCCTTGGTACGACCGGGGCCTCTCGGTTCCCGAGGTCGAGCGGTGATCTCACATCTTCATAAGCGCGCATAGAGGTGTGGTCGAGGTTCGCTGACCACCCCATCCGGGGAGCCAACCCGGCGATTCGTGGCGCTACCAAAGCGACCGCGGGATCGCCGAAATGGGCCATGAGCGGTTCCAACCAGCGGCCGGTCACGAGGCAGTCGGAATCGAGGAAGGCGACGAACTCGGTGGCTACTCCTTCGAGTCCGGCGTTGCGGGCGGCGGCCGGACCCCGAGACGTTTCGTGCCGGACCACCCTGGCCCCGTGACCCAGGGCCACGGCTGACGAGCCATCGGTTGAGCCGTCGTCGACCACGATCACCGGGATTCCCGTCGGCAGCGATTCGTGGATCGAGGTAAGCAGGCGGTCAAGTTCTGCACTTCGTTGGTACACCGGGATGACGATGCTGACCGATCGCGAGAGTTGGATGGGTTGATCGTCGAGTTCCTCAGCCCGGCGCTCCCATCGGGGGTGCACGATGCCACTGTCGAGCAACCGCCGTGTGAAGCGGGCCACGGAGCGGACCGAGCGGTTCGATTCGATGGCGGCCTCTTGCAGTGTGAGACCCCGGGCGAGTGCCGCGAAGATCGCATCGGCGGGTGGATTCAGTCGAAGCAACTTCAGCGGCGAGCCACCCAGCAGGACGGCGGGGCTCGTCGAGCCGGCAAGCGTTTCGACCTCAGGATCGACACATATCCTCTCGAACGATGGGGGGAGTTGGTCGTCGGGCACGGTAGACCCCGGCCGGAGATACGCGGAAGGTGGTGAAGGCACGCCGATCTCGCTATGCTCATCACCGCGGGTCACGTATCCCGTCTAGCACGGGTTGGGACTCATCGCTTCCGTCCAAAACTTCCAAACCGTCCAAAAACCGCTTCATCGCCGCCATTTCCCCGGGAGATCACCATGTCGCCAACTACCCTCGAGCGCCCCCTTGCCGAGCAAGACGTCGTCGACTGCGATGTTCTCGATGAAGACGATGAGCTGTTGATCGAGGAGATCTCGATCGACGGTATGTGCGGCGTCTACTGACCGTCGTCCCACTGACCATCGACAGGCTGCCACTTCACCGTCGCCACTGACGGTCTTGTGGCGGAGGAACGAAGACCGGGCGAGGCCCTGCCTTCCGTGGGTGTAGAGCGAGTTTCTTCGTGACCGGTTCAGCGGCTTGTCAGTGCGATGTGGGCGGTTGTGCGCACATGCCGTTCGCCAGCATCGCAAACATGACCTCTAGCTGATCCTCAACGCTTGGCCAGGGGACTTCGGGCTTGGCAATCCGTAGCGATGCGATGCCGTGCACCGAAGCCCACAGCATCGCAGCCATGGCCATTGGATCGGCGATCGGAAGAATGGCCTTGGACTCAATGGCCTTTTCCACCGCTTGGGCGATGTGCACAAGCGAGGTGTATTCCGACTTTTCGAAGTCGAACGCGTTGTGAGCCTGATCGTCGAGTGACTCCTCGGACGGAACCATGAACAGCACCTTGTACTCACCGGGGTGTGCGCTCGCGAATCGCAGATACGCGAGCGCCTCAGCCTTGATGGACAGCAGCGGGTCGGTCTCACTGACCGCCGCCTCGATCAGGTAGTGGTCGAACCGCTCCCAGGCCTGGGTGCAGGCTGCCCGTACCATCGCGTCTTTGTCGACGAAGTGCCGGTAGATCGACGGGGCGGTTACGCCTACGAGCTGGCCCACCGCGCGGATCGACACCGCCCCGGCATCGCCGGTTTGCACGAGCAGTTGTTCCACCGCCTCAAGTATTTCCTCACGGAGCCGTTCGCCTTCGCCTCGGCGTGCCCTGACCCGCCGAGGTCGAGAAGCTTCGACTACGGAAGGCACGCCAACGGGGCCCGATGATTCCGACATTGCGGAATCATCGGCGCTCGTCGGCGGTGAGTTGAAAGGATCGTTCAAAAAGCACTCCGGCTGGGACAACATCCTGGGCTGCTGCGATTCACAAAGTGACGTCAGTAGGACGTGGTAAGTGTATCCCTATCCGCGTTGGCGGTTCCTGTCAGCCTGCGGACCTGCAAGTCGGCCGGCAACGGTTCGAGCTCGACATGCTCGCTGAGGCCGATCCGCTGCTGGAGGCGACGCAGCGGTGCTGGAGCCCACCAGTTGGCTTCGCCGGCAAGCCGCATGAACGCGGGCACGAGGGTCGCTCGGATCACGAAGGCATCCATCAGCACCGCGAGGGCGAGCCCGAGGCCGAAGAGCTTGATGAACGAGATTCCCGATGTGGCGAAGGCGACGAACACCACGGCGATGAGCAGCGAAGCCGCCGTCACGATGCGACCGGTCTTTTCCAGGCCAACCGCGACCGCCCGGGTGTTGTCGCCGTGTCGGTCGTGTTCCTCCTTGATTCTCGACAGCAGGAACACCTCGTAGTCCATCGAGAGGCCGAAGGCGATACAGAACATCAACACCGGGGTGGTGGCATCGATTGTTCCGGTCGGCGTGAACTTCAAGAAGCCGGCGAGATGGCCGTCCTGAAAGATCCACACCATGGCACCGAAGGTTGCCGTGAGGCTCAAGACGTTGAGAAGCAGAGCCTTGAGCGGCACGAGAAGCCCACCGAACATGAGGAATAGCAGGACAAAGGTGACGAGCGCGACGATCAGCCCGGCGTACGGGAGCCGCCCGAAAAGCGACGCTTTCGAGTCGACGAGCTGAGCGGAGGGGCCGCCGACGAGCACGTCGAGTTTCGTATCGACAGCGCGGATATCCCGCACGAGGTCTTCACCGGCTGGGGACACGGGTTCGACGGAAGGAACCACTGACAACCAGGTGGCATCTTTTCCGGCGAACCTCCGGCTTGATCCGTTTGCGGGTGCGACGAGCTTGCCGCCGATGAAACTGCCCGTGATCGCATCGACACGTGCGACACCCTTCAGGCTCGAGAGACTGCCTGCGTACGCAGCCAGGGATTCGGTCGCCCCGGCGTCGGCCGGGTTGTAGCTGCGAACGAAGATCTCCGCGGCGCCGTTCTCCCGTGAGGAGAAATCGGCGGCGATCCGCTCGAGCGCGGTACGGGCGGTGGCTTCCTGCGGGAGCACGCGATGGTCGGACAGACCCACGTTCAGATGAAGGAACGGCGTGCCGAGTAGCACGAGCAGGGTGACGCCGCCGATGGCAATCCGGCCGGGTCGGCGCATCACCGCGAGGGCGAGTCGGTGCCAGAAACCGTTCTCCAGGTCGACCGCCCCTGCCACCCGACGTTTGCCGAGTTGGAGCGCGTTCACCCGGGTGCCGAGCACGGCGAGAAGAGCGGGCAGAACGACGACTGATGCGATGGCGGCGATGGCGGCGACAGCGACACCGGCATAGGCGAAGCTTCGAAGGAATGCCTGACGGAATACCAGTAGCGATGATAGCGAGATAGCGACGGTCGCCGCGCTGAACACCACGGTTCGACCGGCGGTTCGGACACTCCGGATGACGGCGTCGTGAACCGGCCAGCCGGCGGCGAGTTCCTCACGGTAACGGGAGATGATGAACAGCGCGTAGTCGATGGCGAGGCCGAGACCCATCGCCGTGGTGAGGTTCAGTGCGAAGATCGACACGTCGGTGAACGAGTTGATGATCGTCAACACAAGGAACGTTCCGAGGACCGTAAGTGCACCTACGAAAAGCGGGAGGCTCGCGGCTACGAGTCCACCGAAGACGAGCACGAGGAGAACCAGGGTGATCGGCAGGGCGATCGTCTCCGCCCGCTTGAGGTCGCTTTCAATCGTGGTACCGACCTGGCGGAAGACCTCCGCCTCACCCGTCACGGTAACCTCCAGCGATGATCCCGTTGCGGTGCGGGTGAAGCGGGGAGAGATTTCCTCGATCGTCTTGCGGACGTCGTCTTCGGTGCCGGTGAGTCGGGCCAGGACGAGCGCTTCGTCGCCTTTGTTCGACTTGAGGGGAGGTGCCTGCAACGTCCAGTAGCTGGCAACACCGGCAACTCCCGGCGCATCAGCGAGTTCTTTGGTCAACGCCAGACCAGCGGCCCGGGTATTCACGTCGTCGACCGAGCCGGAAGGTGCGCGGACAAGGAGGACGAGATTCGGTGACCCGGCACCGAACGTCTTCTCGATGAGCGTCTTGGTGACGGAGGACTCCGCCTTCGGGTCGTCGAAGCCCCCGTTGGAGAGCTTGGTGGCAACCGATCCGCCAAAGGCTGCGGCGATGGCCATGAAGAGGATCGCGCCGACCAGCACGAAGCGACGACGGTGGACGATGAAACGTGCGAGGGAGGCAGGCATGAGCGGTGACGTTTTCAGCGGGCGGTCAGGAGCGACAGGAACCGGACGGAACGGTGCTTGCCGAGGCGAAGAGACGAAGCCTCGCGCCGGTTGCGACGGGCATCGACCACGTGCGAACCGAGGAAGGCATCCCGGGAAAGTTGCTGTGTCGAAAGCGGTGTTGAAGAAACCGTGAGGTCCTGCGGGCTGATTGCGGGCAAACCGGTGAACGCGTACATGATGTGTACCTTTCTGCGAATGAGGAACGTTGGTACAGTAACAAGATTACGTAAGCATTGCTACCATAACGTAAGTAACATATGTCACTTGACTTCAGCAGAGGGTTTGGCGTCGTGGGTAGCCTTCGTACATGGCATTTGCTGGATTTCCCTCCGAAGGTCTTTCGTTTCTCGCCGGACTGGAGGCCGATAACTCGAAGTCGTACTGGACCACGAATAAGGACGTGTACGACCGGGCCCTGAAGGGGCCGATGGAAGCGCTCCTGATAGAGGTCGACGAGCGCTTTCAGCCACTTCGTATGTTTCGACCCAACCGTGACGTGCGCTTCGCGAAAGACAAGTCCCCGTACAAGACCCAGGTGGCGGCTGCGGGCGAGCGAGCTGGCGGAGCCCTGTATTACGTCGCAATTTCCGCCACCGGCCTCATGATCGGAAGCGGTGCGTACATGATGGCGACTGACCAGCTCGCCCGTTTCCGGGCTGCTCTTGCGGACGACCGAAAAGGTGCCGCATTCCTCGGTCTGGTCGAGGTCTACAAGAATGCCAAGGGAATGCGGCTGAACAGCGGAGGTGAATCCCCGCTGAAGACGGCGCCGAAGGGTTACCCGAAAGATCATCCACGCATCGAATACCTGCGCTGGAAGGGTGCCACCGTCTTTCAGGAATTCGGCGATCCCGCATGGCTGCAGACCGCGAAGGCCAAGACCCGGATCGAGCAGGCCTGGGCGGCCTGTGATCCGCTCAACGACTGGCTCGACGCGAATGTAGGTCCGAGCGAGTTGCCCCCGGAGGAGCGGAGGTGACGCTCCACGCGCCAGCTCAGGGGGTCGGTATCGGCCGTTTCTTGCTACCTTGCGTGTCATGACTGCGCAAGGAACCTTGGCCTGGCCGATCCGACGGGCGATGAGCGTCCACCACGACTCCGAGGCGATCGTCGACGGCGCCGTCCGCTACACGTACCGTGAATGGGGAGCCAGAGTGCTCGGGCTCGGCACCGGGCTCCGTGGGCTCGGTCTCGACGACGGGGATGTCGTTGCGGTCGCCTCACTCAACAGTTGGCGCCATCTCACCTGCTGGAACGGTGTCCCCGCGGCGGGCCTGGTGTTGAACGACCTCAATTACCGGCTAGCGCCGGCGGAGCTCACGTTCATCCTCGGCGACTCCGAGGCGAAAGCGCTGATCGTCGACGCGGCGTACGTCGATCTGGCGAACACGCTGAAGACCCAGTGCCCGACCGTTCAGCACCTCGTCTTCGCCGGTGACGGACCGGCGCCGGAAGGTTTCGTGCACTTCGATGATCTGTGCGCGAATGATCCGTTGCCCGCCTCAGTTACTGCCTCGATCGGTGACCACACGCTCGCCGCGATCTCCTATACCGGAGGCACGACCGGCCTTCCTAAAGGTGTGATGCAGAGCCACAGCAATCTGCTCGCCAACGCGAAACACATTCAGTTGGCCTTCGCCTACGTGGCCGACGACGTGTACATCCACGCCGCTCCGATGTTCCATGCCGCCGACGCAGCGAACACGTTTGTGGTTACCTGGGTCGGCGCGAAGCACGTGATCATCCCCGGTTGGGACGCCGCCCGTTTCATCTACGAAGTTGAGCGCGAAAAGATGACCGTTTCGCTCCTTGTGCCGACGATGATCAACATGCTCGTGAACCATCCCGGCATAGAACACGCAGATTTCACCTCGTGGCGCCTGCTGGCGTACGGGGCGTCGCCTATGCCCGATGAGCTACAGAAGCGGGCCATGTCGGTTCTGCCGTGCGGGTTCATGCAGCTCTATGGAATGACCGAAGCTTCACCGCTTCTTACGTTCTGCACCGTCGATGACCATCGCAAAGGTGCAGCGGGGGTTCCTGGATTCCTGGAGCGGCTCAAGTCGGCCGGAGCTCCTGTGCCGGGTGTGGAGACCGAGGTCCGCCGTGAGGACGGCACAATCTGCAAGCCGGGCGAACCGGGTGAAGTCTTCGGTCGCGGTCCGAACATCATGCTCGGATACCTAAAGCGTCCGGAGGAAACCGCAAAAGCACTGGTCGAGGGCGGTTGGTACCGAACGGGCGATGTGGCCTACGCCGACGACCATGGGTATCTCTACATCGTCGACCGCGCGAAAGACATGATTATTTCCGGGGCGGAGAACATCTACACGACCGAAGTCGAAAACGCCCTCTACGCGTATCCCGGTGTGCTGGAAGCCGCCGTGGTGGGCGTGCCGCACGAGCAGTGGGGCGAAGCTGTGCATGCGGAAGTCGTGCCGAAGCCCGGGGTCACCCTCGATTCCGCTGAGCTGATCGCCCACTGCCGCACGTTGATCGCGGGATACAAAGTGCCTCGGACGATTGCCATCCGCGTTGATCCGCTCCCGAAGTCGGGCGCCGGAAAAATTCTGAAGAAAGACCTCCGCGCTCCGTTCTGGGAAGGCCGGGAGCGAGGGGTCAATTAGCGGGTTGCACCAAAGGTTCGTGGACGTGTGGAAGTCAGCCGGCCGAGACGTCTGACGGCGACCACGAGGTCCTGCCCGCGACAGGCGCTGCAGCAAGCACCGCTGATCGACGGCGCGACCGTCGGTGGAACGGTCCCGATGTGGGAATGGATCGTCGACGAGGGCGCCACCACCTTCAGCTACTGCACCGGGCACAGCGCGTCGTCGAGCCTCGGGACGAACGTCCTCAGAACGCCGATGAGCCACGATGGTGACAGCGCCCTCGTCCCGCTGTTATATGCACCCTTACTATCCGGAAGAGACCGCAATTCGGTAGTCCACGTCCATGGTCGATTTTGAGCGCAAGTGCCCTTGTCGTTCGTCCCAGCGTCCGGTTCTCAAATCGTCGCGAAGGCGGTCTGTGCCTCGTCGCACCACATCGTCATCGAGTAAGGCGAACATCGACAGACTCTTTTTCACCACCGGGTAGCATTACTGTTCCGGGCGCGCCCAATACGCTCCAGCGCCATCGGCTCCGCGACAAAGCGGTGCTGGCAACTCGATGAAGAAGCGGTCGCCCCACGGGTGAATGCTCCGCCGCTCGAACGTCGTGCCGTTGAGCGTCCCGCTCACCGTGACTCGCCCGTGCGCAACGATTGCACCGAATCGTGGCTGAGGATCACGAACGGGGTACCCCCGTGCTCCGCGATCGGTGCCCGGAACGTGGCGGCTCGAATCACGACCCGATCCGCCGGCCCACAGCGTGTCTGGCTGCTTCAAAACGCCTGGACGAACAGAGCTTCTTCACAACGCGCCAAGCCTCTTCGTGCCAGACCGATGGTAAGCCGACATCGCACAATCGTACCCCCGTGTCAGTTTCGGACCCTCAAGGTGGAGAGAATCCCAATATCGCTTCGCCAACAACTCAACAGAGCCGTGCAGGACGACCTCGCGTTCGGGCGACCTAGTTCGTTGGCCGCGCTTGGATCGATCGTTGGTCGTGATGCCAATGCCACGCTGCCTGGGCCGAGACAAAACGCGTGAGCCGCAGGGATCTGCGTCGATCGTCGTCGGGTGCAAGCAGACCCAATGCCATGTCGAACCACTGTACCGCCTCGGCTTTGGCCCACTTCTGGTCGGCGTAGGTACCAGCCTTCGTGAAGGCCGCCACGGCGGACTCCGTTGGGGCGGCGGATCCGGCGGCGGCGAAGTGGGCGGCGATCGCCATCGAGGCTGTCCCCGAGCGGTCCAACAATGCGAGGGCGTCAGCTGCTACAAGATGGAGTTCCTCTCGGGTGACAATGCTCGTTAGATTCGCAACTGCGTGCCGGATCGACGCGTGCGCGAAGCGATAGCCTGTTTCGCCCCCACATCGGTGCTCGATCAGAATGCCGGCCCGCTCCACCTCGCCTACCACCAGGCCAAGATTTGTTAGGTCGTTGTTCATCGCTCGAAGCAGCGCGACGGAAAACTCGTTTCCCAGGACAGCTGCCCGTGCCAGGAGTACTTGAGCAGGAGTGGAAAGGCGGCGAATTCTTTTGCTCAGGACCTCGGCTATGCCGTCCGGAACCCCTGATCGTTGTCCTGTCTCGTCGATGTGTCGGGCCAACTCAAGGACAAACAGTGGGTTTCCTCCAGTTTCTTCATGGATCCATTCGGCGAAGGCTTCCAGGTTTGGCGTGTTTGTGGACACGATGAGCTGCTGAATGTCATTGACACACAATCCGGCGAGCGTCATTCGCTCTGCGTTCGGACTACTGCGAAGTTGTGCCAGTAGGTCGGCCAGGCGGCTATCTGGAGCGAGTTCCGTTGAACGGTAAGTCGCGAGAATCAGAGTTTGCGCGAGCCGGCCCCCGGATGCGAGATAGCTCAGCAAACCCAGGGTGGTCGAGTCGGCCCACTGCAGATCGTCGAGAATCAGGATCAGCTGCGATCCAAGACGGACCCGGTCGAGCAGCCACGAAAACGTCTCAAAACGTTCCAACATCGACGGATTTTCTTCATCTCGTCTGGCCGGACCTGACGGTCCGGACCGCGCCAGCAAAAACGGTAGAACCTCCTGAATGCGGGTGGTCTGCTGGTGCGTGATCCGGTCGAATTCCGAATCACCGAGTTGACGGAGATAGTCGCTGAGTGCGCCGATGAAGGGAAGATAGGGTGCGTTCATGTGCTCGTCGCACCGGCCGTGCAGGACGACGGCTCCATGTAGGGCCGCAAGTCGTCCGACTTCGATGGCGAGGCTCGATTTTCCGATGCCTGGTTCCCCGCCGATGAAAACCAACTGCTGACCGTTTGCTGCGCGGTTCATGCGGTCGTTCAGTCGAGCGAGTTCCGTGCCGCGTCCTACCAGAGTCGTCGTGATGTGTGTGGAATCGCGATGTTCAACTGCGTCGACTGGAGCAAAGTCCAGCAGCGGGTCCTGACGGGCTATTCGCTGTTCAACGTCAACAAGTCGAGGTCCGGGCGAGACCCCGATTTCCTCACGCAGGAGGCTACGTATTTGCTGGCACCGTCGAAGTGCTTCGGCCTGCCGTCCGCATCGGTACAGGGCGATGGCAAGTTGGGCCCAGAACGTCTCCCGTAGCGGGTGAATCGCTGTGAGCTCCTCAAGGCGCGCGACCAAGCCTTGGTGTCGACCGCTTGCCAGTCCGAGTTCGACGCGATCTTGCTGCACGTCTATCACCGCTTCTTCGATCCGGGCCTTGATCGCCACCAGGGACCCGTGAATGGCGATGTCAGCAAATGCTGGACCACGGACCAGCGATGCGCACTCTTCAAGTAGAGCACTTGCCGTCCCGGGATCGCTTTCGAACAACCGACGAGCAGCAGCGTGCATTCGCTCAAACCGACTAAGGTCCACGGCCTCGGCGTCTATGACCCACAAGTACCCGGCAGCGCTACTGGTGATGTGTTCGGCCCCGAGGATTCGGCGAAGGTCGGACACGTAACCCTGAACAAGGTTGACCGACGAGACTGGAGGTTCGTCCCCCCAGAGGCAGTCGGCGATTGACTCGACCGATCGAGCGCGTCCCGGGTCGCTGCAGAGAAAGGCGAGAACCTGGCGGACTTTGGCGGCCTTGATCTGAACCAACGAGCCATTGCCCTGAACCACCTCCATCGGTCCGAACAGTCGAATTTCCACCGCTCCAGTCTGACTCCAGGGACGCTCCAGCGCTACCGGGCATCTTCGAAACGTCCACCAGTTGGGTGGAGCCCGACATCACAGGAGACTGCCATGCAAACATTCCTCATAGAACGACACTTTGGACACGTCACGCCCGAGCAACTCCAGGCGGGCGGGTCAACCTCCAAGCGCGTAGCCGCCGAACAGTTTGCCGAGACCATCGTGTGGGAGCGCACGCACGCAACCCAAACCCCGGAAGGGCTCGTGACGTTCTGCGTCTACCAAGCGCCCGATGAGTCGACCGTACGTGCCCACGCGACCGCCGCGGGCCTTCCGTGCGACAAGGTTTCACCGATTGACGTTGTCGGCCCCGCCGACTTCGCCTGATGCCGGTCGGCAAACGTGTGATCATTGCATCCATTGACTTCCACGTGCTCCCACGCCCATAAATTCATTCCTGACCTGAAGGAGAACAGCCTTGCCGAAATATCTGGTTGAACGGGTGTGGGAACCAATGGACGAGGAGGAACTCGCAAAGATGGCTTTACTTTCCAAGCGACTTATCGATGACACGTTTACCGACCTCACATGGGAGCGGTCGCAAGTGGTGACCGACGAGACCGGAGTGATCCGCACGTTTTGCGTCTACTCTGCACCGTCGCTTGCACGGGTCCACGAACACTCAGCGGTTCTCGGGTGCCACCGGGTCGATCACGTCTACGAAATCGCAGGAATAATCGACCCGGCGGACTTTCCCTGATTCGTGCCGGTTACCCTTCCTTCAGGCGGCGGCAGGTTTGGTCGGCATCGAAGCAAAACGCCGTTGGAGTATTTCGACCGGCCGCGGCGGTGGCGGCGGAGCCAAAAAGTGCAGAAGACGGCCTGCGACAAAGAAGCCCACCGAGAAGAGGGCCTGCACGGTGGGGGTGAACCGGTACGCCAGACCGAAACCCTGCATTGATACGGACGTGTCCGTTGCATTTGATCAGGGCACGTTCCGTTTTGCTGGCCGTCAACAGTGGACGGTCTCGCGAAAGCTCCACGACCGATCTACACCGCTTCGATCGAGGCCGCGGCACAGGACCGACACCTCTCGGTACGCCTCACCGGCGACCTGGCGACCGGTCTCGATGCCATGGCCGCCGAACGTGGCCTCACCGTGTCGCATCTCGTCCGCGAGCTCCTCGCTGAAGCTGTCGGTCAGCGAGCGGCAGACGCCAAGCTCGATGGCCGAGCCCTGGCCGAGCGCCTTGCCGCAGACGTGGCCGAGGTGCGACGCCGACTCGCCGGCTGACGCTCCTGATCCGTCGAGTGCCATCGGAGTGCCATCGAGACCGCTGCGGCCTCGAAGCCCCAGGTCAGGTGCGGTTCTCAGCGTCCTGAAGAAGAACCTCCGCGCTCCGTTCTGGCAAGGCCGGGAGCGCGACGTCAACTGAGCTTGCGCCGGATGAGCGGGATCGCCGTTACCTTTCCCGCGGCCAATGCCGCAGGGGTGCCACGAAGCCCCTGCAGTGCGGCACCCCCGGCAGCATCGTGACACTGGAGCCACATTCGTCCGGCCGGCGCCCCTTTCAGGGTGATGTGGTCAGGCGCGACCTGTGTCGATCGTGCCGCAGGCGATGCGATCCCCGGCGTTGCCGGTGTTGCGGGTGCCTGCGATGGCTTCGGTCGTGTTCGCGCTGTATTGGTTTGACAAAACCCCGACGGGTATGTTGCCGAAATTGTCTGCGCCGGCGTGCACGATCACTGCCCGGTTGAACAGCTCGCTCGGGATGAGCCGGTCGATGGTGAACTCCATGTTTGCCCGACCATCGCGGTTGAGGTACACGCTCGTCATGTCACCGGCATGGTCACCATGGTTGTCAGCCGGATTTCGCCGCCAGTGTGCGTCGGCCGAAACAAACCACGTGTTGGATGGTGCCTTCGGGTCCGCGACACAATCATTGCCGTTGGCCGGGTTGTCGTTTGCATGGATGTGGAACCCGTGGAAGCTCCGCACGTTGGTCGCGGCGGGTGGCACCTTGAGCGCAACCCGCACGATGGTCCACACCTCACCCGGTTCGTTGAGAAACGTCACCGTTCCGATGGCGGTACCGTCGGCCAGCGAAAGGTTGGCCTTTCCCACAAACTCGGCTGATTCGGCGGAGCGGATTCCCGCCATGAGAATTACGAAGGTCGAGACGGTAAGTGCACTGATCAATAGGATCGCCACCCGGGGTTTCGAAAAGGACGCTTTCGACGCTCGGGTGAATGAAGAAACGGGGCTCTGTGTGCTCATGATGCTGAACCTCTTCCGGATGGGTTGTAGATGCGGGCGTACACGGGGATGAACGTTGCGAGAAGCAGCAGGTATGCCGGAAACCCGAACGCCATACGGCCCTTCGGAATTTCGTGCACCACGGCCACGATTGGCACGCAGGCCAGCGCGGCGATGAGCAGGAGCAGGAGCTTCGGAAGTCGTCTCCGGTTTGCCCATGCAATGCCGCCGAGCAGCAGAGTCGGCATCATCAAGCTCCCAGCGGCGACTCCGAGCAGAATTGTCGAAAATGCCGCTAAACCTCTCGACGGACGGCGGGCCACCGGGCGCCACTTGACGCTCCGCTTCGCGAGGACGCTGAACAGCGAGATGATCGTTGGTACCGCGATGATGAAGCCCGTTCCTGAAACGCTGAACTCCGGATCCTCGGAGATGTACCGCATCCAAAGTCGAGCGGCCCCGCCCCATGCCACTCCGTACCCGGCGGCCCGGGCGACGGAAACCGCGAGCGACCCGTGAACCGGGTCGTGGCGCGAGCGGAGGGAAGCGTGCGACTCGATCGGTATCGTAGCCATGTCCATGGGTTCATCCTCTCGAAGTCCGGTGGTCAGACAGCCAACAACGGTTGGATACGTCAGAGCCGTTGTTTCCAGCTCGCACTTCCTAAATCAACACGTCATAGGCACTGTGCCGGTCACGGGCGTTTTCGGTTCATGCCGCCCTCAGGACTACGGATCGCCTGCGGTAGACGTGGACTTCCAGGAACCCCGTGCCAACACGGTGGCGGCCACCAATCCACTCGCGAGCATCAACACGTTGACAATGTTTTCCGAATCGCTCAGTCCCGGTGCCGGACTGAGTGCGTGGTAAAGAACATGGGGCACCACGCCCATTGCGTACATCCCCAAGGCGAAGATCAGCAGGATTCGTTGGCCGAGCAAGGCCGCGACGGCAACCGCGAGTCCCGCCGTGAGAAATCCTGCTCCTGCGTCACTCGCCAGGTGGGCGTTGTACGGCGGTTCGGCCGCCACAAGCAGTGGGCCGATTCCGGGAAAATGGTTGAACCAGTGGTGCGGCGCGACGACCGCCCAGCCGCCGGTGATCAACTGCGGAATGGCAATCGCCAGGATCGACCCGACCCGAACCCAGCGGGGCACCTGTCGGTCATTCAGAACGCGTGTTTCCATGACGTGAGGGTATGGATTGATGGTCCAGATGGAAAGTCCACTTTGAGACTAAAAATTCAGTCCACTTCCGGTAGTGTCGGTCTGTGCGCGATCTGCTGCTGGAACTCGATCCGGCATCGGGTGGTGGTCATCGCAACGCGGTTGAGCAGGCTCTGCGTCGCGCGATCAGATCCGGTCAGCTTCGCGAGGGCACGCGTCTGCCTTCGACACGGTCGCTGGCCCAAGACCTCGGGTTCGCGCGCACCACCGTCGTGGCGGCATACGAACAACTGGTTGCCGAGGGCTATCTGATCGCCCGACACGGTGCAGGAACTGACGTTGGCTCGGTGCACCTTGCAGAACCGTCGCTTCGCAGGCAGACCATTCCGACCCGTGCCTTGCGCATGGACTTCATTCCCGGCGAACCCGATCGGAGTTCGTTTCCCCGGCGTCAATGGCTGTCTGCGATGAACCAGGCGCTGAAAGTGAGCCCCGACGAACTGTTCGGCTACGGGGACCGGCGAGGTCGACACGAACTCCGAAACTCGCTCACCGGGTATTTGGCCCGGACAAGGGCTGTAGCGATCGAGCCGGAACGTGTGAGCGTCTTCGGCGGGTTCACGAATGCACTCCACTTCATTGCGGAAACCTTTCGACGTTCGGGCATCGACCGAATCGGAATCGAAGATCCCGGTATGCCGCTTCACGTCCGTGTTCTGGCCGATGCCGGGCTCACCGTCGTTCCCATTCCGGTCGATGAGGAGGGAATTTCGGTTGAACACCTTGAAGCCGGGCGGCTCAAGGCGGTGCTGGTGACACCTGCGCACGAGTACCCGCTCGGCATGGCGCTGTCGTCGAACCGACGGGCTTCACTGCTTTCCTGGGCGCGCCGAAACGCAGGTTGGATAGTCGAGGACGACTACGACGGTGAGTTCCGTTACGACCGCCAACCGATCGGCGCGTTGCAGGGCCTCGGCCATGATCGGGTGATCTACGCCGGGACCGTCAGCAAGTCGCTTGCCGCCGGGTTGCGCATCGGCTGGTTGGTGTTACCCGCTGAGCTTGTCGACGCCGTGGCCGACGCGAAAGGGCGCCGAGGGAGTGTGTCGAATCTCGATCAGGCCGCGCTCGCACAGTTCATCGACAGCGGTGGACTTGATCGCCACGTGGCGAGAATGCGTCGGGTGTACCGGCAGCGCCAAGAGCGACTTCTTGATGCGCTCAAGACCATTCGGTGGTTTGACGTCACGGGCATTGCGGCGGGACTCCACGTGACCGCGTACCTGGAGGATGGTATGCGCGAAGATGAACTTGTCGACTACGCGGCGAGTCGGTCGTTGGCGCTGTGGGGTCTCGCTCAGCATCGCTTCGCCCTGCGCCGTGCTGACCAGCCCAGGGAAAGGGACGGGATCGTTCTCGGCTTCAGCCGTTCCACCGAGCATACGTTCCCCGGTGCGGTCGTTGACCTGGTCGCGATGCTCCAGGAGGCTGGGCGGGTCGTTCCTAGAAAGGCGACACGATGAGTTGGGCACCGACACCTGCGGCGGCCACGGCGAGCCCGACCACTGCCAGACGACCGCCGCGGGTTTCACGGATCGCGAGGCCGCTCCAGATCAGAACCACGCCGAGAAGGTAGACGTTGTGCCATGCGACCGTGGGCAGGTGCACCCACTCGCGCTGCCAGCTGTCGTACTGATCCGGGGCGCTGACGAACCAATCGGTCGGAAGCTCATGAACGTTCGTTGTGATCGGTAAATTGACCCGCATCGGTTGGATCTGGGCAGGTGCGACCGCGTGAAGCCCGGCGTTGTTCCAGACCCAGTAGAAGCCGAAGGCGAGGAACCACAGGATCGACCCGATGATCAGCGACGGCGCAAGCCGTCGGAAGGTCCGGCCGAGTGCAACCCCGGATGCCCCTGCCACGGCGATGATCAATGGGGGTTGCATCAGCTCGATGAAGGAGTGGAGGGCCGCGTCTGTCCTCCTCGGCGCGTCGCCGATCCAGAATCCTCCCTCGATCCTTGAGACGATCGCGATGCCGATGACCGTCAGGATGCCCAGGGCGACGGGGGCGACGAGACCGGCGAGTCGGGCGATGGCACGCTGATCCCCGTCGATGGGCGCACCTTCGGCGAGGCCGGCCGGGTTCGCCGAGCGGTCCCTTCCCCCGGTGCGCAGTGCAGCGATGAACACGCCGATCGTCAGTGGAAGGAAGCTCAGCGGGACGGTGTTTTCGTAGGTTTGACCCGACCATGAATCATCCGGGCTGGGGCCGAGCCCGACCATGAAGAGTACGGTCAGGGCCAACGCGATCCAAATGGTCCACCGTCGGAAGTACCGTTGGGCTTCGATGGTGATAAGCGTACGTAGCGAAACGCTGTCGTGATTCGCGCTCGAAGTCGGACGCTCTGAAATGAGGGTCATGTCGGCTCCTCCGGACTTCCGGTGAGTAGCAGGTAGGCATCCTCGATCGTGGGCTCAACCAGTTCGGCGCCGGGGAGCGGTGTGCCGACGTTGCGGGTTTCGCCGGTGCCGGTGGCCCAGGATCGCAATGCGGCAGGATCTGCGTGGTCGTCGACCCAAACACGCCCGTTCGCTGTGGCGGCAAAGGTCACCGGCGATCCGTCGAATCTGATCCGCCCCCGGTCGAGGACCAGAAGGTGTTGGCAGTACATGGCGATCTCGTCGGTCTGGTGGGTCGATATGACGACGGTTCCATGCGTTCGGGCGTCGTGAATGACCGACTGCAACCTCAGCCGTTGTTCCGGGTCAAGCCCCGCTGAGGGTTCGTCGAGCACGAGCAGTCGTGGTCTGCCGAGGATGGATGCGGCCAGTGCCACCCGTCGCCGCATCCCGCCGGAGAGCTTCCGTATCCGTCGGTGCATATCGTTTTCGAGGCCCACGGCCATGAGTACCCGGCGAACCTCATCGCGGCGGGCGTCGCGGTTGTTGATCTCCTTCAGCACGGCGACATAGTCCACGAGGTCGAAGGCACTGAAGCCCTGGTAAAGGCCGGCGGTCTGCGGCAGGTATCCGAGTTGACGACGGATCGCCAGTCGTTCGGCCGGGTTGGACGGGTCAAGGCCGAAGATCCGGACTTCACCCTCGTCGGGGCTCAGCACGGTGCCCAGCAGCTGGAGGAGGGTGCTCTTTCCCGCGCCGTTCGGTCCAAGAACACCTACGACCTGCCCACCCCCCTTCCACGTGAGATTGTCGAGGGCCCGAGTCGTGCCGAAACGCTTTCCGACTCCAGTCACTACGACTTCGTGCTTCACCGCATCCTCCAGGCCGGGGCAACGTGGCGTCGGCGGTAACAAATCACGCAAGCAGCGAAGGTGACGCCGACAAGGGCCCACCCGAAGGCCCGCTCGTTGACCAACATGTCGCGGAACGTTTGGGCAGTCGGGATCGTTCTCTGCCGCCGCGTCCACTCGAAGATGAGCACCGCCCATCCAACGGCCAAAGCAACCGCTACCCGGGTCGGGTCCGAGAGGGTGGCGATTGCCAGGACGATCGCCGCGAAGGCCACCCCGGGGAGTACGCACACCATCACCATGTCGGGCGGCAGCGAACTGAACGTGCTCGCGACCAGTCCACTCACGAGCGCAAGGAGTGAGGCGAGAAGTGCTCGGAGGAGCGGCAGTCGGTTACCGGCAAGGGGCGTGGCTTCGGTGAGTTGGCCGGCTGGATCGACTCCTGGCTGGAACGCCACGACTGCCGCGACCACCGGTGCGAGGGGAGCAAGCGTAAGTTGAACCGGTAGCGACCAGTGGGGGTACGTCGCCGAGACAACTCCCACCGCGACCAGCAGCGCGGCAGCAACACCGACCGTCATTGCGAGAAGCGGTGGACTCGCCACCGACACCTGGAGGGCCTGATTCGAAG
>JANMZO010000158.1:0-11759 GCA_031383405.1 Acidimicrobiia bacterium | reverse complement strand
TACGCTCTCGACAAGTCGTTGCTTCGCTGGTTGGCGTTCTATCCACCCGACATCGTTCGCGGTCAGGTGTGGCGCCTGGCCACCTGGCCGCTTCTGAATCGGCCCGACATCTGGACGATGCTGACCATCGGCGTTATATGGTGGTTTGGAAACCAACTTGAGAGTGACTTCGGACGCGTCCGGTTTACCCGCTTCGTGGGGTGTTGCGTCATTGTGCCTGCGGTCGTGACAACCGGATGTTTTTACCTCATCGGTGGGTCGACGCTTTCGAATCTTATGTCCGTCGGTCAGATCAACCTCGAAGCGATACGTCTACTGGAGATCGGCGTGTTTGTGGCGTTTGTCGCGGATCGCCCGACGGCCCGGTTCTTCTTCGGTATTCCGGCATGGGTCCTGGCGGCCGTCCTAATCGGAATGGATGTCCTGCGGTATCTCGGCGACCGTATGTTCCTGGCCGTACTCTTCGAACTTCTGGTGGCCGCGACTGCGTTGATCCTGCTTCGGGCGTTCGGGTTCGGAAGATCGGTGCCGTGGGTACCCCTGGTTCGTTTACCCGCATTCATCGTTGGACCCGGATCGACTCGCGTGACGGTCAAGCGTTCGCCGAAACCGAAGCCGACCCCCCGTCGCAAAGCGAAAGACGGCGGTTCAACGGTGGTGGGGCCGTGGGCGGGCAGTTCGACCGGCCCGTCAGCAGCGACACAGAACGATGTCGACCGGATCCTCGACAAAATCGCTGCGAGCGGGATGAACTCCCTGACGGCTGACGAGAAGGCCACGCTGGAAGCGGCCAGCCGAGCCCGTCGCGACCGCAATACCTGACTCCAAAGGCCGTTTCGCCGCTCGGCGCCCGCTGAACGTTCTGCTTTGGGGATGTTTTCGGCGTTTCCCCGCCGAAGAAATCCCCAACTTGGCCCGGTGCTCGCACCGTCGGAGCTAGCTCTGACGGGCACTCAGCTGGCCGCAGGCCGCGTCTATCCCGGTCCCACGGTTGCGGCGAATCGTCGCGTTCACGCCCAGTTCGATGAGCGCGTCGCAGAACGCCCGAACTCCAGCGGGTCGGGTGCCGACCGTTGGATACCCCGGGGTCGGATTCAGCGGAATCAGGTTGACGTGGGCGTGGAGCGGACGCGCGTAGGCCGCGAGTTGTCGCGCGTCGGCGAAGCTGTCGTTCACGCCGTCGATCAGTGCCCACTCGAATGACACGCGTCGATGGGTCGCGTCGAAGTACGCCGCGCACGCGTCAGCCAACGCGGCGAGCGGGTAGGTGCGGTTGATCGGCACGAGCGCGTTGCGTTTTTCGTCGTCTGCCGCGTGCAGCGACACGGCCAGGTTGACCGGGAGCGCTTCGTCGGTCAGGCGGCGAATGCCGGGGATGATGCCGACCGTGGAAATCGTGATGTGCCGGGCTGACATGCCGAGATCGGCGTGCAGATGCTCGACCGTGTTCCAAACGGCGTCGTAGTTGGCCATCGGTTCGCCCATTCCCATGAATACGACGTTTGACAGGCGTCGACCATCGTCGGCGGCGCGGCGGCGGGCGCGGATGACCTGTTCGACGATCTCGCCGGTCGTGAGCTGACGTTTGAAACCGGCCTGCCCGGTTGCACAGAAGCCGCACCCCATGGCACATCCGGCCTGGGAGGAAATGCACACGGTTGAGCGTTCCTTGTAGTGCATGAGCACGGTCTCGATGCGACTGGCATCGTGGAGACCCCACAACCACTTGATCGTCTCCCCGGCTTCGCTCGACGATTCGACTTCTTTGAGCAGCGAGGTACCCATCGAATCTTCGGCGCTCAGCCGGGCTCTCAAGGCTTTTGGAAGGCTCGTCATTTCCTCGATGTCGAGCCCCTGTTCGTAGAGCCCGGCCCACACCTGCTTCACCCGGTAGGCGGGTTCGCTCTCCAGCAACTCGGCGAGGTCGCGCCGGGCGAGATCGAAACGGCGAATCGGAGCGACCGGTCGTGGGCGGGACAGGTTGACTGGGACGGGGGTCGACTCCACGCCATGAACGATAGGCGAGACGTTAGGCTCTGCGGTCGTGATCTTCTTGGCCGTGGTTGTCGTGTTGTCAGCGGTACTCATTGCCATCGCGTTCGTCAACCGGAAATAGGGGGTGTGGCATGGGGAAACCGCGATCACCCAAGGGCCGGTCCGTGCTCGTGGCCGAACGACTCGCCCAGAGCTTTCCCGGTGATGTAAAAGCCCTGTGTGAGTTGACCCACGACAACGCATTTCAGTTGCTCGCGGCGACAATTCTTTCGGCTCAGACAACCGACCTGAGGGTGAACGAAGTTACGCCTGCCCTGTTCGCACGGTATCCAACGCCCGAGGCCCTGAGCCGGGCGGCCCCCGAAGAGTTGGAGGGGATCATCCACTCGACGGGCTTCTTCCGGGCCAAGGCGAAGTCGCTCATTGCGATGGCAACGCGGCTCGTCGACGCGTTTGACTCCCGGGTACCGCACTCGATCGAGGACCTCACCTCGCTTGCCGGGGTCGGGCGAAAGACCGCCAACGTGGTCCGGAGCGTTGCGCTCAACGAGCCCGGACTCCCCGTCGACACCCATGTGCTTCGACTGTCCCGCAAGCTCGGCCTGGCGGCCGGCGAGGATCCGGTGAAGGTCGAGTTGGAGCTCAACTCCCTGGTGCCGGCCGCGCAGCGCGGTGTGTTCAGCCTCAGGCTGATACTCCATGGCCGGAGAATCTGTGCCGCGAAGAAGCCACTCTGCGGTGAATGCACACTCGCCGATTTCTGCCCCAGCGCAGGCAGATAGTCCCGTGACGCAAAGACGGTGAGGCTCCTGGACGCTTGGATCGAGGCGCGCCGACCTTCGCTGAGCCGTTGGACCCAAGTCGGCAGTTAGCTCACACCTCAGTTCAAACGATTCCTCAGGGTTTCATAAATTCTCACGTTAAGTGGTCGACTTCGGTGGCCGATGGAGAAGCAAATGCTTCCTGTGTCCGTGATCCGTCGCTGGTGTGTCACCGGTCGAAGCCGTTCGGCCCGGTGGTTGCGATACGTGCGGTGCGTGGGGTTGGGTTCGTTGCTGGTCGTCACGCTCGTTTCGGGTACCAACCGGGTGGCCAGTGCCAACGATGCGGTCGGGCCTTCGCCGTTGGGTGCCTCGGTCGGCCGGTTGGCGGCGGTGCGTTTTGTCGTCGCCCTGGCCTCGCCGGTGCCGGGTGATCAACGAACCTACGAGATCTGGATCGACGGCAAGCGACGGATCAACGGTCTGGCCGCCAACATGATCAGCCCGTACCTTCTGATCGGTAGCGGGGAGCGGGGGTTCGAGCTCCGTAGCAGTAGGTCGGTTCTGGTCGGCGAGAACCGGATCGTTGAGGGGGGATCGTCGACCACGTTCGTCACGTCATACGGTTCGGGTCCCGGTCGACTTCTGGGCGTGCCCGACTCGCCGGTTGACGAAACTCCGTCAGTTCGCCTGATCAATGCCACAAACGTCTCCCAGACGCTCCAGGCTTCAGGAAGGAAAGTGGTTGTAGCTCCCTTGGAATCGTCGATGCCAGTGGCCATTCCAACGGGAGGTCAGGGCCTGCTTCGGTTCGAGGGCAGCATCGTGGAATTCAGCTCTACAGACCGGGGATCGCGACTGTTGATCGTCGGAGCGGCGACGGATGGATCTCCCGGGTACACCGCATGGAGTGTTCCCTCGACGCGATATCCGGCGAGTTTGCTGCCGGTCGACGACGTTGCGCCCACGTACGCGAGCGGCGGGCCGGATCGCCCGCCCGCGTACTGGATCCGGCGCCTTCTCGCAGGTCTGGTACTGGTTCTGGTGGTGGCGGCGACCATCACCACATTGCGTTCGTTCCGGGTCCAGTCGTTGGACAGCCGTGTCCGGGCGCGCATGGAGTAGTTCCAACGAGTGCGGCTTTTCTGTTCCGGGACCTCAACCTGACTTGGCGTTTGGTACCGTGAGGCATGTCGACGCGACCTGATCGTTCACGATTGCTTCAATCATTGGCGATCGGAGGCCTGCTCGCCCTTACGGTTATGGCGTGTAGTTCCGACAACGGGTCTGCGGCCCCGAAAGCGGCTGTGGCCGTTGATACGGGTGTGAACACCGAACCGGCCGGCAGTTCTGCCGTATCGGAGCCGAATCCGGCGCAGACACCTGCGAATGGGACCGCTGCGCCACGACGATCGTTCAAGCCGGTGTTCACCGGTGAAGCAGCCCAGGTTGAAAAGGCGTTCCGCTCAAATCTCGACGCCTTCGCCCGCAAGGACCCCGACGCTGCGGCCGCCCTGCAGGTCAAGTCGAACAAGTTGTTAGGCACACGGGACGGTCTGCTCGATTTCATGAACACATACCGGATCGTTCTCTACCGGATCAACAACATCGTGGTCACGGGGGATAGTGCCGCGATCGACTACGAAAATGCCATTGTCGGCCGCAACCTGCGATCCGACGTCACGACCCTGCTGGCTCAGCACGACGTCTGGCAGAAAGAAGACGGAGCCTGGAAATTCGTTTCCGATGTCGCTTCGATGCCGGGGATACCCGAAGATCTGCCGTCGGTCACGGTGACGTTGCGCGACGGTGCCCAGACAGTTGTGGCCGCTCCACTCCCGTCGGGCGAGTTCGCCTTTTCCCTGAGCAACACCGGCACGGCCGCCAAAGGGGTCTTCATCCTCGGGATTCCGTCGGATCTCGATGTTCCGTCGTACATTCAACTGTTCTCTGCCGGAGACAGACTCCCGCTCCCGGACAGGGTTCTCGAAATGGGCGGTATTCCTGACCTCGCTCCGGGTGGTAGGGGCGCGATGGTCTTCAGCGGTGCACTCCCGAAGGGTCGTTACCTACTTCTGTCGAGGGCCAAGGGCGAAGGGGACGTGCTTCCCAAGGAGTATGCGGAGTTCACGATTCCGTAGCGTTTCGAGCGGTGCGAAGCTCCAGATCCAGGATCGCCTCGACGCCTAGTGCCCGTCCGCGTGCGACTGCCGCGGCGATCGTTTCGGGATCTCCCATCGCCGCTCGTGCCAGCGCGGCCTGATCGACCAGGAGGCGGTAGTAGTGCGGTCCGAACATCGGTGCGCGCTTCGCCGCCTCAAGGTACGAGAGGGCGGCCGCAGGGTCGTTCGTGCGGAGCCGGATGATGCCGAGGACCAGCACGAGTTCGCCGTGGCACATGACGTCGCCGAGTCGGTCCACGACTCTTATGAACTCGCGTGCCAACCCGATCGCCCGCGCGGGGTCGCCGGCCATGGCGGTTGCGAGCACCTCATTGATGCCGGACAGGTCGTCCATCAGTGAAAGCGAGCTTCGGTTCGCAGCAATCTCGAGTGCGACGTCCAACCGACCGACGAGTGCCTCGGTCATGACGCCGGCGCCGACTGCGACGTTCCACCCCATGGAGTGCACGCCACCGAATCGCGGGGCGTCTAGCGGCAATATGACCGACGTCGCCTGGGGAGCAACACAGAACTCGGCGACGATCGCCCACGCGTCCGTGAAGCCACGGCATAGGGCGGAGTCAGCCACCCCGGCTGCTTCCCGGGCACGTTCGAGTAGTGCCGGCACTCGCCCGGGGGTGCGCAGCATCAATGGCGTCGCCTGCCATGTCGAGGCTATCGACTCGACGATGGGCTCCCGATCACGGCTCAATGCGGCCGCCTCCTCCGCCCAACCCTCGACGAGATGATGGTCGCCGGCGGCGACTGCAGCGAGCGATCCGCTCAGGAGCACCCTCGCACGAAGTCCGGCTTCGAGCTGATGGCCGATGAGCAGGGACGTCCAGCGCACGCCCTGTGCCGAGGCGATGGCGGAGACGAACAAGCCACCGATCGAACCCACAAGGCACGCCGCGCTGGCGACAGCGCCGCCATCGAGGGCCCAGTCGATCGCTGCGAACAGGTTGTCGAGATCGCTCAGGGTCCGGTGGTGCCAGACCGCCGACAGGAGCCGCTCGTCGAACGGCACCGCCTCGACCCACGCCACGAACCAGTCGCGGTGCGCCTGCCGAGCTCTCGCTGACTCGCCGAAGTCGACGAGCTTCTGCTGCGCGAACAGCCGGACCGTCTCCAGCATGCGGTATCTCGTGCCGCCAGGCCCCTTCGTAGGTTCGACCAACGACTTCGCGACGAGTGAGCGCAGCGTCGACGGAACCGCTAAGCCAAGCGGCGCACATACGCCCTCGGTTGCGTCGATCGTCCAGCCGCCCGAGAACACCGAGAGCCAGGCAAGAAGACGCTGCTCGTCGCGTGTCAACAGCTCCCAGCTCCAGTCCATGACGGCCTGCAGCGTCTGCTGTCGCTGTCGGCGCCGGTTACGGCCACCGACCAGCAGCTCGAAGCGCCGGTCGAGACGGGCGAGGAGCTCCTGCGGCCCGAACAGGCCGAGCTGCGCAGCGGCCAGCTCGATCGCCAGCGGGAGCCCGTCGAGACGGCGGCAGATCTCGATCGCCGCGAGCCGTTCGACACCATCGAGCTGGAGACCGGCGTGCATTGCGCTGGCGCGCTCCAAGAGCAGCTCCAAGGCAGGGCTGTCGTCGCCGTCACGGCCGGGAGTGCCGGCATCGAGCGACGAGACCCGATGGGTCTGCTCCCCGTCCACCTCCAGTGCCTCGCGGCTCGTCGCCAGCACCCGTGCCTGCGTGCCGGAACTCATGATCGCGTCGACAAGCTCGGCGACGGCGTCGAGGAGGTGCTCGCAGTTGTCGAGCACGAGGAGCAGGTCGCGGCGAGCGACGAAGGCCGCGATTGCGAGGAGGCGCTCGCTCGCCGTCGCCCCAGTGCCGACCCGAACGCCGAGGGATTCAGCGACGACCTCAGCGACGCGTTCGGCGTCGGCCACCGGAGCGAGTTCGACGAAGCACGCGCCGTCCTCGAACAGCTCGCCGACCTCGGCCGCGACGGCGAGAGCGAGGCGGGTCTTCCCGCATCCGCCTATGCCTGTAAGCGTTATCACCCGGTGCTCGTGCATGACCTTAACGAGGCGGGCGACGTCCTCGTCACGGCCGATGAGGCGTGTGCGCTGGACGAGAAGGTTGTGCCGTGCCCGATCGAGTGACTGCAGGGCCGGGAACGCAGACCGTAGGCCGTTGCCGACCACACCGACCACCCGCTCCGGGTCGAGGAGGTCTTTGAGCCGGACCTCACCGAGGTCTTGGAGCGCGACGCTGGTGTCGAGGTCGGGCCGGGCCAGTTGCGCGGTGACGTGCGAGCACACCACCTGGCCGCCATGCGCAGCGGCCATGAGGCGAGCGGCGCGGTTCACTGCGGGTCCGAAGTAGTCCCCACCGCGTTCGTTGGCGTGCCCGGTGTGCAGGCCGATGCGCACGGCGAGCACGACCGGGTCCGGCCATGTCGCGGCGGCGAGCCGCTGCTGGGCAGCGACCGCGGCCCGGACGCCGTCGCCGGCCGTGAGGAACGCGACGCTGAACGAGTCGCCGGCCGTTGCGAACACGTAACCACGGTGCTCGGCCATGCAGCGGCGGACAATCTGGTCGTGCAGCGCTACGGCCGCGTTCATCTGCTCGGGGTGCGCGTCCCAGGCCCGGGTCGAGCCTTCGACGTCAGTGAACAGGAACGTGACGGTGCCGGTCGGCCGATCGGCACCGGCAGCGGATTCCATCGAACGGTCCATCGGGACGACCCTACCGAACACGGGTCATGGGCGCTACCGAAGTCCCACCGTGCGCTTTCGACGTACGAAACGCCGGCTGACACCCACTTCGAAGGACGACCAGGTCCGCGAACCGCCGGTGGGAGCTGCTGCGGAACGGTCGCGGACCGGCCTCGGTCCCGGTTGTCCCGGCCGGGTTAAAGCCGGTGGACGAGTTTGCCGAGGCGCCGTTCGGCGTTGACGATGGTGGATTCGATCTGCATAACCTCCGCGGCGACGGCTTCGCCCCCGGGCAGGCCACGTTGGTCTTTCGCCACGGTCCCGAGTCGATCCACGATGTCCTGGAGCGAACGGTGAAGAGAAGACAATTCGGGAAACGGGTCAGCCATTGACAGATTCTCTCAGGCCGGCGGCGGAGGTGGTTCCGTTGTGTCCGCGGCGTTCAAACAGCGAGTGGAGAGTTCGTCCGTCTCCTAGGCTGGCTGGATGGCCGATACCCTACCCGTTGCCCCACGCCCTGAGATCCGGGCGATGGAGGGTTACCACTCACCCCAGGTTGAGGTGGCGGTTCGGCTCAACACCAACGAAAGCCCGTTTCCTCCTCCGGCCGAGTGGCAGAAACAACTTGCGGCCGAAGTGGCGAACATCGAGTTTCACCGGTACCCCGACCGTGCCGCGACGAAGCTCCGTTCTTCAATTGCCCACCTGCACGGTGTGTCGGCCGAGAACGTGTTCGTCGCGAACGGCTCCAACGAGGTGCTGCAAACGCTGTGCCTCACCTTTGGCGGCAGCGGGCGGGTGGCGGTCACGTTCGAACCGACCTACGCCATGCACAGCCAGATCGCCCGGATCACCGGGGCAACGGTCATCTCGGGTACCCGCGACGCCGACCACCGGCTCACGCCCGAGACCTTCGACGCCGTCGTGGCAGGTCACGAACCCTCGATTGTCTTTCTGTGCTCACCCAACAATCCGACCGGCCAACTCGAGTCACGCGAGCTGATCGAACACGTGTATGCGGCGACTTCAGGGCTGGTGATCGTCGACGAGGCGTACGGTCAGTTCGCCCCCTGGTCGGCCCAGGAACTGATCGAGGATCACCCCCGTCTGGTGGTCATCCGCACGTTCTCCAAGACCTGGTCGATGGCGGCCTCACGACTCGGTTACTGCCTCGCTCAACCATGGCTTGTCGCGGAGCTGGAGAAGGTCGTGTTGCCGTACCACCTCGATGCGATGAAGCTTGTTGCCGGGGAACTGGCCTTGAGCCACGAAGCCGAGATGACGGACCGGGTAGCCAACCTGGTGGCTGAGCGCGAGCGTCTGCAGACCGGGTTGGCCCGGCTCAACGTGGAATTTTGGCCATCGGCGGCGAACTTCGTGCTGTTCCGCCCGCTGGAGCTGACACCAGACGAGGTGTGGCGACGATTGGTCGACCGGTCGGTGCTGGTGCGTAACTGCTCGTCGTGGCCAGGGTTAACCGGCTGCCTGCGGGTCACGGTTGGAACCCGGGCCGAAGACGACACCTTTCTGACCGCCCTTGCCGAGATTGTAGGAACCGCACAATGACCACCTCCGACACCTCCGCTGACGTCGCAACGCGCCGCCGTTTTGCGTCGACGAAACGGGCGACGAAGGAGACATCGATCGAGATCGAGATCGAGATCGACGGAACGGGACTCGTCGAGACGTCGACAGGCATTCCGTTCTTCGACCACATGCTGGCCCAACTCGGGAAGCACGGAGGATTCGACCTTCGGGTGAAGTGCGTGGGCGACCTTGAGATCGATACGCACCACACGATCGAAGACGTGGGCATCGCACTGGGTGAGGCGTTCCGCCGATCGTTGGGCGACAAGGTCGGTGTTCGACGCTTCGCGTCTATTGCCGTACCGCTGGATGAGGCGTTGATCGAAGTCGCGGTGGACCTGTCCGGTCGGCCGTTCCTGCACTACGAAGTCGACGCATCGGGTGGAACCGGCCAGACCTTTCTTCTCGGTGAACCGGGCTTCGACCCGCAGCTCACCGAGGAATTCTGGCGGGCGTTTGTCATGTCGTCGATGGTCACCCTGCACATTGGAATGGTCCGCGGCAAGAACGCGCACCATATCATCGAAGCCATCTTCAAAGCTGTCGCTCGTGCCCTACGCGACGCGGTTCGTCTCGACGGTGGTTCCGGAATACCGTCGACCAAGGGGGCTCTTTGAGTGCGTTCGGTCGGCCTCGTGTCGCGCTGGTCGACTACGGAATTGGCAACCTCCCTTCTGCGTCGAAGGCGCTCGAGAGGGCGGGAGCCGCAGTTGAGGTGACGAGTAATCCGGACCTCATCGCCGCCGCCGACGGTGTGGTCCTGCCCGGTGTGGGAGCGATGGGTCGGTGCATGGAGGCGCTCGATCGCTACGACCTGCGGGGTCCAATCCTTGACGCGGTTGCTTCGGGAAGGCCTTTTCTGGGGATCTGCGTGGGCATGCAGATGTTGCACAGTGGTAGCGACGAGTTCGGTGGAGTCGCAGGACTCGACGTGTTCAAAGGGCGCGTACGACTGCTCCCTGACACCGTGAAGCGACCGCAGATGCAGTGGAATCTCGTTCGCCGCGTGAGGGCGTCACGGCTGCTCGGGACCTCCGATTCGCCGATGTGGGCGTACTTCGTGCACTCATTCGCCCCCGAACATCACGAAGACGTGGTTGGTGTCTGCGACTACGGCGGCGAAGTTCCGTGCGTCGTCGAACGCGGAAATGTTATGGGGACACAGTTTCATCCGGAGAAGTCGAGCGCTTCAGGTATCGCGTTGCTTTCGAGGTTTGTCGGCCTCTGCAGTCCTACCTCGGTCTTGGCCGAGTAAGAAACGAAGCTCCGGATGCGTCTTGTTGTAGCCCGTTGCACCGTCACCTACGAAGGTCGCCTGGCCGCTCTGCTTCCGGAAGCCACCCGGTTGATCATGGTGAAGGCCGACGGATGTGTCGCCGTGCATTCCGATGGGGGTGCCTACAAGCCCCTGAACTGGATGACGGCTCCGAACGTCATCCGCGAGGAGGACAGCCTGTGGACCGTGACGAATCCCAAAGGGGAAACACTCACCATCGTCCTGCACGAAGTGTTCAACGACTCGGCCCACGACCTTGGCGTCGACCCGGGTCTGCAGAAGGAGGGGGTCGAGGCTGAGCTGCAGGTATTGCTAAGCGAACGTACTGATGTGTTGGCCGCCGGCCTGAAGCTGATCCGGCGCGAGTACCCGACCGACATCGGTCCGGTCGATCTACTGTGCCGTGATGCCGACGGCACGACGGTCGCGGTGGAGATCAAACGTCGTGGTGAGATCGACGGTGTCGAACAGTTGACAAGGTATCTGGAGTATCTCAACCGCGATCCCATGTTGGCTCCGGTGCGCGGAATGTTTGTCGCGCAGGAGATCAAGGCGCAGGCCAAGACCCTCGCCGCTGACCGGCGGATCGCGTGCGTGGAGATCGACTACGACGAGTTGAAGAACCGCCCGTCGAACGTTCTCCGCCTTTTCTGAACCCCGTTCGGCCCCGCCGACTTCTGAGCACTGTCGGCCCCGCCGACGTATTCCGACGGGCAGTCGACCCCAACTAGTAGGTGGCCACTGACGTGCAGAGTGTGATGTCGAGGAAGAGGACAACACGGTTCACAACAGGTCTGGCGCTAAGACGGTCGAGGAAATTCCGCGAAGGGCACCAGCTACTTCCCCCGGAAATAGTGGTTGAGCTGGGTTCGGCGCCCGTGTATTGGGTGCTCGTGTTTTTGGAGGTGTGTGGCGAGGGTGCGGGGAGGTTGTGTCGACCGCGCCGAGAAGAGGCGCTTCTTGACGGTAGAATTTCGCTTTCAAATACGAACATATGTACGTTTCTGTGTGGTACAGTGTGTGGGTGGATACGTGTCTCACCGATCAGATAGCCGTGGCCCGGGCTGCGGTGGATCGCGTGCTGACCGGGCTCACCACCGCTGATATCAGTGGTTCAACGGTGAAGGAACTCCGTTTGCTTTTGGACCGGGTCGATCTCGGAACCACGTTCGCGTACAACCGGTTCCGGGAGTCCGGTGCGTACCTGTTCGACGGGTACGCGAACGGGCCGGCATGGCTCGCCGCGAACACCCACGCGTTACGTAGCGAAGGTCATGCGCGTAAGGAACATGCCGTCCTGCTGGATG